>DASVQH010000232.1:0-21586 GCA_036389195.1 Solirubrobacteraceae bacterium
CACAGGAAGGTAGACCGCTGCCGGCGCGCCATCGCTCGGACATTCGTCCAGTCGCCGCCTCGCGCAACCTTCGAGTCGTGCCGCCGTTCTGGGATCCGATGCTCCTCCACCGACTCCTTCCAGGCCTCGCCGTCGCGGCCGCCGCCGCGGCGCTCGGGACCGCGCAGGCCGCGGCCGCACCCCGCGTCGAGCGCGTCAGCGTGAGCTCCGCCGGCGCCGAGGGCGACGCCGAGAGCGGCGTGGCCGCCGACCGGGCCGCCGCGATCTCCGCCGGCGGCCGCTTCGTCGCCTTCGTCTCCGCCGCCACCGACCTCGCCCCGGGCGACCCCGGCAGCGGCACCGGCGTGTTCCTGCGCGACCGCGAGCGCGGCACCACCACGCGCCTCAGCGGCGACGCCGGCGGCGTCGAGCCGAGCATCTCGCGCGGCGGCGGGACGGTGCTCTTCGCCTCGCTGGACGCCCGGCGGCGCCGCTCGCTGTCCCTCTACTCCCGCTCCAGCGGCGCCACCCGGCGCCTGCAGATCACGCGCAAGGGCGTCCCGGACCGCGATCTGCGGATCGTCAGCGCGGTGCTGGCCGCCGACGGCCGGCACGTGGCGATCCTGGCCGGCCGGCGCGACGTCGGGCAGGACGTGCGCGACGTCACGCTCAGCGTGCTCGACCGCCGGACCGGCCGCAGCCGGCTCGTGCTCTCGCGCCCCTACGACGACTTCTCGCCCGGGCTGGCCATCTCCGCCGACGGACGCCGCGTCGCGTTCGCCACCGGCGCGCGCCTCGTGCGCGGGGACCGCGACGGCCGCGGCGACGTCTACGCGATCGACGTGAAGACCGGCCGACGGCGGTGGGCGAGCCGCGGTCTGAAGCGCTACTGCGCCGAGCCGGTCATCTCGGGGAACGGCCGCCACGTCGCCTTCACCAGCGACGACGACGTCTACGTCCGCGACCTGCGCCGCGGGCGCCTGCGGCGTGCCACCGCCGGCGGCGGCGTCGCGAGCGCGCCGTCGCTGTCCGACGACGGGCGCCGCGTCGCCTATCAACGCTCCCCGACCGACGTCATCGCCGACGGCGACGGCCCGATCGGCGAGGTCGAGGTCCGCGACCGGCGCACGGGCCGCACCATCGTGGCCAGCCCGGGCGGCGAGGGCCGCAGCGGGTTCCCGGCGCTGGCGGGCAGCGCGCGGGTGGTCGCGTTCGGCTCGGCGGCCACCGGGCTCGTCGCCGGAGACGCGAACGGCGTGCCCGACGTCTTCGTGGCGACGTTCTAGGCGTCGCGCGCCTTGATCACGCGGGCCGGGACGCCCACCGCGGTCACGCCGGCCGGCAGGTCCTTGGTGACCACCGCGCCGGCGCCGACCACGGACCAGTCGCCGACCGCGTGCCCCTGCACGATCACGCTGTTGGCGCCGACGTCGCAGCCCTCGCCGACGCGCACGTAGCCGGAGATCGACGCGCCCGGCGAGATCGTCGCGTAGCGGCCGATGACCGCGTCGTGGCCGACGATGCAATTCTTGTTCAGGCAGACGAGGTCGCCGATCGCGATGTCGGTGGAGACCGTCACGCCGGCCAGGACGATCGTCCCCGTCCCGAGCGCGACGTGGTTGCCGATCCAGGCGCCGGGGTGGACGAGCGTCGCGCAGCGCGCCGCGCCGATCCGCTCCGCCACCGCCCGCCGGCCCGCCGGGCCGCCGACCGCGAGGGCCACGGCGACGTCACCGCGCCCGTCCAGCCACTCGGGGCCGCCGAGGACCGGCAGGTCGCGGACGGCCTGCCCGTGGAGGGCGGGATCGCCGTCGAGGAAGCCCGCGAGGTTCCACTCGGAGGCGTCCGCGTTGACGTCCTCGACGACCTGGCGGACCTCCCGCCCGTAGCCGCCGGCGCCGAAGATCACCAGGTCGCGCATCCGCGACAGCGTATGGCGCGGCCGTACACTCGCCCGCCGTGCCGCACTTCGGCTGCATCCTGCTGACCACCGGGCGCAAGCCCGCCGACCTCGCGCTGGCGCTCGAATCGCTGCTGCGCCAGCGCGGCGTGGAGCTCGACACGGTGGTCGTCGGCAACGGCTGGGCGCCGGAGGGCCTGACCGCGGGCGTGCGCGGGATCCACGAGCCGGTCGACCGCGGGATCCCGGCCGGGCGCAACGCCGGCGTGCCGCACGTGCGCGGCGACCTGATCTTCTTCCTCGACGACGACGCGGCGCTGGCCGACGACGCCGCGCTGGTGCGGGTCGCCGCGCTCTTCGCCGCCGACCCGGCGCTCGGGATGGTCCAGCTGCGGGTCGAGCCGCGCGACCCCGGCGGCCGGCGCAGCCGCGACTGGGTCCCGCGCCTGCGCTCGTCGGACCCGTGGCGCTCGAGCGACGTCACGCTGGTGTGGGAGGGCGCCGTCGCGGTGCGGCGCGACGCGTTCGCGCAGGCCGGGAGCTGGCCGTCGGAGTTCCGCTTCATGCACGAGGGCGTCGCGCTCGGCTGGCGCATGATGGACGCCGGCTGGCGGATCCGCTACGCGGGCGACGTCGTGGTGCACCACCCGTCGCCGTCCGGCGTCTCGCACGAGGGCTGGCACTGGTACGGGGCGCGCAACCGCGTCCTGCTCGCCCGCCGGCACCTGCGGTTCCCGCTCACCTGGCTCTACGTCGGCGCCTTCGCGCTGCGGACCGCCGCGCGGCTGAAGTCGCGGCGGGCGGCGCGCGAGATCGCGCACGGCTACGCCACGGGGCTGCGCATGCCGCGGGGGTTCCGGCAGCCGCTGAAGGCGTCGACCCTGTGGCGGATGGTCCGCGCGGGCCGGCCGCCGATCATGTGAGGCGGCCGGAGAGCATGATCGCCGCGACGCGGCCGGCCAGCGTGACGGCGGCGATCGGGATCAGCGCGATCACCAGCACGCGCGTGCCGGCGAGATCGCCGAAGGCGGCGTCGGCGAGCGCGGCGGCGAAGGCGAGCAGCGTCGCCTCCACGGCCACGAACGCGCGGAAGAACGGCAGGAAGCCGACGGCCCGGCGCAGCCGCCGGACGCCGGTCGGGCGCGGGGCGGCGGTGTCCGCGGTGTCCTGCAGCGGCGGCCTTCCCGACTCCACTCGCGCGACCGCCACGAGCGGCCCCTGCGCCATCTTCAGCAGCACGAGCACCGCGATGAGCAGCCCGAGCGCCGTCCAGCCGCCGATCGAGTCCCAGCCGCCGTCGGCGCGGATCCCCAGGCCGATCGGCAGCGCCGACTCGGTCGCGAAGTGGGCGACCCGGTCGAGGTAGATCCCCGCCGGCGAGCCGACCTTGCGCCAGCGGGCCAGCTCGCCGTCGGAGCAGTCGAGCAGGAGCTGCAGCTGGATCAGCAGGACCGCGGCGGCCGCGGTCCACAGCCCCGGGACGCTCAGCGCCGCGGCGGCCAGCCAGCCGCTGAGGAGCATCAGCCAGGTGACGGCGTTGGGCGTCAGCGGCGTTCCGATCAGCCGCCGCGTCAGGCGGGGCGAGACGCGGCGCATGTAGAGGCGGCCGGCCCAGTGCTCGCCGCTGTTGCGGGCCAGCAGGCCCGGCGGCTGGACGACCGCCCGCACCTCGGCGACGGTCGGCAGGCGGGCTCGCGACATGGCGGGCGATGATGGCAGGCGCGGGGCCTCTCCTAGGATGCGAGGGTGCTCCCCCGCCGCCGACTGCTCGTCGTGCTCGGCGTCGGTCTCGTCCTTCTCGCGGGGGCCGGGATCGCCGCGTACGCCGTGCTCCTCAAGCCGGCCGGCGACGTCTCCAACCCGGACGTCGCCTTCGAGGACCCGACGCCCACCCCGGCCCCCAAGCCGGCGAAGAAGGTCCGCAAGGACGACTTCCGCTGGCCGATGTACGGCTACACGAAGGACCACAACCGGGTCTTCCAGCCGCCCAAGCCGCTCCGCGGCCCGTGGCGGATGATCTGGCGCCACCGGGCGCCGGCGCTGCTCGAGTTCCCGCCCGTCATCGCCGGCCGCACGCTCTTCCAGCTCGCCGACAACGGGCGGCTCGCCGCGCTGGCCAAGGGGACGGGGAAGATCCGCTGGAAGCGCAAGCTCGGCTACCTGGCCGCCTCGTCGCCGGCCGTGGTCGGCGGCACGGTCTACGCGACGGTGCTGGAGACCCGCAAGGACTCGGGTCAGGGCCGGATCGTCGCGGTGCGGGCGCGCGACGGGAAGATGCTGTGGACGCGGCGGCTGCCGAGCCGGACGGAGTCCTCCCCGCTGGTCGACGGCGGGCGGGTCTACTTCGGCTCGGAGGACGGGCGGGTCTACGCGCTGCGGGCGGCCAACGGGCGTCCCGTGTGGACCTACCGGGCCGGCGGGGCGGTCAAGGCCAGCCCGACCCTCGCCAACGGCGCGCTCTACTTCGGCGACTACGGCGGCTACGTGCAAGCGGTGCGGGCCTCGACGGGCCGGCGGCTGTGGCGGGCCGACGACGCGCGGGCGCTGCTGCGCGGCGGGGAGTTCTACGCCACGTCGGCCGTCGCCTTCGGGCGCGTCTACGTCGGCTCGACCGACGGACGCATGTACTCCTTCTCGGCCCGCGACGGCGACCTCGCCTGGGCCCACCAGACCGGCGGCTTCGTCTACTCGTCGGCGGCGGTCGACAACGTGGACGGCGCGGGCCCGCGGATCTACTTCGGCTCCTACGACGGGACGTTCTACGCGCTCGACGCACGGTCGGGGAAGGTGCGCTGGAAGCACCGGTCGGGCGGCAAGATCTCCGGCTCGCCGACGATCGTGGGCGACGTCGTCTACTTCGCCGACCTGGGCAAGTCGCGGACCTTCGGGCTCGGGGTGCGGACCGGGCGCAAGGTGTTCGAGACGGACTTCGGCGGCTATGACCCCGTGACCTCGGACGGGACGTACCTGTTCGTGAACGGGCGGCGGGCGCTGACCGCGTACGTGCCGCAGCGGCTCGCGCGCAAGCAGGGGATCGAGTCGCGGCTGAAGGGGGCCGGGAAGCGGCGCAAGGCGGCGAAGCACCGCAAGGCGGCCAAGCACCGCAAGGCGGAGCGGCGCAAGCGCGCGGCGAAGAAGCACCGCGCGGAGCGGCGGCACAAGGCGGCGAAGCACCGCAGGGCAGAGCGGCGCAAGCGGGCCGCGAAGAAGCACCGCGCGGCCCGCAAGAAGCGGCGGAGCCACCGCCGATGAGCGCGAGCCCCGTGCGGCCGGAGCTCGGCCCGACGCTCCCGGCGCTCCTGCGCGCGCGGTTCGGCATCCGCCCGCGCACGACGCTCGCCGTCGCCGCCGCGATCGTCGTCGCCCTCGCGCTGCTGGTCCTCCTGCTCGCGCGCGAGAACCGCGGCACGCTGCTGGTCCACCGCGGCGACCCCACCTTCGGCGTCCTCTACAGCGCGCCCGTGCGCCCGGCCACGCCGCACGCGGGCGAGCTCATGCGCCTCGCCGCCCGCGGCAAGGCCGTCCGGCTGACGCTGTCCGTCGCCCCGCTGCCGCCGGGCACCCGCGCCGACCTCCCGATCCGCGCGGCGCGCTACGTCGAGGCGCTGCGCGGGCGGTTCCCCGGCTTCGTGCCCCAGTACGACGCGCGCGCCCGCGTGAACGACGCCCCGGGCTACGAGGTGCGGTTCCGCGCCGGCTCGCCCGCCCGCCCGCTGATCGGGCAGGATCTCCTCGTCGTCCCGAGCGACGAGTCCCGCGGGCCGGGCGTGATCGTCAGCCTGCGCCAGCGCAACGCCCGTCCGCGCCTGCGCGCCGCCGACCGGGCGGTCGTCAAGGCGACGAAGAAGGCGCTGCGGTCGTTCAGCTTCGGAGCGGACGGCCCGTGAGGGGCGCCGTCGCGGCGAGCGCCCCGCGCGAGCGGGCGCTCGCGCTAGCCGCCGTGCCGGCCGCGGCGACCATCGCCGCCGTCGCGCTCCTGCTCAAGCTCGTCTACCGGCCGACGCACCTCAACTACGACACGCGCTACGCGCTGCTGTGGGCGCAGGACCTGTGGTCGGGGCACACGCCGGAGTACCGCGCCGACTTCGCCCCCACCCCGCACCCGCTGCAGACCGCGCTCAGCTCGCTCGCGCTGCCGCTCGGCGACCACGCCGACCGGGCCATCACCTGGGCCGCGCTGCTGTTCTTCGGCGCGGTCGTCTACCTCGTCCACCGGCTCGGCGCCGAGCTGTTCTCGCCGGCCGCCGGCGTCGTCGCCGCGCTGGTCGCGCTCACACGACCGGTGCTGGAGCGCGACGCGCTGCTGGCCTACCAGGACGTGGCCTTCGCGGCGCTCATCCTCGGCGCGGTCCTGCTCGAGGCCCGCCGCCCGCGGCGCGGCGCGCCCGTCCTCGGGGTCCTCGCGGTCGCCGGGCTGCTCCGGCCCGAGGCCTGGGTCCTCTCCGGACTCTACTGGCTCTCCCTGTGGCCTGCCGCCGGCACGCACCGCCGGCGCGCCGCGCTGGCGGCGATCGTCGCCGTGGCGCCGCTGCTGTGGGCGCTGAGCGACTGGCTGGTCACCGGCGACGCGCTGCACTCGCTGCACGGCACGGCGGAGCTGGCCGAGGCCGCCGACCGTCGGCGCAGGCTCGACCAGGTCCCCTACTGGACCGCGCAGTACTTCGGCAACGTCCTGCGCGAGCCGCTCGTCCTGGGCGTGCCGATCGGCCTCCTGTTCGCCTACCACCACGCGCGCCGCCGCGCGATCCTGCCGCTCGCGGTGGCGCTGGCCATGACCGCCGTCTTCGCGATCGGGCCGATCTTCGGCCTGCCGCTGATCGGCCGCTACCTGCGCACGCCGGCGATGCTGCTGGCGCTGTTCTACGGGCTGGCGGTGTGCGGGTGGGCGCTCCTGCCGCCCGGCAAGCCGCGGCGCCGCTGGCTGGCCGCGGGCGTGCTGGCCGCCGCGCTCTCCGTGGCCTTCATCCCGAAGCAGATCGACATGCTGCAGAACCTCCACGCCCGCCTTTCCCGCGACGGCAAGGTCTACGCGGACCTGCACGCCGTCGCCGAGGCGCCGGCCGTCCGCG
Organism: Solirubrobacteraceae bacterium; assembly: GCA_036389195.1. GTDB lineage: Bacteria > Actinomycetota > Thermoleophilia > Solirubrobacterales > Solirubrobacteraceae > JACCYI01. The sequence continues at coordinate 6,949 of DASVQH010000232.1, forward strand.
CGGCCTTCGCCCGCTGCGCGCCGCTCTCGAGCGCCGACCACCGCCCGATCCCGCACCTGCGCTACTGGCTCGACGGCGCGCCCGGATCGGTGGGGACGGTGCGCGCCGACGCCAGCCCGCTCGGCCGCCTCCTGCTCGTCCCGCGCGCGACCCGGCTCGCCAAGGGCCTCTACAAGGCGAACTTCCCGCGCGACGTCAGGCCCCCCGCGGACTACCGCCAGGTCTACGAGAACCGGTCCTGGCGGCTGTGGGCCGCGCCCGGCTGCGCGTGAGCGGTCAGCCCTTCGGCCACCACTCCATGTCCATCTCGCTCTCGCCGTCGCCCTCCTTGTGCTCGCCGAGCGCGAGCATCTCCATCCCGTCCGGGCCGGCCTCCCAGCCGCGCCACGACGTCGGCTCGACGCGGACGACGTCGCGCGCCTTGACCTCGAAGGTCTCGTCGTCGACGCGGAAGGTGCCGCTGCCCGCCAGGACCACGTAGGCCTCCTCCATCGACCGGTGGCGGTGTCCGAACTCCAGGCGCTGGTCCGGCTTGACCTGGTAGTGGGCCAGGCCGATGCGCTCGGCCCCCAGCGCCTGGCGCGGGAAGCGCGCCTCCCCGCTCTGCAGGCCGTAGCCCGCCGCCTGGTCGTCGAGCTCGTCGATGTTCACCTTGGAGTAGGACATCGGCGAACCGTACCCGCGCGCACGCGGCCGCGGGGGACCTAGCGCCGCCGCACCGACACCGTCTGGCGCATCCAGGGGTGCAGGATGCACTCGAAGTGGTGGGTGCCGACCGAGAGGTTCGTGCGCAGCGACGTCCCGCCCGGCTGGACGATGGTCTCGCCGATCGCCTTCCCGCAGTCGCCGGGGAACTTCGTCAGGCCGAGGCGATCGCTGAGCCCGGCGATGCAGCCGCCCGTGAAGGACCTCAGGGTCGTGTACTTCTCGACCTCGGTGAAGGTATGGGCCTCCCCGCCCTCGTTGATCGCCTTCAGCGAGTCGCCCCAGGTGATCGTCGTGGTGCCGACGCGCCCGCCGGAGGCGTTGATCCACCACGCGCCGTGGCCGAAGTCCTTCGTGTTGAGCTTGGCCAGGAGCTCGTTGGCGCTCACGCTGCCCGCGTCGCGCTGGCAGATGCCCGGGCCGAAGGTCGCGTCGAAGGACGCCTTGTCGCAGGCGTCGACGAGCCGCATCGGCTCGACCTTCGGCGAGCTGGCGTCCGCGGCCGCGGGCGCCAGGGCGCCGGCCGCGATGACCGTGCCGGCCACCAGCCGGCGGGACAGTCTGCTCATCTTGGATCTCCCGTCCTCGACAGTGGGTGCTTCGTCGAGAACGTAGGCCGCCCGCGCGCCGGCGGGCAGAGGACCTTGGTCTTAAGACCTAGACGTCCTCCTCGGACACCTCGTCCTCCTCGACCTCGAGGAACTGCGTGTAGGCGGGGATCACCTTCTTGGGCCGCCCCTTCATCTTCAGCTCGCCGTCGTGCAGCCACACGACCCAGTCGCACAGCTCGCGGATCGAGCGCAGCGCGTGGGAGACCAGCAGGATCGTGCGGTCCTCGGCGCACAGCTCGCGCATGCGGTCGAACGACTTGCGCTTGAAGCGCGCGTCGCCCACCGACAGGGCCTCGTCGATGATGAGGATGTCGGGCTCCATGTTCACGGCCACGGAGAAGGCCAGGCGGCCGTACATGCCGGACGAGTAGGTCCGCATGGGCATGTCCATGAAGTTCCCGAGCTCGGCGAACTCGACGATCTCGTCGTACTTCTCGCGCAGCTGCTCGCGCGACAGGCCCGCCGCCAGGCCGCCGAGGACGACGTTCTCGCGCCCCGTCAGGTTGCGGTTGAAGCCGACGCCGAGCGCCAGCAGCGTGCTCACCTGCCCGTTGACCACGACCTTGCCGCGGGTCGGCGGCAGGATGCCGGCGATCGCGCGCATGAGCGTCGACTTGCCGGCGCCGTTGACGCCGATGACCCCGAGCACCTTCCCCCGGGGGACGCGGAAGGAGACGTCGCGCACGGCCTGGACCTCGCGCACCGCGCGCTCGCGCCGGCCCAGCCGCGTGATCGACTTGCGCAGCGTCGGGCGGCTCTCGACCGTCGTCCGGTAGGTCACGGAGACGTTGGCGACCCGCACCGCCCACTTCGCGCCGGGCTGCAGCGGCGCGGCGACCGAGCGCGCGCGCGGCTCCGGGCGCCCGGTCTCGCCGTCGAGCAGGACGCCGCCCTGCGTCGCGGAGGAGTCCTCAGAGGCGGACGGCAAACTCGCGCTCCCGGGAGATGAAGAACAGGCCGCCGCCGACCAGCGCCAGGATCGCCCACCCGGCGCTCCAGGCGAGGATGCCGAGGCTGGGCGCGTCGCCCGCGTTGAGCACGTCGCTCCACGCGCTCAGCATCGGGGTCAGCGGGTTGGCGTCGATGAACGGCCGGAACCCGTCGGGGACCTCGTCGAGGTAGTAGAGGACCGGCGAGGCGTAGAGCCACAGCCGCATGAGGTGCGGCAGGAAGTCCTTGATGTCGCGGAAGTAGACCTGCGCCGCCGCGACGAGCATCGCGACCCCGGTCGCGAAGAGGACGAGGATCAGCATCAGCGGCAGGATCCAGAGCAGGTGCAGGCCGATCGGCAGACCGGCGGCCACGTGCACGACCGCGTAGACCGCCAGCGTCGGCAGGAACCGCACGAACGACGTCATCACCGACGAGATCGGCAGCAGGGTGCGCGGGAAGGCGGTGTTGAGGATCAGCCGGCCGCCGCCGACCACCGACTTGGCGCCGCGCGACACCGACTGGCTGACGAAGTGGAACGCGAAGATCCCGGCGACGAGGTGGGCGAAGAACACCGAGCCGCGGGTCCCGTCGCGCAGGATGTTGACGAGCACGAAGTAGATGAGGGCCTGCATGACCGGGTTGAGGACCAGCCACGCGAGCCCGAGGACCGACTGGAAGTGCTGGGTGCGGAGGTTCGTCCGCACCATCTCGACGGCGAACTCCCGCCGCCGCCACAGCTGCTGCAGGTAGCTGCGCATGGGCGGCAGGCCGGTCCGGTGCGGCCGGTAGACGTGCCGCGGGGCGTACTCGTCGTCGCGCTCGCCGCTCGGGATCGGGCGTGGTGCCGCGACCGTGCTCATCAGGAGGAGGGTATTCCGTCGGCCGGAGCGGCCACCGGATCGGGCGCGGCCGGCGCACCGCCGAACTCCGCCACGAACGCCGCCACGCGGGCGCGCGTCTCCTCCTCGTCCATCCCGAGGTGCTCGAGGATGGTGTAGCGATCCGGGCGCGTGGAGGGCGCGCGCAGCACCGCGGCGACGAACTGCTCCTGGTCGAGCCCGAGGTCGGCGGGCAGCCGCGGGACCCCGTAGCGGCGCAGGCAGGCGTCCATCTCGGGCAGCCGCGGGTCCTCGCGCAGGTAGGAGGCGAAGAGCATCCCCACGGCGACCTGCGCGCCGTGGCCGGCGAGGCCGGGGTGCATGGCGTCGATCGCGTGGGCGATCTCGTGGCAGGCGCCGCTGCACGGGCGGCTCGAGCCGGCGACCGCCATCGACAGCCCGCCCTGGATCAGCGCGTGCGCGAGCGTGGTGAGGAAGCCGTCGTCTTCGAGCGGCGCGGACTGGTGCAGCAGGGACTCCGAAGCGGAGCGCGCCAGCGCGGCGGCCAGCCCGTCGAACGGGTCGCGATCCCCGCGCTCGGCGTGCGCGAGCTCCCAGTCGGCCAGCGCAGAGAGATTTGACAGGGCGTCGCCGATGCCGCCCAGCAGCTGCTCGCGCGGCGAGCGGCGGACGTAGTCGAGGTCGACCACCACGGCCAGCGGGATCTGCACGCCGAAGGAGCCCTTGTGGTCCTCGTGCTCCAGCGACGCGACCGGCGACGCGAGCCCGTCGTGCGCGAGGCTCGTCGCCACCGTGACCAGCGGCAGGCCGGTGAGGCTGGCGGCGTACTTGGTGACGTCGAGGGTCCGCCCGCCGCCGATGCCGACCACCGCGTCGTAGTCGCCGCGCCGCAGCGACTCGGCCAGGCCGCGGGCCGCGTCGACCGTGCCGCCGCTGACGCCGAAGACCTCGGACTCGGGCAGGCGCTCCTGCAGGACGCCGGCGATCTGCTCGCCCTGGCCCTGGCCGACGGCGACCGCGACGTGCCCGTAGGCGGAGATCCGGCGGTCGGCCAGCAGGTCGGCCAGCCCGCTGACCGCGCCGGCGTGGACGTCGATGCTCAGCGGGAAGGCGACCATGCGCGCGAGCAGCGGCATCTACTCGTCCTCGGCTTCCTCGTCGTCGATCACCGCGGGGCGCAGCGCGCGGGCGTAGCTGGTCCAGCTGGCGACGCTCTCCCCCACCCACACGCAGGTCAGCGCGATCGCCGCCACGAGCATCCCGGTCCCGAGCACGTCGAACGCGGCGAGGACCGCGGCCACCAGCAGCCGGCCCTCCCAGCCGCCGCCGACCGTGCGCGTCCAGGCGGGCGGCGCGGCGCCCTGCTGGCGCAGCCGGTAGACGATGTCGTAGTGGTGGAAGGCGAGGACGGCCAGCAGCGCGAAGCAGATCGGCATCGCGTCGGGATCGGCCAGCGACGTCAGGCGGATCAGCCCCGCGTACTCCAGCGCGCGCAGGACCGGCGGCACGAGCCACGAGAAGGCGCCGTCGTGCGGCCGCCCCGCTCCCGTCGCGACGATGACCACGGCGAGCGCGACGCCGCCGATCAGCAGCCCGGCGGGCGTCGCGTCGTCCGACAGCCCGAGCACGACGCCGAGGACCGCGGCGCCGAGCACCGCGACGATCGCCTCGGGCGCCGCGACGAGGCGCCCGATCGCCCGCGCCAGCGGGCCGTCGTCGCGGTAGATCTGCAGCGGGCCCGGCGTCATCGCGACAGCGACCTCAGCGCGCGGCCCATGAAGGCGTAGAGGAACGCGAGCCCGCCCCACACCAGCAGGGCGATGAAGGTGACCTTGGGGCTGAACAGCGCCGCGGTGATCGAGACCAGCGCGAAGCGCTCGCCGATCGGCAGCACGAAGATGCGCTTGCCCCAGCGCAGCGCCGGGAAGCGGTCCAGGCGGCGGAACCGGCGGATCGCGCGGCGGCCCTTGCGGGCGAACCAGCGGCGGCTGAACAGCGGCGGCGGCGGCTTGCGCGGGCGCGCGGCCTCGCCCTCGCCTTCGCCTTCGCCCGGGGCGGCCGCCTCCTCCTCGGGTCCGTCGGCCTCGGGGTCGCCCTCGCGCTCGCGCTCGGCCGCGGCGAGCGGGTCCTCGGTGTCGTCGTCGACGGAGGCGTCGGCCACGTCGGCGTCGACCGCCGAGCGCGCGCCCGCCGTGTCCTCCGGATGCTCGAGCGGCAGCTGCAGCATGGTGGCGATGACCTGGCGCTGGCCGGCGCCGTAGGAGAAGTCGAGCGCGTGGCGCGCGGTCTGCATGGTCATGGCCGCCGCGGCCAGCGTCCACACGTCGTCGCCGAAGCCCTGCGTGGCGCCGATCGCCAGCCCGGCGTAGACGAGGTACTCCTTGCCGCGGTCGAAGACCGAGTCCAGCCACGCGCCGAGCTTGGAGAACTGGCGCGAGTAGCGGGCGAGCTGGCCGTCGACGCAGTCGAACGTGAAGGCCGCCTGCAGCAGCACCGCGCCCGCGATCAGCCCGGCCCGCGACCCGGTGGCGAACGCGGCGGCGGCCACGGCGCCGATGACCATCGAGAGGATCGTCACCGCGTTGGGCGTCCAGCCGCGGCGCGCCGCGAAGCGCGCGATGTAGCGCGAGTAGGGGCTGACGAAGAACGTCGTGAAGAAGCCGTCGGAGCCCTTGACCGCGGCGTCGAGCGCGATGCGGTCCTCGTCGACCGACTGCAGGCGGTCCCACGCCTCGGCGGCGGTCTCCGCGTTGCGGGGGCGGCCGTAGAAGAAGCCGCGCAGGTGGCGGTTGGCCAGCGCGACCTCGGACCGCACGAGCCCGACCAGCAGCAGCGAGACGGCGTCGTCGCGCGCGGTGCGCACGCGCAGGTCGAGCGTCGCCTCGGACTGCGGCTGCAGCTCGAGCGTCCCCCACTGCGCCGGCTCCGGGCGCTCGGCGCCCTGCCCCTTGCGCTCGGTGAGCCACTGCCCGGCGCGCCAGGCGGTCGCCTTGCGGGCGAGCTCGTTGCGCCAGCGCTCCGGCGGGTCGTCGAGCAGGTCGGCGAGCCGGCCGGCCGCGTCGGCGAGCGCGGCGCGGTCGCGCGGGTCGACCTTCAGCAGGCCGAGGAAGAACGGGCCCGGTTTGCGGACCATGTGGTAGCCGGAGGCGGCGCTGACGACGCGGCCGCGCGCCGAGCGCGTCGGGAACGACCAGGCGCCGCGCGCCGAGGAGCTCGACACGAGGATCCCGGAGACGATCCGCGGGTCGGCCATCAGGCCGGCCAGGGCCTCGCGCTGCGTGACGGCGTCGCCGCGCGCGAGGAGCAGCGGCCCGGAGACGTCGGCGGTGGCGTCGACGGCCGCGCGCAGGTCGTCGGCGACGTCGGGCGAGGCCACCACGGCGACCTCGACGTCCGCGCCGGCGGCGGCCGCCTCGACCGCGTCGGCCCACTGGGGCCGCGTGATCACCCACGCGCGCGCGACGTCGAGCGTCGCGAGCTGCTCGATCAGGCGCCCGAGGATCGTCGTGTCGCCGAGCGGCAGCGTGGCGGCCGGGCCGCCCGTGTCGCCGGCCGCCGTCGCGAAGAGGACCGCGGCGGTGCCCTCGGCGGCGATGCCGAGCGAGCGCCGGCGCGCGCGCACGGGGCGCGGGTGCGCGGAGGCGCTCACGCGAGGGGTCTCACGCGGAACCGTCCGCTGTCGCCTCGGCGTTCACGCGTCCTACCGTAGCCGCCGCCCCCACGGGCTCCGCGGGCGCCGGGCGGCCGGTCAGGTCCGCCAGCACCGCCGACCAGCGCGCGCCGACCGCCGCCATCTCGAAGCGGTGCACGCTCTGGATCGCCGCCTCGCCCATCGCCCGGCGGCGGTCCTCGTCGGCCATCAGCTCCAGCAGCGCGCGCGCCATCCCCTCGACGTCCTCGGGCGGGACGAGCAGGCCGTTGACGCCGTGCTCGACGATCTCGCTCGGCCCGCGCGGGCAGTCGAAGGAGACGACCGGGACGCCCTTGCTCATCGCCTCGATCAGCACCATGCCGAAGCCCTCCCAGCGCGAGCTCAGCGCGAAGATCGACGCCTTGGCCAGCTCCTCGCCGAGGTGCTGCGTGCGGCCCATGATGAAGACGTCGTTGTAGAGCTCGTGCTCGAGCGTGACGCGGCGCAGCGTCCGGTAGCGCTTGCCCGAGCCGTAGATGCGCAGCTGCCAGTCGCGGCGCTCGCGCACGACGTGCGCCCACGCCTCGATGAGCAGGTCGAAGCCCTTCTGGTGGGTGAAGCGCCCGGCGGCCATGACGATCGGGCGGTCGAGCTGCGAGCGCTCCCCCGGCAACTCGGGCAGCGCGTTGGGGATCCGCACCACGCGCGTGCGCGCGCCGGCCTCGCCGAGCATCGCGGCGTAGTCGTGCTGGTCCTCCTCGGTGAGCACCTGCAGCGCGTCGAGCCGCGGGTAGACGCGCCGGATCTCCTTGCGCAGCCGCGGGCGGTGGGCGGCGTAGTTCATGTGCTCCTGCGCGAGGGTGACGACGCCAGGCCCGGCGAGCTCCGCGGCGATCAGGTTGAAGGCCGGGCGCGTCCCCATCAGCACGCCGCTGCGCATGGCGCGCAGCCGGCGCAGCAGCTCGCGGTCGGTGCGCAGCGACGAGGTCGCGAAGCCGTAGTCCTCGTCGTGCATCAACAGGCTGGGGATCCGCTCGAGCACCCGGTCGAGCAGGCTCGCCTTCGTGCCGGGGCGGTGGTCGATGAGCGGGCTGATCGCGACGCCGGCGGGGATCGGCATGAACGGCACGTCGCGCCGGCGGACGTTGGAGACGATCTCGACCTCGTACTCGGCGGCGAGGTGGCCGGCCAGGTTGAGGACGGTGCGGATCGTCCCGCCCATGCCGAAGGCGTTCATCATCAGGATCACGACCTTGGGCCGCTCGTCCATCGGCGCGGGCTCGGCCCCGCGGTGCAGCGTGCGGCGCAGGACGGCGAGCACGACTCGCCGCAGCGCGCCGACCACCGGCGCCCAGCGCCGCGCGCGCTTGGAGCGCGAGCCGGGCTCGGGCTCGGGCTCGGCCGCTTCGGCGGCGTCGGCGCGGCCCTTGGCGGGCACGCCGGCCGGCGCGTCCTCGCGCGGCGGGCGCGAGCGGACCGTGACCGCCTCGTCGACCGTGTAGTACGGGATCAGCCGCCGCTCGACCCCGCCGGCGCGCAGCGTCCGCTCGGGGTAGACGAGCGTCTCGTGCTTGGAGCTCAGGTGGTCGACGGCGGCGCCGACGCGCAGCCGCTCGCCGCCCGGCAGCGCGAGGTGCAGATCCCAGGTCTCGTTGCCCTCGGCCGCCCGCACCAGCCGCCGCAGGTCCAGCTCGGCGGTGAAGCCGTCGGGCGCCGGCGCGGCCGGGACCTCGATCTCCTCCGCCGCCTCGCGCTTGACGCCCACCAGCCGGATCCCCTCGGGCGCCGGGCCGCCGCCGGGCATCAGCCCGTCGAAGCGCAGGGCGTCCTCGCCGACCTCGATCCGGCGCACCATCGCGCGCGCCGTCAGCTCGGTCATCGCGATGCTCGTGTTGGAGCGGTTGGTCCGGTACGGGCGCAGGTGCAGCGCGGTGCCGTGACCGTCCTCGACGACCTTGGGCGTCGGCCACACGACCTCCTCGTCGGCGCGCAGGCGCCCGCGGTGGCCGTCGGCGGTCTCGACGTCGACGTCCCAGGTCCCCGCCCAGCTGGCCAGGTCAGGCTCGGCGGGGAGGTCGACGTCGACCTCGAAGGCGCCGTCGGGCAGGCGGGTGATCGGGAGCCGCTTGACGGTCGCCCCCTCGTCCTCGCGGCGGGCGAACAGCAGCGCGACGTCGCCCTCGCGCCCGCGCGCGCCCGGGTCGCCGATCAGCACCAGGTGGCCGTTGCGCCGCAGCGCCAGCGTGCGCAGGGACGGGCCGATGTAGCGCCGCGTCGGGCGGGGACCCTTCCGTCCCGGGCGTCGGTAGCTTCGGCGCGGCATCGTCGGGTGCGCGAGTCTAGGGGGTCGTCGAAGAACAGGCGGGTGCGTCCGGGGCGGTCTCTGACCAAGCTGGGCGCCGAACGGACCCGACGGGCATGCGCCAGCATTCCCAAGGGTTCGGGTGGCGATCCAGCGCAGCGTCAGAGGCCGCATCCGGGCGTGCCCGACTTCTTCGACGGCCCCCAGTGCCCGGCGCGGAGCCGCTAGCCTCGATCGGCGTGAACTGGAAGAAGACGCTCAACGACAGGCTGACCCGCGCGACGGGCTACCAGATCCAGCGCGCGTCGCCCGCTCAGGCCGCCCCCGCCCCCGCCCCGGCGCCCGCCGCCCGGCGCCGCCGCCCCGCCAAGGAGGAGCGGCTCGTCCAGGCGCCGGCCTTCATCCTCTCCACGCTGCGCTCCGGCTCGACGCTGCTGCGGGTGCTCATCGACAGCCACTCGCAGCTGCACTCGCCGGTGGAGCTGCACCTGCGCAACCTCGACGTGACCGTCGGCACCAAGTGGGCGGCCGCCTCGATGAAGGAGATCGGGCTCGACGACCGGCGGCTGGAGTACCTGCTGTGGGACCGGCTGCTCGACCGCGAGCTGGGCCGCAGCGGCAAGCGCCAGATCGTCAACAAGACGCCCAACGACGTCTTCATCGTCGACCGCATCCTCGAGTGCTGGCCCGACGCGCGCTTCATCTTCCTGCTCCGCCACCCCGGGGCGATCGTGCGCTCGCGCCAGAACCTGCGGCCGGGGCTCGACGACTCGGTGGAGACGATCCTCAAGTACGGGCGCGCGCTGGAGAAGGCCCGCCAGGAGCACTCCGGGCTGACCGTCCGCTACGAGGAGCTGACCGCCGACCCCGAGACCCACACGCGGCGCGTCTGCGAGTTCCTCGGCGTGCCGTGGGAGCCCGGGATGATCGAGTACGGCCAGCATGACCACGGCAGCTTCAAGGCCGGGCTGGGCGACTGGGCGGGCAAGATCCGCACGGGCCAGATCCAGCCGCCCGAGCCGCCGCCGGCGCTGGAGGAGATCGATCCGGCGCTGCGCGAGCTCTGCGTGGCCTGGGGCTATCTCGAGCCGTCGGCCTTGGCCGCGGCCAGCTCCTGAAAGAGCCGCTCCCAGCGCGCCGCGAGCGCCCGGACGTCGTACTCGGCGGCCTTGCGGCGCGCCGCCTCGGCGAACTGCGCGCGCTTGGCGCGGTCGTCCATGAGCTCGAGCATCCGCGCGGCCAGCGCGTCCTCGTCGCCGTCGGGGACCACGTAGCCGTCGACGCCGTCCTCGATCAGCTCGCGCGGGCCGGTCGGGCAGTCGTAGCTGACGACGGGGAGGCCGACGCCCATGGCCTCCAGCAGCACCATCGGCATCCCCTCACGCCGCGATGACATCACGAACAGCGACGCCTCGGCCAGGCGCGCGAAGGGCTCCTTGGTGCGGCCCATGAGCTCGGCGCGGCCGGCGAGCCCGAGCGCCTCGAGCTGGCCCTGCAGCGCGTCGCGCGAGTCGCCGCCGCCGTAGATCTCGAGCTTCCAGTCGGGGCGCTGCTCGGCCACCTTCGCCCACACCGGCAGCAGGCGGTCGTAGCCCTTCTGCTCGGCGAGCCGGCCGAGCGAGACGACGACCTTCTCGTCGAGCGTCGCCCGGTGCGCGCCGACCTCGGTGGGGACGCCGTTGGGGATCGAGAGGATCCGCGGGCCCGCGCCCTCGGAGGGGCTGGCGGCGAGGATCTGCTCGTAGTCGCGCGCGTTGCGCTCGGTCAGCGTGACGATCGCGTCGAAGCGCCCGTACCAGCGCGGGATGGCCTTCTGGATGCCGGGCCGGTAGGTCTCGAAGTTGACGTGGTCCTGGGCCACGAGCACCGGCCCGGGCCGCGCGAAGCGCGCGATGACCAGGTTGATGTTGGGGCGCGTGCCGACCAGGATCCCGTCGTTCACGCGCGCCAGCCAGCGCTTGAGCGCGTAGTCCGACCAGCTGTTCCACTTCAGCGAGCGGTAGTCGGAGCGGTGGCCGATCGTCGTGCCGCGCCTGGAGGCGAGCTTGTAGGCCTCGCCGCGCGCCTTCCACAGCGAGTTGCCGTGCTTCATCCGGTACTCGTCGACGAGCACGGTGATGCGGACCCGCTCGTCGTAGGGCGGGAACATCGGGTTCTTGCGCCGCCGGAACAGGCTCACGAGCTCGACGTCGTGGCCCCGCTCGGCGAGCGCGGAGGCCGTCACCGAGACGGTCCGGGATGTCCCCCCGCCGACAAAGGCGTTCTCCATCAGCAGCCGGATCTTCATGTCGCCCTACCCTAGGAGGCGCAGCCCACCGACCTCGTGCCCGCGGCCTGACCAGCGCCCTCAAGCCGCCCGCGCGAACCGCCGACGCTCATCCTCGTGCCCCGTCTCGCCACCGCCATCCTGGCCGCGCTGCTCGCGGTCCTCGCCGTGCCCGCCGTCGCGGCCGCCGCCTCGCGCAAGCCGTGCCGCCTGGGCGCGAGCGGCGGGCCGAAGTGCACGTTCTGGAACGCCAAGGCGACGTTCATCGCCGACGGCGACACGATCAAGGCCGACATCGCGGGCGACGGCACGTCGCGGCCCAAGCTCATCCGCTTCACCGGCATCAACACCATGGAGCTGAGCCGCTACAGCTCCAACCCGCGCAACCGGCGCGGCGCCTGCCACGGCCTGGAAGCCACCTCGCTGGTCGAGCGCTACGTCAAGCGCTCGCACTGGCGCGTCAAGCTCGCCGCCCAGCATGCGTCCAGCCGCACCGGCAAGCGCCTGCGCCGCTCGGTGTGGGTGCGCTCCGGCGGCCGCTGGGTCGACCTCGCGCGGATCCTGATCGAGCAGGGCCACGCGCTCTGGCTGTCCAACCCGGACGAGTGGGCCCACAACGCCGAGTACCGCGCCCTGGCCGAGCAGGCCGCCGCGCGGCAGATCAACCTCTACGACCCCGACTTCTGCGGCGCGGGCCCGTCCCCGGAGGCCCAGCTGCGGGTGTCGGTCAACTGGGACGCCGACGGCAACGACGAGCGCAACCGCAACGGCGAGTGGGTCGACGTGCGCAACCTCGGCCCGGCGCCCGTGCCGATCGGCGGCTGGTGGGTGCGCGACTCCTACCTGATCAAGAACGCCCGCGGCGTCCCCGGCTTCGAGTTCCCGGCGGGCGCGGTCGTCCCGGCCGGCGGCGCGATCCGCCTCCACGTCGGCTGCGGCGAGGCACGCCCCACGCGCTTCTACTGGTGCCAGCCGTCGACGGTGTTCGAGAACGTCAACCCGCGCGACGACAGCGGCGACGGCGCCTACCTGTTCGACCCGCAGGGCGACCTGCGCGCCGCGGGGATCTACCCCTGCACCGTCGCCTGCAACGACCCGCTCAAGGGCGTCCTGCAGCTCAGCGTCCGCCCCACGACGCCCGAGTCGATCGCCGTCACCAACGTCTCCAACGCCCCCGTCGGCCTGGCCGGCTACCTCGTCAAGCTCCACCTCAACGGTGAGGCCAACCGGTTCATCTTCGGCTACGCGTTCGACGCCGACGACCAGCTCGGCCCGGGCGAGCAGTTCACGTTGATGATGGACGGCGCGCGCGGCGGCGACGGCCGCCTCGTGCGCCATCTCGACCGCGGCGCCTACGTGCTGGCCGACGGCGGCAACGTCGTGTCGCTGCGCTCGGCCTCCGACGTGGTCCTCGACTGCATCGACTGGGGCCGGCGGCACTGCTGAGCCGATTTTCGTCTCGGGGCGGTGCCCCGGCACGCGCTTCGGGCCTGATTGGCTTTACGGCGGCCGGTGAAGGTGACAGGGTCTGGCGGGGCTGGGTTGTTGCGCGCCCTCAAGGCTCCTTTGGTTGCTGATCGGGGCGCCGGAGGAGGGTTGGGGGTGTCATAGCGCCCTCAACCCTCCTTTGGTTGCTCTGGTGCCTGCCGGAGGAGGATCGAGGGCACTGCGGCGCCGGACGGTTCCAGCAACGCTCCGCCGGGGCACGAAGCACGGCGTGCCTCCTCAGCTCCAGTGGTCCGCCTCGCCGGCGGACCTGGTCCCCAGCCTCGTCGGTCGCCAGCCGGTCGCGTTCGCGGTCCGCAGCTCGGGGGTGATGGGCCGGCGGCGGGCCGGCGTCCGCGTGGCGCTCGTGCCGCTCGAGGACCTGCGCGACGGCCATGTCGTGGGCGACGTCCGCAACGACTGGCTGGTCTGGCAGTCGGTGACGGGGCGCGGCACGGTGACGCGGCTGCCCGCCGACGTCGTCCCGCTCGCCCGCGCGCTGCGAGTCCCCGACCGCGGGGACGGCGCGCTGCTGCGGGCGGCGCTGCGGGCGCTGTTCGACGCGCTCTACGAGGAGCGGCGTCTCTGACCGCTCGCTGCCCGAGGTCACGGGTGATCGGTCATAGGAGTCGAGGCGCGCGGTTAGGATCGGCACGGCATGGCGAATGTCGAACTGCATCGCTCGCTCTTCGGCGCCGGGTTGGTCGGGACCATCGACAGCGCACCGGCGCTGAGCTGGCTCGACAGCCGGCGTCTGGAACAAGCAGCCGAAGGCTCGATGGCGTCGGCGGTCGAGCTGCGGATGATCCACGGCGCGCTGTGGCGGCTGGAAGGCACACTGGGCTTCCGACTCGACCAACAGACCGAGGTGCTGGAGCGACAGCTGGCGGCACTCGCGGCGATCGACGCGACCTTGCGCACGCCCGCCAAGACCCGTGCGGCCGAACGGATCGCGGATACGGCTGAGCTCTTACGCCGAGGGCGTTACGAGCGCGCTCTGACGATCGCCGAGGAGGCGATTGTCGACGACCCGAACAATCCCGCCGGCTTTCGCGCAGCGGGATGGGCGCTGCTGGGCCTGGGACGTACCCGCGAGGCGCAGGAGCACTTCGTCGAGTGCGCGGCGGCGGCCGATGGCGACGACTGCGCGCAAGCACTACGCCAGGCGGCCCGCTTGGCCTATCTGACGGAAAGCCCGGCTCGGGCTGTGAGGCTGCTCGACGCCGTTCCCGACTCCATCGGTGACCTCACGAGACGCGGCGTGGACTACGACCGAGCCTTGTACCTCGCCGAGCAAGGATCGATCGCCGAGGCGCGGTTGACGTTGCGGCGCGCGTTCGACGGCGACCTGCGGTTCGCTTTCCTCGCGCTGGGTGATCGGATCTTCCAGAAGCACGAAGAGGTCCTTCACGACGCCCGCGCGTTTGTCGGCGATGCGCTCGGGCAGCTGCGGTCGCATCGAGCGGACGCCGAGACGGCGGTGAGGCAGATCGTCGCCCTCGTGCGTGGCGACAGCGATCCTGCGGCGGCCCGCTTGCACGATCTCGAGGAAGATCTGGCCAACCTAGAGGCGTTCGAGCCGGAGTCGTTCGCCGCGCTGTCGGCTCGGCTCGTTGACATCCGTCGGTCCGCCGAGGAGCTGCGCGACGAACTGACCGCGCGAGCTGAGCGAGAGGCGAGCCAGGCCGCAGCCAACGAAGCCAGAGCCCGAGAGCGGGACCGACAACGCGAGCTGAGCAGGCGGAGGCTCGCCGCGCTCGACGCGGCCGTCTCGGAGGTCCTCGCGGTGGCGGGTGACGGGGCGACCCACCGACGTTCGCTCGGCTTCGCGGCCGAGGTCTCGACGCCCGGCAAGTTCCTCCGCTC
>DASVQH010000233.1:0-1718 GCA_036389195.1 Solirubrobacteraceae bacterium
GAGCGCGTTGGCGCGTCGGTTGAGCTCGGCGTAAGCGATCACGCGGTCACCGGCGATCACCGCCGGCGCGGTGGGTTCGCGCTGCGCCCACGCCTCGACGACCTCGTGCAACCGTTCGTCGGGCACCGCCCGCCGCTCACCGCGGGCCTGCTCCAACGCGGTGCGCCGCTCGCTCTCGTCCATCAACGGCAATTCCGACACCCGCGTCCCCGGGCGCGCGACGCCCTCGTCGACCATCCGAGCCAGCTGCACCGCCCAGCGCTCGGCGGTCGCCCGTTCGAAGACGTCCGCGTTGTAGAGCAGGGTGAGCAGCAGTCCGTCCGCGCCGTCGTCGCGCAGCCGGATCGTCAGGTCGAAGCGTGCGGTATGCGTGTCGATCTCACGCGGCCGCAGGACGGTCCCGTCGTCCAGCTCTCGCTCGCCGAGCGGCAGGTCGAGCGCGAGGACCATCTGCACGAGCGGGTGACGGCGCAGGTCGCGGTCCGGCCTCAGCGCCTCGACCAGTCGTTCGAATGGGAGCTCTTGGCCGTCCTCGGCTTCCAGCAGCGTCCGCCTGGCGCGACGAACGAGCTCGGCGAAGGAGGGATCGTCGACCGTCCTGACGCGGAGGACGAGCGTGTTGGTGAAGAACCCCACGAGCGGCTCACTGCCGAGAGTTGTCCTCCCGGACGAGATCGTGCCGAGGAGCAGATCGTCGCGGCCGGTGATCCGGCTGACGAAGCCGGCGAGCCCGGCCAGCCAGACCATGAACAGCGATGCTCTCTCGTCGCGCCCCAGGGCGGCCATGCGGTCGCGATCCTCCGCGCTGCGCCGCAGATGCACGCGGCCTCCTCGGGACGTGGCGATCGCCGGACGCGGGTGGTCCCCGGGGAGCTCGATCATGGTGGGAGCCCCGGACAGTCGATCGCGTTCGCGCGACGTGAGCTCTTTGAGCCTCTGCGGGTTGCAACGCCCCCGCTGCTGGACGGCGAAGTCGCTCGGCTGCCAGGCGAGCCGCGGCAGCGGTGCGCCACCGCGGCGGGCGGCGCGGTAGTTGACCTGCAGGTCGTCGAGCAGCACGCCAAGCGACCAGTCGTCCGCCGCGAAGTGGTGTATCGCGATGACGAGCGTGTGATCCTCAGCACTCGATCGCAGCAACAGGCAGCGGATGAGTGGGCCTCGCTCGAGGTCGAACGGCGCGAGCGCCTCGCGCTCGGCCAGACCTCGAAGGGCTTCGTCGTCGACATCGACCGTACGAAGGCGGACGGCGCCGGTCGGGGCGATCGCCTGGACGGCGCGCCCGTCAACGTGCGCGACCGTGGTGCGCAGCGAGTCGTGCCGGGCGACCACGCCGTCGAGCGCGACCTGCAGAGCGGCGACGTCGAGCGGTCCGACGATGCGCATGGCGACGGGCACGTGGTACGCGGGGCTTCCTGGACGGAGGCGTTCGAGGAACCACATCCGCTCCTGCGCGAAGGAGAGCGGTGCCGGCCCTGATCCGTGTCGCGCCGGTGTCGCGTCGGTCGTGCCCGCCTCGCGAGACGCCGGAAGTCGATCGATGACCTGGGCGAGCTCGCCCAGGATCGGTGCGGCGAACACATCGCTCAGCTTGAGGGGAACGCCGAAGCTGTCGCGAACCCGAGCAACGAGCGCCACGCCGGACAGCGAGTTGCCGCCGGCGTCGATGAAGTTCTCGTCGGGGTCGATGGCGGGGCGTTGCAGGACGGAGCTCCAGAGGT
>DASVQH010000234.1:0-2617 GCA_036389195.1 Solirubrobacteraceae bacterium
CGTGCGCCTCGAGGTCCGCGACGCGGGGCGCGGCCTTCCCGGTCCCCTCCCGCCCGCCGCCGGCCACACCCGCCACCGCGGGCACGGGCTGGCGGTCGCGGCGCGCGTCGCCCGCGAGGGCGGCGGGCGGCTGCGCTCCGAGCGCCGCCCGGGCGGCCACACCATGGCGCTCGAGCTGCCGGCCGCCGGCCGGCCGGCGGGGCGCGCCCGGCTCGCAGCGGGTCGGGCGGGATGACGGCTCGCCGCCGCCGCGCCGCCCTCCTGGTCGGCCTCGCGCTCCTCCTCGGCGGGCTCGCGGCGTCCGACGTCGCCCGCCGTGAGGCCGCCGTCGAGGCGCGGCTGGCGCCGCTCGGGAACGTCGTCGTCGCCGCGACGGACATCCCCGCCGGCACGCGCCTGGCGGCGTCGCACCTCGCGGTGCGGCGCATGCCGCTGCGCTTCGCGCCCGCGGGCGCCGCCGCCGAGCCGGAGGAGCTGGTCGGCCGCCGCGTCGCCGTCGCGGTGCCGCGCGGCGGCTACCTGGCGGCGGGCCAGCTCGACGACGGGCAGGGCACGCCGGGCGACGTCCCCGTCCGGCGCGGCGAGCGCGCGGCCGAGGTGGTCGGGGTGGGATCCGCGGACCTCGTGCGCGCGGGCGCGCGGGTCGATCTGCTCGTCACGCGCGGCGGCGAGGGCGCCCACGGCTCGACGCGCCTGGCGCTCGAGGACGTCGAGGTCCTGGCCGCCGAGCCCGCGCCGCCCGGCTCGGGGGGCGACGCCGCGGAGTCGCGCGTGCGGGCGAGCCTGCGCGTGACCCTTCGCCAGGCGGTCTTCCTCGCCGCCGCGCAGGCGTTCGCGCGCGAGGTGCGGCTGCTCCCGCGCGCGCCCGGGGATCGCGGCCATGGCGGGGCGCTCGAGGTGGGGGAGGGGCTGCGGTGAGCGCCGGCCCCGACGCGCTCGACGCCGTCGCCGATGCGCTGCGCGAGCGCCTGCTCGCCGAGTCGCCGGACGCCGCCCCCGGCGACGCCGACGGCGCCATCCGCGCGCTCGTGGACCGCGAGGCCGCGGTCCTGCATCCCGATCAGCGCGAGGCGCTCGTCCGGCGGATCG
This sequence comes from Solirubrobacteraceae bacterium, assembly GCA_036389195.1. Taxonomy (GTDB): domain Bacteria; phylum Actinomycetota; class Thermoleophilia; order Solirubrobacterales; family Solirubrobacteraceae; genus JACCYI01. Next base: position 1,090 of record DASVQH010000234.1, read on the forward strand.
CCGAGCGGTCGTTCGGCCTCGGGCCGCTCGACGCGCTCCTCGCCGACCCGGACGTCGACGAGATCATGGTCTCGGGGACGGCGCCGGCCTGGGTCGAGCGAGGCGGGCGCGTCGAGGCGACGCCGATCGCGTTCGAGACCGAGGCGGCGCTCCGTCACACCATCGAGCGGATCCTCGCGCCGCTCGGCCGGCGGGTCGACGAGGCGCAGCCGCTGGCCGATGCCCGCCTGCCCGACGGGTCACGGGTCAACGTGGTCCTGCCGCCGCTGGCCCTCGACGGCCCGGCGCTGACCATCCGGCGCTTCCGCCGCCGCGGGTTCTCCGCGCGTGACCTGGTCGCGCACGGCACGGTCCCGGGGCCCGTCCTCGACTTCCTCGGCCGCGCGGTCACCGCTCGCTGCAACCTGCTCGTCTGCGGCGGGACCGGCTCGGGCAAGACCACGACGCTCAACGCCCTGTCGGACTTCATCGGCGCCGGGGAGCGCATCGTCACGATCGAGGACGCGGCCGAGCTCCGCCTGCGCCAGCCGCACGTGATCCGCCTCGAAGCCAGGCCGCCGAACCTGGAGGGGCGCGGCGAGGTGACGATCCGCCAGCTCGTGCGCAACGCGCTGCGCATGCGCCCGGACCGGATCGTCGTCGGAGAGGTCCGGGGGCCCGAGGCGCTCGACATGCTCACCGCGCTCTCGACCGGCCACGACGGCTCGCTGTCGACCGTCCACGCCGGCTCGGCGGCCGAGGCCATCCGCCGGCTGGAGACGCTGGCGCTGATGGCGGAGCTCGGCCTGCCGCACGCCGCGATCCGCGAGCAGGTCGCGGACGCCATCGACCTCGTCGTCTGCCAGGCGCGGATGCCCGACGGCGCGCGCCGCGTGGTCGGGATCGCCGAGGTCGTGCGGGTGGCCGGCGGGCCGGGCGTCCGCGACCTCTACACGCTGCGCGACGGCCGGCCGTGCTGGCGACCGCCCGCGGGAGACTCGATCGCCGCCCGCCTCGCCGCGGGATGACCGGCGCGGTGTTCGCGTTCGGCGCGGGCGCCGCGGGCGTCCTGGCCGCGTGGGAGCTGCTCGCCGTCGCCGAGGGGGCCTGGCGCGGAGGCGGCGCGGACCGGCTGCTCGCGCCGCTCGTGCGCGCACGGGTCGAGGGCCGTTCGCCGTCGGCGGGCGAGCGGCGGCGCCTCGGGATGGTGGCCGCCGCCTGCCTGCTGGTGGGGGGCTGGCTGCTGGGCGGGGTCCTGGTCGGCGCGGTGGCGGCGCTCGCCGGGCCGTCCGTGGCGCTCGCGGTCGTCCGGTCCAGGCGCCGGCGCTACGCCGCGGCCCTCGCGCACGACGCGCCGACGGCGGCCCGCGCGCTCGCCGACGCCCTCGCCGGCGGGCACTCCGTACGCGGCGCGATCGCCGCCGCGGCGCCCGACCTCGACGGCCCCGCCGGCCACGAGCTGCGCCGCGCCGCCGGAGCGCTGCGCCACGGCGAGCCGACGGCCACGGTGCTCGAGGCGCTCCGGCGCCGCGCGCGGTCGCGCGCGTGG
>DASVQH010000235.1:0-10683 GCA_036389195.1 Solirubrobacteraceae bacterium
CGCCGACGGCGGCGCGCTCCTCGACACCACGCCCCCCGACGCCGGCCCGCGCGCGCGCCACCCGACCGCCGGGGCGGTGCTCGTCGCCGCCCGCCCGCCGCTGGTGGCCTTCAACGTCGAGCTCGCGGCCCCCGCCACGCTCGCGCAGGCCCGCGCCATCGCGGCCGAGATCCGCGATGGCGGCGCGCACGGCCTTCCGTCGGTGCGGGCGATCGGCCTGCGGCTGGCGCGCCAGGACGTCGTCCAGGTCTCGACCAACATCGAGGACCACACGCGGACGACGCCGGCGCAGGTCGTCGCCGCCGTCCAGGCCCGCGCGCCCATCAGCGGGGCCGAGCTGGTCGCGCTCGCCCCGGCCGCCGCCTTCGCGGGCTTCCCGCCGGACATCCCGCTGCGGCCGGGGCTGCGCACCATCGAGGCGGCGCTCGGCCACATACACTGCTGATCTCCATGGCCCAGACGCGCAAGAAGCGCCGCTCCAAGCACCGCGGGACCGCCGCGGGAACGATCGAGGCGCGCGGGCGCACCGGCCGCCGCCTCACCGAGTCGGAGCGCACCTCCGTCCGCGAGGACGCCCAGGCGCGCCGGGACGCGCGGATGAACAAGCCGCCGACCTGGAAGAGCGCCGCCATGCGCGCGGTCCTGGCCTCCGTCCTGCTGTTCGGCTTCACCCAGGTGGGGCTCGGCCCGAAGCTCTCCACCTCGACCGCCGCCGCGCTCTGCGTCTTCGCGATGGTCATCTACATCCCGCTCGGCTACGCGACGGACGTCTTCGTCTACCGCCGCCGCCAGAAGAGCAAGGCCAAGACGCAGGCGAAGGGCCGCTGAGTGGACGTCCGGATGCTCACCGTCGGCATGGTCGCCGAGAACACCTTCATCGCCCGGCGCGACGGGGGCGACCGGGCGATCCTGATCGATCCGGGGGACGAGCCCGAGCGCATCGCGCGGGAGCTCGCGAGCCTGGGCGTCACCGTCGACGCGATCCTGCTCACCCACACGCACTTCGACCACGTCGGCGCGGTCGCGGCGATGGCCCGCCAGACCGGCGCGCCGGTGCACTGCCCGAAGGGCGAGGCGTTCATCCTCGCCGACATCAACCGCTTCCAGCCGTTCCCGGGCATCGGGCCGTTCGAGTCCTACGACGCCGAGGTGCTCGTCTCCGGCGGCGACCGGCTCGAGCTCGCCGGCTTCGCGATCGACGTCGTCTCGACCCCGGGCCACTCCCCCGACCACGTGACCTACGTGCTGGCCGACGAGGGCGCAGTCTTCTCGGGCGACGTGCTGTTCCAGGGCTCGATCGGGCGGACCGACCTCCCGGGCGCCGACCACGACACGCTGATGGCGTCGATCTCGACGCTGCTGGGTCTGCTGCCCGACGACACCGTCGTGCATCCCGGCCACATGGGCACGACGACGCTCGGCCGCGAGCGGCGGACCAACCCGTTCCTGCGCGAGCTCGCGGCGCGGGGCTGATGGCCAAGCTCCAGGCTCCGCGCGGCACGTTCGACGTGCTGGGCGACGCGGCGCTCGCGCGCGCCGAGCTCGAGCGCGTCGCGCAGCGGGTGCTCGAGGCGGCCGGCTACGCGCGGATCGAGACGCCGACCTTCGAGGCCACCGAGCTGTTCGCGCGCGGGGTGGGGGAGTCCACCGACGTCGTCCAGAAGGAGATGTACACGCTGGACGAGGGCGCCGAGGGCTCGCTCACGCTGCGCCCGGAAGGCACCGCGCCCGTCTGCCGCGCCTACCTGGAGCACGGGATGCACAAGCTCCCGCAGCCGGTGAAGCTCTGGTACCTGTCGAGCTTCTTCCGCCGCGAGCGCCCGCAGGCCGGCCGCTACCGGCAGTTCTGGCAGGTCGGCGCCGAGGCGATCGGCTCCGACGACCCGGCCGTGGACGCCGAGTCGATTCTCGTCCTGCACGACCTGCTCGCCCAGCTGGGGGTGGCGGGCGCCCGGCTGCGGCTCGGCTCGCTCGGGACCCCGGAGACCCGCGCCGCCTACCGCGACGAGCTCCAGGCCCACCTGCGCGCCCACGCGGACCAGCTCTCCGACGAGGTCCGCGCGCGGATCGACCTCAACCCGCTGCGGGCCTTCGACGCCGACCACCCGGGCACGAAGGCCGTCATGGCGCAAGCACCGCGGCTGCTCGACCGCCTCTCGCCCGAGGACCGCGACCACTTCGACACGGTGCGGCGGCTGCTCGACGCCGCCGACGTCGCCTACGAGATCGACCCGACGCTCGTCCGCGGCCTCGACTACTACACCCGCACCGTCTTCGAGTTCACGTCCGACGCGCTCGGCGCGCAGTCCGGCGTCGGCGGCGGCGGGCGCTACGACGGCCTGATCGAGCAGATCGGCGGCCCGCACACGCCCGGGATGGGCTGGGCGGCGGGCGTCGAGCGGATGCTGCTGGCCGCCAACCCGCCCCCGGTGGCGCCGCCGCCGGTCGATCTCTACGTCGCGTTCGCCGGCGAGCCCTACCGCGAGCCCGCGTTCAAGCTGGCCGCCGACGCGCGCCGGGCCGGCCTGTCGGCGAGACTCGAACTCGCGGGCCGCTCGCTGAAGGGACAGCTCAAGCAGGCCGATCGGTCCGGCGCCCGGTACGTTGCCATCCTCGGCGACGAGGGCGTGGGGATCAAGGACATGGAGACCGGGGAGCAGCGGACGGTGGAGCCCGACACGGTGGCGCATCACATACGGCATGGGTTCGGGCTGTGAGGCCGCCTCGCGCCAACCCCTACCGCGACGCCTGGTGCGGCGAGCTCGACGCCTCGCGCGTCGACGAGGAGGTCCGCGTCGCGGGCTGGGTCCACCGTCGCCGTGACCACGGCGGGCTGATCTTCATCGACCTGCGCGACCGGTCCGGAGTCGTGCAGCTGGTCTTCCACCCCGAGACGGCGGCCGAGGCCCACGCCACGGCGCAGGCGCTGCGCTCCGAGCACGTCGTCAGCGCGCGCGGGACGGTCGTGCGCCGCGAGGCCGGCAACGTCAACCCGAAGCTGGCCACCGGCGAGATCGAGCTGTCGGTCGACTCCGTCGAGGTGCTCGCGACGTCGGAGACGCCGCCGTTCCCGGTCGACGAGGAGACGCCGGTCGACGAGCTCCTGCGCCTGCAGCACCGCGTCATCGACCTGCGCCGCGAGGGGATGCTGCGCACGATGGAGCTGCGCCACACGATCACCCGGGCGATGCGCGACTACCTCAACAGCCGCGACTTCCTGGACATCGAGACGCCGATCCTCACCCGCTCGACCCCCGAGGGCGCGCGCGACTTCCTCGTCCCCTCACGGCTGTCGCCCGGCGCCTGGTACGCGCTGCCGCAGTCGCCCCAGCTCTTCAAGCAGATGCTGATGATGGCCGGCTACGAGCGCTACTACCAGATCGCCCGCTGCTTCCGCGACGAGGATCTGCGCGGCTTCCGCCAGCCGGAGTTCACCCAGCTCGACCTCGAGATGGCCTTCGTGGAGGAGGAGGACGTCATCGAGGTCATCGAGGGGATGATGGCGCGGGTCTTCGAGGCCGCCGGCTTCGCCGTGCAGGCGCCGCCGTACCCGCGGATGCGCTTCGCCGAGGCGATGCTGCGCTACGGCTCCGACAAGCCGGACCTCCGGTTCGGGCTGGAGATGGCCGACCTCGGCGACGTCTTCGGCGCCACGGAGTTCGGCGTCTTCAAGGGCGCGCTGGGCGGCGGCGGCGTGATCCGCGGCCTCAACGCGGGGGCGCGCGAGGTGCCGCGCCGCGAGCTCGACGAGCTCACCGAGGTCGCCAAGCGCTTCGGCGCGGGCGGCCTGGTGTGGGCGTTCGTCCAGGACGACGGGGCGTGGCGCTCGCCGATCGCCAAGTTTCTCTCCGACGAGGAGCGCGCGGGCGTCGTTCATCGCCTGGACGCCTCGCCCGGGGACCTGCTGCTGATCGTCGCCGACCCGTCCGAGAGCGTGGCGGCGACCTCGCTCGGCGAGGTGCGCCTGGAGCTGTCGCGGCGCTTCGGGCTCGTCCAGGACGGGCGCCACGAGATCCTCTGGATCGTCGACCCGCCGATGTTCGAGCCGGCCGACCGCGGCTGGACCGCGCTGCACCACCCGTTCACGGCGCCGACCGGCGACTTCGCCGACCCGGGCGCGATGAGCTCGCGCGGCTACGACCTCGTGCTCGACGGCGTCGAGATCGGCGGCGGCTCGATCCGCATCAACACCCCCGAGGTCCAGCAGCGGGTGTTCGACGTCCTCGGGATCACGGCCGAGGAGGCCGAGGCGCGCTTCGGCTTCCTGCTCGACGCGCTGCGCTACGGCGCGCCGCCCCACGGCGGCCTGGCGTTGGGCATCGACCGCATCGTCGCGATCCTCGCCGAGCGCGACTCGATCCGCGACGTGATCGCCTTCCCGAAGACCGCCAGCGGGTCCGACCCGCTCACGGGCGCGCCCGCGCCCGTCGACGCGCAGCAGCTCACGCAGCTCTTCGTCCGGAACCTGTAGTTCCGCGGTCCTACAGCTTTCGGCCGCGCTGCCGATCTTGGAGGGCGTGAGCCAGATCTCCATGCCCATCCGCATCGTCCTCGTCGGCGCCATCGTCTTCATGGCCGCCTGGTTCACGGTCCTGCGGCCGGGTACCGGGGACACGACCGTCCCGGCGCCGGCGCCCTCCGCTCCCGGCTCGGTCAGCTCGAAGCCCGGCGAGTTCGCCGCCAAGGCGAAGGCCGGCGCGGCCACCGCCGAGAAGGACGCCGCCGGCGCCGCCAACGCGACGCTCGAGGACAACGGCGCCGCCGCGACCGCCCCGTCCGCGGGGGCCACGGCCGCCCAGTCCGCCGTGACGGCCGGCACGACCACCACCGCCCAGGCCCCGGCGCCGCCCGCCCTCACCGGCAAGGCGCTCGAGAAGCTTCCCGTGCCGATCCGCCGCGCGCTCAAGCAGGAGAAGGTCCTCGTCCTCGGCGTCCTCAACACCGAGGCCAAGAGCTGGGCGCCGATGGCCGACGACGACCGCGAGGTCCGCGACGCCCTCAAGCACGTCAACCGCTACGACGGCGAGGTCGCGGTCCAGACCGCGCCGGTGGGCAAGCTCGCACGCTACGAGGGCCTTCTCAGCGCGCTTGCCGTCAACCAGACGCCGACCATCGTCATCGTCGACAAGGACCGTCACGCGACCGCGCTGAGCGGCTACTGGGACCGCGTCTCGCTCAACCAGGCGATCGTCGACGCCCACCGCGTGAGCACCGAGACGCTGATCAAGGACAAGTTCCTCGCCCGCGTGAACCGCGAGTGCGGCCGGCGCAGCCTGCGGTTCGACCGCCTCAGCCACGGCGGCTCGCTCACGACCTTCGGCAAGCGGCTGCGCCACGTCGGGCGCCTCTACGCCCGCCGCGTCGAGGCGATCCCCGCCCCGGCCCGCTGGCGGCCGCTGCGCAACCGGATGGCCGCCGGCTTCCGGCGCGGCGTCACGGTCGCGGACTCGCTCGCCGCGGCCTTCGTCGCCAACGACGCCGCCAAGGTGCGCCGGGTCCTGTCGACCGACCTGCCGGCGCTCGCCGCCGAGGGCCGCGCCCTCAACCACCGCTTCAACGTGGTGGGCCTGACGAACTGCAGCTGGGACCGGACGCAGTAGCCGCGGGGACGCGCCTATCCTCGGGCGCGTGGATCCGGAGGCCTTCGCCGAGCATCTCATGCACCCTGTCGGGCGCGGCGTCGCGCCCGCCGGCGCCCACGCCGGCGCGGCCGGCGGCGCGCTCTGCGGCGACCTGATCCGGATCTCGGTCGCCGTCGACGGCGATCGCGTGACCGGCGCGGGCTTCGACGCCTCGGGCTGCGGCGCGGCCACCGCCGCCGGGTCCGCGGCCGTTGCGCTGCTCGACGGCGCGCACGTCCTCGACGCGGCCCGGATCGGCCCGGGCACGATCGCCGCCGAGCTGGGCGGGCTGTCGCCGGGCAAGCTCCACGCCGCCGACCTGGCCGCCGACGCGCTGCACTCGGCACTCGGCGCCGCCGTCCGAGCGGGCGCCGCGCTGCCGCCGTCCGCCCGCCGCACCGTCGTGGCCATGAGCGGCGGCGTCGACTCCGCCGTGGCGGCCCTCCTCGTCGCGCGAGCGGGGCGCGAGGCCGTCGGCCTCACGGTCGAGCTGTGGCGCGACCCCGAGAACGACGCCGAGGCCTCCTGCTGCAGCGCGTCGGCGGTCCGGGCGGCGCGCGCCCTGGCCCACGGCCTCGGGATGCCCCACCTGACGCTCGACCTGCGTCCCGAGTTCCGCGCCGGCGTCGTCGACCCGTGGCTGGCCGAGCACCGCGCCGGCCTGACGCCCAACCCGTGCGTCCGCTGCAACGGCGGCGTGCGGCTCGACGCGATGCTCGACCACGCCGGCCGTCTCGGCGCCGCGGACCTGGCGACCGGGCACTACGCGCGCACCAGCGCCGACGGCCTGCTGCGCGCCGCCGCCGATCCCGCCAAGGACCAGAGCTACATGCTCTGTGGCCTGGCGCCCGCCACGGTCGCGCGGCTGCGCTTCCCGCTCGGCGAGCTGACCAAGCCCGAGGTCCGCGCGCTGGCCGCCGAGGCCGAGCTGCCGGTCGCCTCGAAGGCCGACTCGCAGGACCTCTGCTTCCTGGCCGGCACCGGGCGCGCCGCGTTCCTCGCCCGCCACGGCGGGCTCACCGAGCGCCCGGGGGACATCGTCGACGCGGGCGGCCGCGTCGTCGGCCGCCACGCCGGCCACCACGGCTTCACGGTGGGGCAGCGCAAGGGCATCGGCGTCGCCGCCGCCGAGCCGCTCTACGTCCTCGCCACCGACGCGGGGGCGAACACCGTCACGGTGGGGACGCGCGAGGAGCTCGCCACCGACCGGGTTCGAGTCCGCCACGCCACCCTGCACCGCCCGGGGGAGGAGGTCGACGCGGTCAAGCTCCGCTACCGCGCGCCGGCCGTGGCCTGCCGCGTGGCGGCGCAGCGCGGCGGCGGCGTGGAGCTGGAGCTGGCCGACCCCGTCACCGGCCCGGCGCCCGGCCAGACCGCGTGCCTGCTGCGGGGCGACGTCGTCGTGGGGTGGGGGACCATCGCCGCCGCCTAGACTTCGGCGCCGTGACGTCCGACGACATCCGCGAGACCTTCCTCGGCTACTTCGAGCAGCGCGGCCACCGCCGCATCCCCTCGGCATCGCTCGTCCCGCCGCCGACGGACACCTCGACGCTGCTGATCATCGCCGGGATGCAGCCGTTCAAGCCCTACTTCCTCGGGCAGGAGGCGCCGCCGGCCCAGCTGATGACGTCGTGCCAGAAGGTCTTCCGCACGCCGGACATCGACAACGTCGGCACGACCGCCCGCCACCTCACGTTCTTCGAGATGCTCGGCAACTTCTCGGTCGGGGAGTACTTCAAGCAGGGCGCGGTCGAGTACGCGTGGGAGCTCTCCCAGGAGGGCTTCGGCTTCGACCCCGAGCGGATCTGGATCACGGTCTTCGAAGGCGACGACGCGCTCGGGCTCGGGCCCGACGAGGAGGCGATCGAGGCGTGGCTGTCGGTCGGCGTCCCGCGCGAGCGGATCGTCCCCTGCAGCCGCGAGGAGAACTTCTGGCAGGTCGGCCCGACCGGTCCGTGCGGCCCGTGCTCGGAGCTCTACTACGACCGCGGCGTCGAGTTCGGCAAGCCCGACGACCTGCCGGGCCAGGAGAACGAGCGCTTCCTGGAGTACTGGAACCTCGTCTTCATGCAGTACAACCAGGAGCCCGTCGGGACCCTGACGCCGCTGCCGGCGCAGAACATCGACACCGGGCTCGGGCTCAACCGCCTGGCGGCGATCCTGCAGGACAAGCCGAGCGTCTTCGAGACGGACCAGTTCCGCCCGCTGATCGCGCTGGGCGAGGAGCTGAGCGGCCGCCGCTACGGCGAGGCGTTCGAGACCGACCGCGCGCTGCGCATCCTGGCCGACCACACCCGCGGGATGAGCTTCCTGCTCACCGACGGCGTCGTGCCGTCCAACGAGGACCGCGGCTACGTCCTGCGCCGGGTGATGCGGCGGGCGATCCTCCAGGGCCGGCGCATCGGCATGGACCCGGGCTTCCTGCCCCGCTTCCACGAGGTGGTCATCGAGCTGATGGGCGCGGCCTACCCCGAGCTCGGCGAGCGCGCCTCGGAGGTCGGGATGTGGCTGCGCGGCGAGGAGGAGGCCTTCGGTCGGACGCTGGAGCAGGGCACGCGCCTGCTCGACGACCTGATCCTGCGCGCCAAGGAGTCCGGCGACGAGGGCATCGGGGCCGAGGAAGCGTTCCGGCTGCACGACACCTACGGCTTCCCGTTCGACCTCACCCTCGAGCTGGCGGCCGAGCAGGGGATGGGCGTCGATCTGCAGGGCTTCGAGCGGCTGATGGGCGACCAGCGTGACCGCGCGCGCCAGAGCGCGCGGCCCGGCGGCGCGCGCGACGACGCCCGCGAGCGGGCGCGCGCCTTCGCGGAGGGCGCCGGCTTCGGCACCGAGTTCACCGGCTACGAGCGCATCGAGCAGCCCACGGCGGTCGGCGCGGTCGCGGTCGAGGACGGCAAGGTGCTGGCCAAGCTGGTCGAGTCGCCGTTCTACGCGGCGGGCGGCGGCCAGGTGGCCGACTCGGGCGTCGTCGAGTGCGAGTCGGGCGACTGCCGCGCGCGCGTCGCCGACGTCATCCGCCTGGGCGACGACCAGGCGGTCCTGCTAGAGATCGAGCGCGGCGAGCTGCACGAGGGCGAGCGGGTCGTCGCGCGGGTCGATCGCGGCGCGCGCCGCGCCACGGAGTGCAACCACACGGCGACCCACCTGCTGCACGCCGCGCTGCGCGAGCGGCTCGGCACGCACGTCCGCCAGGCCGGCTCGGCCGTGCAGCCCGACAAGCTGCGCTTCGACTTCACGCACAGCGCGCCGCTGAGCGAGGACGAGCTGCGCGACGTCGAGGACCGCGTCAACGCGGAGATCCTCGCCGGCCGGCCGGTGCGCGCGCTGACGACCACGCTGGAAGAGGCGCGCTCGCTCGGCGCGATGGCGCTGTTCGGCGAGAAGTACGGCGACGTGGTGCGGATGGTGGAGATCGGCGACGGGTCCTGGTCGCGCGAGCTGTGCGGCGGCACGCACGTGCGCAACAGCGCGGAGATCGGGGTCTTCCGGGTCGTCTCGGAGACGTCGAGCGCGGCGAACGTGCGGCGCATCGAGGCGGTCACGGGGCCCGTGGCGGTCGAGATGCTGCGCCGGCACGACCGCGAGCTGCACGCCGCGGCTACGGCGCTGCGCGCGCCGATCGACCGCGTGGCCGAGGTGGCGGCGGAGCGCGAGCAGACGCGGCGGCAGCTCGAGAAGGCGATGAAGGCCGGTGGCGGGGCCGGCGGCGCCGGCGCGGCGGGCGGGGGCGTCGACGTCGACGCGCTGGCCGGCCGGGCGACGACGGTCGACGGCGCGACGGTCCTGACCGAGACGGTGGCGGTGGGCGACGCGAAGGCGCTGCTCGACGTGGCCGACCGGGTCAAGGGCAAGCTGGGCGACAGCGCGGCGATCGTGCTCGGCGCGGTGGGGGAGGGGCGCGTCCATCTGGTCGCGTCCGTGGCGCCCGCGCTGGTCGAGCGCGGGGTCAAGGCGGGCGACATCGTCAAGGCCGCGGCGCAGGTCACGGGCGGCGGCGGCGGCGGGCGTCCGACGATGGCCCAGGCCGGCGGGAAGGACCCGGAGAAGCTCCCGGACGCGCTCGCCGCGGCGCGCGCGCAGATCGAGGCGTTGCTCGGCGCGTGAGCGGGCCGGGTCGCGTGCTGGCGCTCGACTACGGCGCCGCACGGTGCGGGTGCGCGGTCTCCGATCCGACCGGCACGCTCGCGACGCCGCTTCCGCCGGTGCTGCGGCCCGGGACGCGCAAGGGGATCCGGCGGGTGGTGACGCTGGCCGAGGAGCTCGGCGTGCGCGCGATCGTGGTCGGGCTGCCGCTGTCGCTGTCGGGCGGCGACTCCGCGCAGACGGCGGAGACCCGCGAGTGGGCCGAGCGCCTGTCGCGCATGGTCGCCGTGCCCGTCGAGCTCTTCGACGAGCGCTTCACGACGAAGCTCGCGGCGCGCGCCGGAGGGGTCGCCAGCGAGGACTCCCGAGCGGCCGCGGTGCTGCTCGACGACTGGCTGGCGCGACGGTGACGGCGTTCCAGCCGCTATACGTGGGAGGCTGATGGGGATGTTCCGTCGTCAGACGCCGTCGAGCGAGCGCTCCGCCGAGGAGCGCGTCCGCGCCGCCGCCGAGCGCGCCGCGCGCCGCGCCGCCCGCGAGGGTCGCCCGGTCGAGCCGCCGCCGCCCGAGACGTTCGGGGCGCGCTACGGCAACGGGGCGCCCGACTTCACCGACGAAGACGAGCGCGACCTCCTGCCGGAGACGCCGGGCGTCGACGCGGCGCCGGAGACGACCGACGCCCCCGACCCGGTCCCCGAGACCCCGCCGGTCTTCGAGCCCGTCCCCGAGACGCCCCCGGCGCAGGAGCCGCCGACCCAGGCGGCGCCGGCCGCCTACGCCGCCCCGCCGGCGTACGAGCCGCCGCCGGCGGACGTCCACGCGCCCGCCTACGACGAGCCGCCCGCCGACGTCCGCGAACCCCCGACCGAAGTCGGGGCACCCGCCCACGCCGCGCCACCGGCGTACGAGCCGCCGCCCGAGCCCGAGGCACCGGTCGACGACGAGCCGCCGGCGTACGAGCCGGAACCCGCCGAGG
>DASVQH010000236.1:0-10378 GCA_036389195.1 Solirubrobacteraceae bacterium
GCGCCGGCCGAGCCACGCCGTCGGCGCCCGCGCAGCCCACCCGCGCGGGGTTCGGCGGGAACGGGAGGTCGGCGGCGATCGCCGTCTCCACGTAGTCGTTCTCCAGCTTGTCGCCCGACCCGGGCGCGAGCCGCGCCGCCACCGCGCGCAGCGCGTCGCGCGGGCCGTCGGGCGCCACCCACGGCACGAGGGCGAGGAACTCGCGCTTCGTGCCGGCGTAGGCGCGGAACGGCGCCGGGTCCTCGTCGAGCGCCGCCCCGTTGCCCACGTAGCGGCAGCCCGCCCCGCCGTCGAGCCCGCGCTGGGTGATCGCCGTCTGGCCGTCGAAGGCCAGGTCGGCGAGGTTGCCCACGAGGTGCGGCGTGACGTTGTAGGCGAAGCCCACCGAGGGGTCGCTCACCGCTCGCCAGGTGGAGTCCATCCACTCCAGCGGCTGCCAGGGCGAGCGGCCGCCCGGGCCCGCCCAGCGGCCGGGGTTGGCCTCGTCCTGCATCACGAGGTTCGCGCCGAGCGCGTCGAGGCAGCGCATGTAGGTCTTCGTGACGTCGGCGCACGGGTCGCCGCCCGCCGGCACCGAGCCGTAGACGAAGGCCGGCAGCGACGTCGCGAAGCCGATCCGCGCGCCGGTCCCCGGCAGCGCGAACGGGCGCAGGTTGTCGACGGCGTCCGGGCCGGTCGCCGGCCCGTTGCGCAGCTGCAGCTGCTCCTCGATCGGCGTCAGCGGCACCTTCTTGTTCGACGCGACGACGTTGCGCAGCGGGCGCGGGCCCTCCTCGCGCACGTCGGAAGGACCCCACAGGAACACCTCGTTGAACACCGCGTCGCTCGTCGCGACGTACACCGTCGGCGGGGCCGCCGGCAGGTCCGGGTCGCGGAACGCGGCGATCTCCGACGGGTCGGTGGACTCCCGGAACGGCGCCTGGTTGTTGGAGCCGAGGATGTAGACCCCGTACCGGCGCGCCATGTCGCAGAACGTCTGCATCCAGCCGCGGGCGAAGGTGTCGGTGGCGGCCACGAAGGCGTCGGCGATCGGGCTCATCCGCTCGAAGCGGCCGCGGTAGGCCGTCACCTCCTTCCCGTAGCTCGTCCGGATCGCGCCGAGCGCCGCGAGCGTCGCGCACGGCGCGCCGGCCCCCTCGCACGACGGCCCGCCAGGCTTCGTGACGGCCTCGCGCGCCGCGGCGCCGCGGGAGCCCGTGGCGATGGTGGCCAGCCCGACGTCCTCGTTGAACGCCACCACCGTCGGGCGCCCCGGCACCATCCGCGGCACCACCCACTCGCGGATGAGGCACTCGATCTTCGTCCGGTAGGCGGCGTAGTCGTCGACGTGCCGCGCGTCCTGCTTGAACTGCATCGCGAAGACCCGCGGGGTCGACGCGCCGCCCGCGGCGTCGAACGCCTCGGCCGGCGCGAGCGTGCGCGACGCCCGAACGGACCGGCAGGCCTCGGGCGAGGGCGGCGGCGGGATCGCGGCGGGCGGCTCGACCTCCTTCAGCGCCCGCCGGGCCATCCGGGGATCGTTGGTGATGATCTCGTCGATGCCGGCGGCGGCCGCGGCGCGCACGCCCTCGGGCGTGTCGACGGTGTAGGGGACGACCCGCTTGCCGCCGGCGTGCGCGTCGGCGACGAGCTCCGGCGAGAGCCCGGTGCCGTACTCGGGCGAGACGTACTCGTAGCCGGTGCCCTTGGCGAAGACGGGCGACCCGGGGTTCAGCGGCCCGAGGGTGAGCAGCGAGGTGTCGACCCCCGGCAGCGCCGCCTCGGCGGCCTGCAGGTTCTGGGGGTCGAAGGACTGGACGATCAGCTGGCGGCTCGGCAGCGCGGCGGCGCGCAGCACCGCGATCACCGCCTCGGCGTACGCGGTGCCCGGCTCGTAGTCGCCGTCCGTCGGGAGGTTCTTGATCTCGACGTTGGCCCGCGCGCCGGTCCGGCGCAGCAGGTCCAGCGCGTCGGTCAGCCGCGGGACGGGCTCGCCCCGCGCGCTGCCCTTCAGCACGCAGTCGCGCAGATCGGCCGCCGTCCGCGCCGCCACCGGCCCGGTGCACGTCGTCGTGCGGTCCAGCGCGTCGTCGTGGATGACCACGGGGACGCGGTCCTTGGCCAGCTTGACGTCGAGCTCGACGACGAAGCCGTCGGCCGCGGCGCGCTCGAACGCCTCCAGCGAGTTCTCCGGCGCGCCGTAGGAGGCGGGTCCGCCGCGGTGGGCGTGGATGTAGAGCGTCCCCGCCTCGGCCGGCGCGGCGAGGAGGGCGGCGACGAGGACCGCGAGGACCGCTGCGCGCATGCCCGTGGCACCCTAATGCCCCGGAACCCGGCCTTGACGCGGTCCCGCGCGCTCGAAGATGCTCGCTCCCATGCACCGTCTCGCGCTCGCGACCCTGGCGTCGCTCCTCGTCCTCGCCGCCCCGGCCGCCGCCGCGCCGTCCGTTCCGATCGGCCAGGGGCGCAGTCCCGACCTGGTGGTCGACGACGCCGGCACCGCCCGCGTCGCCTGGCTCGAGGAGAACGCCGGCGGCCCGGGCGCCCTGCGCGTCCGCTTCTGCCGGCTCCCGCGCGGCGCGACCGCGTGCGCCGGCGACGTGACGACGCTGTTGCCACCGGACCCGAACATCAGCCAGCTGCAACTCGTCCCGGCCGGGCCCGCCGTGCACCTCCTGGTCGCCAGCAGCGCGGGGTGGTGGGTGGCGACGTCGACCTCCGACGGCCCGTTCACCGCGTTCAAGCAGGCCGGCGACGACCCGTTCTCCGACGGCGCCGCGTTCCTCGGGCCGACCGCGGGGAACCGCCTGTCGGTCTCCACCTGCTCGCGCTTTCAGTCGTGGCGCACCGGGGATGCCAAGAACCCGAGCTCGACCGAGCTCACCACCACCTTCCCCGTTCCCATCGCGTGCGGGGCCGGGCTCGACGCCACGCCCGATGCGCACCGCCCGGTCGTGGTGGCGGGCGACGGCGACCACGCCGAGTTCTTCAAGTACAAGGGCCCGGTGCCGGCCACCTCCGCGCAGCTCACCAACACCGCCAACTGGACGGCACCCGCGCCGGTGGGCTCCTTCGGCGACGTCCCGCGCATGGCGTCGGGCAAGAACGGCCTGTTCATGCTCATGAACACCGACGTGGGCGCCGGCTTCCCCAACCAGATCCAGGTCCGGCGCTGGACGGGTGCCGGCTTCGGCCCGCCGGTCGACGTCGGTCCGCAGACGCCGGCCTACGCCTACGACCTCTTCCAGCACCCGTCGGCCGGCCAGCTCTACGCGGCGTACCGCCTCAACGACGTCCCCTCGGCACGGCTCAACGTGAGCCGATCGACCGACGGCGGCGCGACGTGGACGGGCGGGACGATCACGCGGGCGGCGCGCGAGAACAACGCCATCTCGGACATCGAGGTCGGCGCGGCGCCCGACGGCCAGGGGCTGGCGGTCTTCGCCGGCGACCCGGTGGTGGGCAACGACGACGAGATCCGCGTCGCCACGCTCGACGTGATCCCCGAGCCCACCCCGCCGCCGACCGGCGGCGGCACGGGCGGCGGCACGGGCGGCGGCGGGACCGGCGGGACCGGCGGCGGTGGGACGACGCTGCCGCCCGAGGACCCCGCCCCGACGTTCTCGTTCGGCAAGGTCACCGCCGGCGGCATCCGCTTCGAGCTCTTCGCGCCCGCGGCGTGCGTGCCCAGCGGCGCCAACGTCGTCCTGAAGGTCGGCTACAAGGAGAAGCGCAAGGTCGTGCGCGGCAAGAAGCGCCGCGCGAAGTACCGCCTGCGCAAGGCGGTCTTCTCCGTCGCCGGGCTGAAGAAGACCGACAAGAAGAAGCCCCTGCGGGTCAAGCTCCCCGCGAAGGACTTCGCCAAGGGTCAGAAGATCGCGGTCAAGGTGAAGATCACGCTGAAGCGCCGCAAGGGCGTCAAGCACGGCAAGAAGACCATCACCAAGAAGCTGAAGGGCTCCTTCACGGTCTGCTGAGCGAGACGCCCGCGCTTGACGGCCCATCCGCAGGGTGGTGGGATGGGCCGTCGAGCGAGAGGGGGGGGTTCGCGCATGCGCCGGTTCATGCAGGGAGCGTTCGCAGGCGGAGTGGGCGCGGCGGTGGTGATGGCCGCCGGCGTCGCGATGGCGGGGACCGGCGTGGGAGGCGTGTTCAACCTCGGCCAGAGCAATTCGGTCAACGCGACGTCGACGCTGACCGGGGCGACCGCCGCGCCCTCGCTGCAGGTCACGAACACCAGCACGGGCACAGGAGCCACCGGCATCGGCGTGACGGTGCCGCTCAGCAAGCCGCCGCTGAAGGTGAACTCAGCTACGCGAGTCGCCAATCTCAACGCCGATTACGTCGACGGCTATGGGTCGGCGGGCTTCGTCCGCACCGGTCAGTCGTCCGACGTGACGGCCTTCACGGTGATCTCGCTGTCCTCGCGGCGTGAGGTGACGATCTCGGCCCCGCACCCTGGGCTCGTGATGCTCCAGGGGACGCTGTACATGGAGAGCCACGACACAGGATGCGCGCCGTGCTATGGCCAGGCCCGTCTCAGCGAGCCGGCCGCCTCGCTGGTCTCGCCGGTGACCGTGCAGCGGATCGACGCCGGGTCCCACTCCGACAACCAGACCGTCTCGCTCGGCTACACGTTCCCGGCGAAGGCCGGGACCCACACCTACTCGCTCGACGTCGGTTCGAATTCGGGCGCGCTCGCGTTCCAGAACCCGACGCTGAGCGCGCTGTACGTGGCCTTCGGGCCGACGGGGCAGCCACCCAGGTTCGAGACGGCGGCGGCCGCCCCCGTGGCGCCGCGACGCGGCTCGACACGGCAGGACGGAACCTTCACCGCACGCTGAGGGGGCGCTACAATCTCAGTCACCCCGACTGAGATCTAGGAACCGCCCCACCATGAACCAGGACCGCTTCACCATCAAGTCACAGGAGGCGCTGCGGGCCGCGATCGACCTCGCGGCCACGCGCCGCCACACGCAGGTGACGCCCGAGCACCTGCTCGCCACGCTGCTGGAGGCCGGCGAGGGCGTCGTCCTCCCGGTGCTCGGCAAGGTCGGCGCGCGGCCGCAGGAGATCCGCGCCGACGTGAACGCCGCCCTGGAGGGCCAGGCCACGCTGGCCGCGGGCGGCAACGCCGCCGAGCCGACCACGTCGCCCGAGCTCATGCAGGTGCTCCGCGCCGCCGAGCACGAGGCCTCGGCGCTGCAGGACGAGTACATCTCCACCGAGCACCTGCTGCTCTCGCTCGCGGGCCACAACTCGCCCGCCGGCGAGGCGCTGCGGCGCGCCGGCGCGGTCAAGGAGCGCCTGCTGGAGGCGCTTGCGGACGTCCGCGGCCCGCACCGCGTGACCGACCAGTCGCCCGAGGAGAAGTACCAGGCGCTCGAGAAGTTCGGCCGCGACCTGACCCGGGCCGCCGAGGACGGCAAGCTCGACCCCGTCATCGGCCGCGACGACGAGATCCGCCGCGTCATCCAGGTCCTCTCGCGCCGCACCAAGAACAACCCGGTGCTGATCGGCGAGCCCGGCGTCGGCAAGACGGCGATCGCCGAGGGGCTCGCCCAGCGGATCGTCGCCGGCGACGTGCCCGAGGGGCTGCGCGACCGCCGCGTCGTGGCGCTCGACATCGGCGCGCTCGTCGCGGGCGCGAAGTACCGCGGCGAGTTCGAGGAGCGCCTGAAGGCCGTCCTGAAGGAGGTCGGCGAGGCCGCGGGCCAGATCGTCCTCTTCCTCGACGAGCTGCACACGATCGTCGGGGCCGGCGCCTCCGAGGGCGCGGTGGACGCCGCCAACCTGCTCAAGCCGATGCTGGCGCGCGGCGAGCTGCGCGCGGTCGGCGCGACGACGCTCGACGAGTACAAGAAGCACATCGAGAAGGACGCCGCGCTGGAGCGCCGCTTCCAGCCGATCTACGTCGGCGAGCCGTCCGTCGAGGCGACGATCGCCATCCTGCGCGGTCTCAAGGAGCGCTACGAGGCCCACCACCACGTGCGCATCGCCGACTCGGCGCTGATCGCCGCCGCCACGCTGTCGGACCGCTACATCGCGGACCGCTTCCTGCCCGACAAGGCGATCGACCTGGTCGACGAGGCCGCGTCGCGCATCTCGATCGAGCTGTCCTCCGTCCCCACCGAGATCGACGAGGTCGAGCGGCGGATCACCCAGCTGGAGATCGAGAAGGTGGCGATCGGCGACGACGAGTCCTCGGCCGCCCGCCGCGAGGAGATCGAGCGCGAGCTCGCCGACCTCGAGGAGCGCCGCGACGCCATGCGCGCGCAGTGGGAGCGCGAGAAGGAGCAGATGGACAGCACGGGCCAGATCACCGAGCGCCTCGACGCCGCCCGCACCG
The DNA here is from genome assembly GCA_036389195.1 of Solirubrobacteraceae bacterium. Taxonomy (GTDB): domain Bacteria; phylum Actinomycetota; class Thermoleophilia; order Solirubrobacterales; family Solirubrobacteraceae; genus JACCYI01. The sequence goes on from DASVQH010000236.1 coordinate 6,329, forward strand.
AGCTCGAGCGCGCCGAGCGCGAGCTCGACTACCAGCGCGCCGCCGAGCTGCGCCACGGCGAGATCCCCGAGCTCGAGCGCCGGCTGGCCGAGGCCGACTCGCGCGCGCCCGACGAGGCCGCGCCGATCTACCTCAAGGACGTCGTCGACGACGACGAGGTCGCCGAGGTCGTCGCCCGCTGGACCGGCATCCCGGTCTCGCGGCTGCTGGAGACCGAGGTCCAGAAGCTCGTCCACATGGAGGAGCGCCTGCACCAGCGGGTCATCGGCCAGCACGCCGCCGTGGAGGCGGTCGCGCACGCGCTGCGGCGCTCGCGCGCCGGGCTGCAGGACCCGGACCGGCCGATCGGCACGTTCCTGTTCCTCGGCCCGACCGGCGTCGGCAAGACCGAGCTGGCCCGCGCGCTGGCGGAGTTCATGTTCGACTCCCAGGACGCGATGGTCCGCATCGACATGTCGGAGTACATGGAGAAGCACGCGGTGGCGCGGCTGGTCGGGGCGCCCCCCGGCTACGTCGGCTACGAGGGGGGCGGCCAGCTCACCGAGATGGTGCGCCGCCGGCCCTACTCGGTGGTCCTGCTCGACGAGATCGAGAAGGCCCACACCGACGTCTTCAACATCCTGCTCCAGGTGCTCGACGACGGCCGGCTGACCGACGGCCAGGGCCGCACGGTCGACTTCCGCAACTCCGTGCTGATCATGACCTCCAACATCCCGGGCGGCCGGGCGGGCGTGGAGCTGCACTTCCGGCCCGAGTTCGTCAACCGGCTGGACGACATCGTCGAGTTCGACGCGCTGACCCGCGACGAGCTCACCGACATCGTCGACCTCCAGGTCGCGCGGCTGGTCGGCCGCGTGGCGGCCCGCGGCGTCGAGGTCGAGCTGACCGGGGCGGCCAAGGAGCTGCTGGGCGACCTCGGCTACGACCCGACCTACGGCGCCCGCCCGCTCAAGCGGGTGATCCAGAAGCAGCTGGTCGACCGGCTCGCCATGGGGCTGCTGCAGGGCGAGTTCGCCACCGGGGACCGCGTGCTGGTCGACGCGCTCGACGGCGAGCTGACGTTCGTCAAAGCGGCCGCGGTGCCGGTCGCGGCGTAGGGACGCGCCAGGGGTGAGGCGGCGCCACGGCGCCGCCCGCCCCTAGAAGCGGATCTTGCGCTCGACCAGGATCCGCAACCGGACCACCACGCCCTCCGGCGTCTCGGTGAAGCGCTTGTGGTGGTCGAACTGGACGATCCACTCGCCGGTGCGGGCCCGCTTGACGGGGATCTGGCGCTTGCGGGCCTTGAACTTGCCGCACGGGCCCTTGGTGCGGAAGACCACGGTCTTGCGGGTCTTGCCGCGGAAGCGGTAGTGGGCGTAGACCTTGCCGCCGGCGGTGAAGCCGCGGCCGCGGAAGCGCACCTTCTTGGTCGGCGGGCTCACGGCGGGGAAGATCCCCACGTTGAGCGCGGTGACGCGCGACTCGGCGACGGCGGCCGGGGCGGGCGCGCCCTGCTCGGTCGCGGTGATCGTGAACGGCCGGTCGCGCTCGGCCACGAACGGCGCCTTGGCGGCGGTCGCGAGGGTGCCGGCGGCGTCGACCGGCGCGCCGGTGACCGTCCGCTGCCCGTCGATGTCGATGTCGACCCGCGCGTTCGGGGTGAAGCCGCTGCCCGCGAGATCGATCGTCTCGGTGTCCGGCGCGGTGCCCGGAACCGACACGTAACAGGGCTTGATCGCGGTCAGGACGGCGGCGTCCGCGGCGCCCGGCAGCAGGAGCGGCGCGGCCGCCGCGGCCAGGACGATGAGGCGGGTCGTCTTCATGAGGCGCCGCAGGCTATCCCGATCAGGTAGAACCGCTGGCGACGCCGTCTTCCCCCGAACCCTGGAGCGACCCTCGGTGCCCACCTGGATCATGCTCACCACGCTGACGCCCGAGGGCGTCCAGACGATCAAGAACAACCCGCAGCGCATTCGCGAGGTCAACCGCGAGGTCGAGCAGCTCGGCGCCACGGTCAAGGCGCAGTGGGCGTCGCTCGGGCAGTACGACTTCATCAACGTCGTCGAGGCGCCCGACGAGCAGACGATGGCCCGCGTCTCGCTCGAGCTGGGCTCGCGCGGCACGGCGCGGTACGAGTCGCTGGCGGCGATCCCGATCGACGACTTCATCTCGTCTCTTTGAAGGTCCTCGTCGTCGGGGCCGGCGGGCGCGAGCACGCGATCGTCCGCGCGCTCGCGCGCTCCCCGCAGGCGCCGGAGCTCCTGTGCGCGCCGGGGAACGCGGGGATCGTCCGCGACGCCGCGCCGCTGGACGCGCCCAAGGGCGACCTGGTGACCGCGGCGAGCGTGGCCGGGGTCGACCTGGTGGTGGTCGGCCCCGAGGCGCCGCTCGTCGACGGCCTCGCCGACACGCTGCGGGCGGCCGGCGTCGCGTGCTTCGGCCCGAGCGCGGCGGCCGCGCGGCTGGAGGGCTCCAAGGCGTTCGCCAAGGAGGTGATGGCGGCGGCCGGCGTCCCGACGGCGGGCTACGCGGTGGCGGAGACCGTCGAGGCCGGGCTGACGGCGATCGACCGCTACCCGGCGGTGATCAAGAGCGACGGGCTGGCGGCGGGCAAGGGCGTGGTGATCGTCGCGGACGCGGCGGAGGCGCGCGAGGCGCTGGAGGCGATGCTCGTCGAGCAGCGGTTCGGGGCCTTCCCGGTCGTGGTGGAGGAGTTCCTGGCGGGCGACGAGCTCTCGCTGCTCGCGCTGTGCGACGGCGAGCGCGCGGTGCCGCTCGCGCCCGCGCGCGACTTCAAGCGCATCGGCGACGGCGACACCGGCCCGAACACGGGCGGCATGGGCGCGTTCTCGCCCGTCCCGGAGATCGACGACGCGCAGGTGGCCGAGATCGTCGCCACGGTCCACCAGCCGGTCGTCGACGAGCTGGCGCGCCGCGGCACGCCGTTCCACGGCGTTCTCTACGCGGGGCTGATGCTCACCGCCGCCGGCGTCAAGGTGCTCGAGTTCAACGTCCGCTTCGGGGACCCCGAGACCCAGGCCGTCCTCCCGCGCCTGCGCACCGACCTGCTCGATCTGCTGGCGCGGGCCAGCCGCCCGGGCGGGCTGGCGGGCGCACAGCTGGAGTGGGATCCGCGCACCGCGGTGACCGTCGTGCTGGCTTCCCGCGGGTATCCGGCCTCCTCATCGCTCGGGGACCCGATCCGGGGCCTCCAGGAGGCGGCCGCCGCGGGCGCCGAGGTGACGCACGCCGGGACCGCCGAACGCGACGGCGCGGTGGTCACCGCGGGCGGCCGCGTGCTCAACGTGACGGCGCTCGGCGAGGACCGGGCCGCGGCGCGCGCCGCCGCCTATGCTGGCGCCGACATGATCGCGTTCGACGGCAAGCAGCAGCGCTCGGACATCGCGGCATGACCGACGCGGCCGCCACGCCCCCGGTGGCGCCCGAGCTCGACCCCACCCTGGAGACCGTGGTCGAGCACGCGCTCGAGGAGCTCGACGTCGACACCCCGCGCGTCGGCATCGTCATGGACGCGGAGTCCGACATGCCGGCCCTGGAGCCCGCCGCGCGGGAGCTCGAGCAGCGCGACATCCTGCACGAGGTGCGGGTGATGTCCGCCCAGCACGACGCCGGCGCGGTGGCCGCGTACGCCAAGAACGCGCAGATGCGCGGGCTCGCCGTGCTGATCGTCGCGGCGGCGCCGGGTTCGCCGCTGCCGGGCGTGGTCGCCGGCCACACCGAGCTTCCGGTGATCGGGGTCCCGCTCGCGGACGACGCGCTGCTCGCGCTCGCCGCCGCGCCGCCCGACGCGCCCGTCGCGTGCGTCGGCGTCGACCGTGCCCGCAGCGCCGCCGTGCTGGCGGCGCGCATCCTCACCGCCACGTGATCGAGCGCTACACCCGGCCGGAGCTCGGGGCCGTCTGGACCGACGAGGCCCGCATGACCGCCTGGCGCGACGTCGAGGTCGCGGCGGCGGAGGCGCTCGATCTCCCCGACGGGCCGTCGGCCGAGGACCTCGAGGCGATCCGGGCGGCCACCTTCACGGTCGACGCGGTCATGGAGCGCGAG
>DASVQH010000237.1:0-8225 GCA_036389195.1 Solirubrobacteraceae bacterium
TGACGGACCGCCGCGCTGAAGATCCGGGGCCCGCCGGCCGTTACGTCGGACGTGGCCCGCCTCGTCGCCCTTCTCCTCGCCGCCCTCGCGCTCCTGGTGCCCGCCGCCCCGGCCGCCGCCGACGCCTACCTGCCGCCCGCCGGCAAGGTGTGGCACGGCGTGACCGCGGGCGACGACCTGCACGAGTTCGGGACGAAGCCCGGCGTCTGGCAGCAGTTCGTCCGCTGGGGCGGCAACTACGAGTACGTCTTCCGGCTGGCCGAGGGCGCCGACGCCCGCGTGATGCTGCACATCGGCACCGCCCAGGGGCAGAACATGCCCGAGCGGATCTCCCCGGGCGCGATCGCCCGCGGGCGCGGCGACGGCTACCTGCTCGACCTCAACGTGCGCCTTGCGGAGTACGCCCGGCCCGCGTACATCCGGCTGATGGCCGAGATGAACAACTGCAACAACGCCTACGCCGCCTACGGCTGCGGCGGCGGGCGGCGGGACGCCGACCACTCCGCCGAGCGCTTCAAGGCGGCCTGGAAGCGGACGGTCCTGATCCTGCGCGGCGGCGACGTCGCGGCGATCGACGCCAGGCTCCGCGCCCTCGGCCTTCCGCGCGTGCGCACGCAGGAGACCTCGCTGCCCGCGGTGCAGGCGGCGTTCATCTGGGCGCCGATGACCGGCGGCTCGCCGGCGATCGGCGCGCTCGACCCGGAGCGTTACTGGCCCGGCGGCGAGTACGTCGACTGGGTGGGGACGAGCTTCTACTCCAAGTTCCCCAACTGGGGGCTGCTCGAGCGCCACTACCAGCGCTTCGCGGTCGGCCACGGCAAGCCGTTCGCGTTCGGCGAGTGGGCGATCTGGGGCGCCGACGCCCCCGCCTTCGCGCGCCAGCTCTTCGCCTGGGTCCGCTCGCACAAGCGCGTGCGGATGGTTCAGTACAACCAGGGCGACGACCCCGGCAGCGTGTTCCGCCCGCACCGGTATCCGGCGGCGGCGAAGGTCATCCGCGGCGCGCTGAAGTCGCCGCGGTTCGCGGGCGCCGGCGAGTAAGGCGAGCAGCGCCCCGCGGCGGCGCAAGCCCCCGAGTACCGCTTTCGGACATATCGATACGGGCCCGTTGCGTTTCCGAACGGGCAGGCGTATCTTCGGCGCATGGAAACGAAACGGTCTCGTATCGCTTCTCAACCGCGTCCTGAGGAGGTCGCCGTGTCCCCCGCTCCCGTCCCCGCCGCCGACCCCCGCCGCTGGTGGGCGCTCGGCGTGCTGTGCCTGTCGCTGCTCGTGATCGGGCTCGACAACACCATCCTCAACGTCGCGCTCCCCACGCTGGAACGCGACCTCGACGCGTCGGCGTCCCAGCTGCAGTGGATCGTCGACGCCTACCTGCTGGTCTTCGCCGGCCTCCTGCTCACGGCCGGCTCGCTCGGCGACCGCTTCGGCCGCAAGCGCGCGCTGACGGCCGGGCTGCTCGTCTTCGGCACCGGCTCGGCGCTCTCCGCGGCCGCTGGTTCAGCGGGCGCGCTCATCGCCAGCCGAGCACTGATGGGCGTCGGCGCGGCCCTGATCATGCCAAGCACGCTCTCGATCCTCACCGCGACGTTCCCGGCGGACGAGCGCCCGAAGGCGATCGGCATCTGGACCGCCTGCTCGGGCATCGGCATCGCGATCGGCCCGACGGCCGGCGGCTGGCTGATCGAGCACTACGACTGGAGCGCGGTCTTCCTGGTCAACCTGCCGGTGGTCGCGCTGGCGCTCGCCGCGGGGCGCCCGCTGCTCTCCGAGTCCTCCGACCCGGCCGTCCCGCGGCTCGACCTCGGCGGCTTCGGCCTCTCGATCGCCGCGCTCGTGACGCTGGTGTGGGCGATCATCGAAGCGCCCGAGCGCGGCTGGACGGACCCGACGACGCTCGCCGCCTTCGCCGTCGCCGGCGTCCTGCTGGCCGTCTTCGTCCGCTGGGAGCTGCGCGTCGCGCAGCCGATGCTCGACGTCCGCCTGTTCCGCCATCCCCGCTTCACCGCCGCGAGCGGCGCGATCTCGCTGGCGTTCTTCGCGCTGTTCGGGATGATCTTCTTCCTCACCCAGTACATGCAGACGGTCCTCGGCTACACGGCGCTGCAGTCGGGCGTCCGGATGCTGCCGGTGGCCGGCGCGCTGATCGTGGCCGGCGGGCTGTCGCAGCCGCTCACCGCGCGCCACGGGACCACCCGGATGGTCGCCGGCGGGCTGACGGTGGCCAGCGCCGGGCTCGCGCTGCTCGGACTGGCGGGCGCCGAGGACGGGATCGCCGCCGTGATCGCCTCGGAGGTCGTCGTCGGCCTCGGGTTCGGGCTCGCGATGGCGCCCGCGACGGAGTCGATCATGGGCTCGCTGCCGCTGGCCAGGGCGAGCGTCGGATCGGCCGTCAACGACACCACCCGGACGACCGGCGGGGCGCTCGGTGTGGCGATCCTCGGATCGCTCCTGTCCACCGGCTACCGTGGCGACATGGACGACGCCGTGGCCGGCCTCCCGCCCGCCGCCGCCGCCGCAGCGGGTGACTCGGTGCGCGGCGCGATGGCGGTCGCCGACCGGCTCGGCGCCGGCGGGGACGCCCTCGCCACGGCCGCCCGCGAGGCGTTCGTCTCGGGCATGCACACCTCGGTGATCGTCGCCGCCGCGGTCATGCTGGGCGGCGCGGCGCTGGCGTACCGGTTCCTGCCGGCGCAGGCGGCACCGGCGACGATCGAGCCGGCCCAGCCGGCCGAGCCCGCCGAGCTTCCGCCCGTCGCGGAGCGCGTGGCGGCGTGAGCGGCGGGCCCGCGCAGACGGCGGCGGCGCGTCCGCCCGGCCGGCCCCGGTCGGCCGCGGCGGACGCCGCCATCGTCCGTGCGGCGCTGCAGACGCTCGTGGAGGACGGCTACCGCAGCCTCTCGATGGAGAAGGTCGGGAGGCTGGCCGGCGTGGGCAAGGCGACGCTCTACCGCCGCTTCGCCTCGAAGGCCGAGCTGGCGAAGGCGGCGATCCTCCACCTGCACCAGGGCCTCGAAGCGCCGGCCGACACCGGCAGCTTCCTCGGCGACCTGGCGGCCCTGCAGGAGGCGGTGCTGACGGCGGGCCGCACCTCCGGGGCGCCGCTCCTGCTCCCCCGCCTCCTCAGCGAGGCGGCCGAGGACCCGGAGCTCCACGCGATCTTCCGCCGCACGCTGGTCGACCCGCGGCGGGTGGCGCTGAGGACCGTGATCGACCGGGGGGTCGCGCGCGGCGAGATCCGCGCGGACGTCGACGCCGAGGCGCTGACCGACCTCCTCACCGCGCCCTACATCTACCGGCTGCTGATCGACGCCGGCGACGTCAGCGGCGCCGTCGCCCAGGTGGGCAACTACCTCGAGATCATCCTGCGCGGCGCGGCCGCGCGCTGATCCTTGCCTTCCGGGGCGCCGGTCGGCGTATGATCGGCTGCGACACCCGTATGGACGCCCCCGCTCCCTTCACCGTCGACGTGACGCGCACCGATGGCGCGCTGGTCATCGCGCCCGAGGGCGAGGTGGACATCGCGACGGTGTCGGTCATCCGCGACGCCCTCGACGGCAACCGCTTCGAGGCGGATCTGCTGGTGCTCGACTGCCGCCGCGTGGAGTTCATGGACACCTCGGGGCTGCAGCTCCTCGTCCAGCTGCGCCGCCGCTGCGAGGAGAGCGGGCGGGCCTTCGCGGTCGTGCGCGGCCCCCGCGGGGTCCAGCGACTGCTCGACATCGCGGGGCTGACGCCGATCCTCCGCATGGTCGACTCGCCCGAGGAAGCCGTCGCTGATGGCGGCGCCGGCACCGGCTAGAGCCCTCGCCGCCGCGGAGCCCTCCGAGCGCGCGTGGGCGGGGCTGGTCGCGGGCGTGCTCGCGATCGCGGCGCTGACGGCGCTCGACGCCCATTGGGGTCCGGACCGGGTCGTCAGCGGCCTCGTGATGATCGGGCCGTTCATCACCGCGCTGCTCGCCCCGGCCCGGTTCACCGCGGTCGTCGGCGCGGTGGCGATCGTGGTGGCCGCGGTCAGCGGCGCGTGGAACGAGAACTTCGGCGACGACGCCTACTTCCTGCGGCTCGCGGTGGTGATCGCCGGCTCGGGCTTCGCGGTGGTCGGCGCGACGGCGCGCGAGCGGGTGTCCGCCGATCGCCGGCGCTTCGCCGTGCTCGCGGCGCTCGCGGACCTCGGGCAGGACGCGGAGGGCCTCGACGCCACCGTGAGCCGCCTGCTCGACGTGCTCGTACCGGCCGTCGCCGACGTGGCGATCGTCGACGGGGTGCGCGACGGCGAGGTGCGCCGTCTCGGCGTGCGCGCGGCCGGCTCGCACGGAGCCGAGATCGAACGCTGGCTGGCCAACCGGCCCCCGGCCGCGCCCGACGTCGAGCTCGCCTCCCGGGGCGCCGCCAGCAGCGGCCGGGCGCACCTGATCGAGCGCATCGACCCCGCGATGTTCACGGCCATCGCGGCCGACGAGGAAGACCGCCGCATGATGGAGGCGCTCGGCGGGCGGTCCTCCATCACCGTCCCGCTGCGCGCGGGCGGGCGCATCCTGGGCGCGCTGTCGCTGTCGACCAGCCGCGTCTCGGGACGCCGGTACGGCCCCGCGGACGCCGCCTTCGCCGAGGTCACCGCCGGCCGCGCGGCCCTCGCCCTCGACAACGCGGGCCTGTTCGCCGAGCTGGAGATCACGGAGGCCCAGCTCAGCGCCGCGCTCGGCGCGCTCGAGGACGCCGTGACCGTCCAGGCGCCCGACGGCCACGTCGTCTACGCCAACGACGCGGCGGCCCGGTCTCTTGGCTTCGCGGACGCCGCAGAGATGCTGTCGGCGCCGCCCGGGCAGATCATCGAGCTCTACGACACGTTCACCGAGGAAGGCCGGCGCGTCGGCGTGGACGACCTGCCGGGCCGCAAGGTGCTCGACGGCGAGACGCCGCCGCCGCTCGTGGTGCGCGCCGTGCACCGGGAGACCGGACAGGAGCGGTGGACCGTCCTGAAGGCGACGGCGGTCCGCGACCCGGACGGGCGCCCGCTCCTGGCGGTCAACGTGATCGAGGACGTGACCGAGACCCGGCGCGCCGCGTTCGCGCAGCGCCTGCTCGCCCGGGCCGGCGCCGCGCTGTCCGCGTCGCTGGACTACGAGCGCACGCTCCAGCAGGTCGCCGACCTGGCGGTCCCGGAGCTGGCGGACTGGTGCGGCGTGAGCCTGCCCGACGAGCGCGGGTTCCTGCGCCAGGTGGCGATCGCCCACGTCGACCCGGAGCGCGTGCGCTTCGGACGCGAGCTGTCGAAGCGCTACCCGTCGCACGTCGACGACGCCGGCGGCGCGGCCCGGGTCCTGCGCGAGGGCGTCTCGGAGATGGCCAACGAGATCCCCGAGGACCTGCTGCGCCAGGCGGCGCGCAGCCCGGAGCACTTCGAGCTGATCTCCAAGCTCGGCATGCGCGCGGCGATGGTCGTGCCGCTGCAGGTCGGCGGGCGCGCGATCGGGACGCTCACCCTCGCCACCGCGGAGTCCGGCCGCACCTTCACCGAGGGCGACGTGCAGCTCGCCGAGGAGCTGGCCCGGCGTGCCGGGACGGCGGTGGAGAACGCGCGGCTCTACACGGAGCGCTCGCACATCGCCGCCACCCTGCAGGCCGGCCTGCTCCCTCAGCCGCTGCCCGACATGCCCGGGTGGGCGACCCACACGCTCTACCGCCCGGCCGGGACCGAGAACTGGGTGGGCGGCGACTTCTACGACGCCTTCCGCGTGCGCGGCGGGTGGATGATGGTCATCGGCGACGTGGCCGGCCGCGGCGCCGCCGCGGCGGCGCTGACCGCCCTGGTCCGCTACACCATCCGGGCGACGGCGCAGCTGCTGGACTCGCCGCTGATGGCCGTCGAGCGGCTCAACGACGAGCTCTACGCGCGGACCGACGGCGCCCTGTGCACGCTGGTCTGCGTGATCCTGCGCGACACGGAGGCCGACGTGCTGTGCGCGGGCCATCCGCAGCCGTTCCTGGTCCGCGGCGACCGCGCCGAGCAGGTCGGGGAGCTCGGGCCGATGGTCGGCGCCGTGCGCGCCGTGCGCTGGACGCCGGTGACCGTGCCGCTGGCGCCCGGGGACACGCTCGTCACCTACACCGACGGCGTGATCGACACCATGGGCTCCGCCGAGCGCTTCGGCGAGGATCGCCTCGGCGAGACGCTGAAGGGCGCCGACGGCCCGGAGCAGGCCGTCGCGCAGGTCGAGGCGGCGCTGCGCGCCTTCGGCCGCGGCGAGCAGGTCGACGACACCGCGGTCGTGGCGATCGGGCGCAGCGACGAGGCGGCGGACGACCTGCCGCGCGCGGCCTGACGCGCCGGGCGCCGCCGCTCAGCCGTCGAGGTCGACCCGGATGACCAGCTGCTCGGTGCCGACCAGCAGCAGCAGCGCGTCGTTGGCCGGCCGGCCCAGCGCGCGCAGGCGCCGGTAGGGATCCTCGTCGGGGAGGATCGTCGCGGTGCCGGTCAGCCAGCGGCGCCCGCGCTTGATCCGCACGCGCGGGTCCCGCACGATGTTCTTGACGTAGTGCGAGGCCCAGCCGTGCTCGGTGACGATCCAGAAGACGCCGTCGCGCAGGCCGTCGCCGACCGGCGTGCGGATCGGCTTGCCGCTCGTGCGCCCGCGCGTCTCCAGGAGCACCCAGTTCGTCGGCATCAGCCCGCGCTCGATCAGCGCGCGGACGCCGGGGTTGACCAGCTTGGTGGTGACCGCGCGGCTCAGCTCGCGCTTGGCGTCGCGCAGGGACGAGCGCGCGGCCGGGGCGGCGTCCGCGCGCGCCGGGGCCCGCGCGGTGCCGAGGAGCTTGGGGAGCCGGGCGGCCATCGCGGAGGCGGAAGCTTAGGGCGCCCGAGCGGGTGACGCGCCAGGTGGCGGCGCGTCCCTGGCCCCAGGTTCCCCGCTCGAGGCGCCGCAGAGGTGAACGGATCAGGACCGCGTTTTCTCCCCCGCGGTGTAAGGCAACACACGGGTCAGGCGATCCGGACGGTCTCGCCCGCGACGGCCACCACGTCGCCGCGGTGCAGCTGGCGGCCGCGGCGGGCCTCCGGCTCGCCGTTGACCGTGACCTCGCCGGCCGCGAGGAGCGCCTTGGCGTCGGTGCCCGAGTCCGCGAGGCCGGCGTGCTTGAGCAGCTGGCCGAGCCGGATCATCTCCTCGCGGATCGCGACGTCCTTCATGCCCGTCACGGTAGCCGCGCCACCGCCACTGCGACGTCCCTCACCAGTGCGCGTGATGATGCGGGACGTGCGCGGAGCCTTTGTGATCGCCACGCTCGTGGCCCTCGCCGCCGCGCCGGCCGCCGTCGGCGCGCCGCCGACCGCGTTGATGACCGCGGGCCGGCTCGAAGCCGATGGCGCCGGCCTCGCGGTCGCCGGCGATGCGGTGCTGATCGGCCGCTGGGACGGGCGGGTCGCCCGCGTCCTGCGCCTGCCGGTCGGCGGCGGCACGCCCGCGACGATCCTCAGGTTCACCGCCCCGCCCGGCGCGCGGGCGGGAGACGTGCGGCTCGACGCCTCCGCGACCACGGCGGCCGCGGTCGTGACCACGGGCGACGACGAGACCGATCTCGCGGCGGCGCAGCCGTTCGCCGGGCCCGCCGCCGGGCCGCTGGAGGCGATCGGACCGCTGACGGAGCTCGGGGCGACCACCTACTTCACGCCGTTCGTCGCGGTCGACGGCGAACGCCTGATCCGGGACGAGTACCGCGGCGACTTCCGGCGCCACCGCACGATCGTCGCCGACCCGGGCGCCCCGCCCGCCGCGGTGCGGCTGCCGCAGTCCGCGTTCATCGCCGACGTGGCCGGCGAGCTCGTCGCCTACGCCGATTCGCCGCGGGGCGACGACGACGAGCCGCGCCGCCTCGTCGTGGCCGCGTGGCGCACCGGCGAGCGGCGGTGGACGAAGGACATCCCCGGGCGGATCGAGAGCCTCGACCTGCGCGCCGACGGCCGCGTGCTCGCCGGCGAGGACGGCTCCGGCGTGGTCGAGGTGGCGGCGGGCGGCGCGAGCGTGCGCCGGATCTCCCGGCGGGGGACCCTCCCCCGGTACGCCGGTGACGCCGTCGTCTTCCTCGACCAGCGCGAGAGCGACGCGCGGCTCTTCGTCGCGGCCGCCGACCGCCGCCCGCATCCGTTCGGCGTCGTGAGCGCCGCCATCGACGACGTCGCCGCCGGCGAGCGCTCCGTCGCCTGGCGGGCCCACGGCTGCGTCCTC
>DASVQH010000238.1:0-7562 GCA_036389195.1 Solirubrobacteraceae bacterium
TGACCACCCCGCCACGCTCGGCTCGCGCAACAACCTCGCCAACGCCTATGAGGCAGCCGGCGACCTCACCCGCGCGATCCCCCTCTACGAAGACACCCTCACCACCAGCGAACGCGTGCTCGGACCCGACCACCCCGCCACGCGGACGGTCAGCGCTAGCCTTGAGCTCGCGAGGTCGAGGACTTGACGAAACGTTGCCATCGTTCAGTCGGACCGCGTTCTCGGGCCGCTGCCTCAAGGTCCTCTGTCGACTACACGCGAGGTTGATTCACACGTTGCTTAGGAGGGCCGAGTGGCCCGCGACGACGTAGCCTCGCGGCTGTCATCGCGCCCGTCCTAACCAATCCGCAGCAGACGTTGAGCCCACAGGCCGCCCAACGGCGAGAAGAGCGCGAACATCGCCCAGCCGAGCGGCAGCCGCCGGCCGCCGCCACGGAGGCGCACGATGAGCCCCGGCGCCTGCGCAGCGCGTCGCGGACGAACAGCACGGTCAGGGAACGCCCCCATCGTGCGGACGGCGCCTTCGATCCCTGCCCACGGTCCAGATGATCGAGGCCGAACCCGGCGAGCCCGATGATGAAGAGCCCAGGCGAGTGCAGGGTTCGGCGGGACGAGCACCATCGGCTGCACCCGGCGGCCGCCGATCAGCACCGACTGCCCCATCAGCAGCAGCCCGCCGGGCAGGAATAGGGCCTGGGCGGGGCGGTAGATGGGATGGCCTGACTTGGCCATCCCGAGAAAGACGGCGAGGGTGAAGCACGCGAGGAGCTGAACCCGAGCGCGCTGACGAGCGGGCGCGGCCGCTCGTCCGGGGAAACCCGGGTCGGGTCGCTCACGACACCTCGAGCTCGCCGTCCTTGAGGCGCTGGCGGAGCACCTTCTTGTCGAACTTGCCGACGCTGGTCTTCGGGACCTCGTCGATGAACGCGAACTTGTCGGGGACCTGCCAGCCCGCCATGCGGCTGGCCAGGTGCTTGCGCAGCACGGTCTTGTCGGCCTGCTCGCCGTCGCCGAGCACGACGCAGGCCAGCGGCCGCTCCGACCAGCGCTCGTCGGGCATCGCGATGACCGCCGCCTCCAGCACGGCCGGATGCTCCATCAGCTCGCCCTCGACCTCCACGGAGGAGATCCGCTCGCCGCCGGACTTGATGAGGTCCTTGGCGCGGTCGGTGATGCGGACGTAGCCCTCGTCGGTGACCGAGCCGATGTCACCCGTGCGCAGCCAGCCGTCGTCGAACTTGTCGTCGCCCGAGGCGTCCTCGTAGTAGCGGCGGGCGATCCACGGCCCGCGGACCTCGATCTCCCCCGTCGACTCGCCGTCGCGGGGGACCGTCTCGCCGGAGTCGTCGACGAGTCGCAGCTCGACCCAGGGCATGATCCGCCCGACGCTCGTGCGGTAGGTCCAGTGCTCCTCGGCGTCCGCGTCGTCGTGCTCGGCCGGCGGGCGGGCGATCGTGCAGAGCGGGCTGGTCTCGGTCATGCCCCACGCCTGCAGGATGCGGATGCCGTGACGCTCGAAGCCCTCCATCAGGTTGCGCGGGACGGCCGCACCGCCGCAGATCCCGCCGCGCAGCGACCCGAGATCGGGCTTCTGCTCGTCGGCGAAGCGCAGGAGGTCGCCGAGGACGGTCGGGACGCCCGCGACGAGCGTCGCCTTCTCGGTGGTGATCGCCCGCGCCAGCGGCGCCGCGGCGACGAACCGGTTGGGCATGATCAGCCCCGCGCCGGTCATCGCGGCCGCGAACGGGAGGCCCCAGGCGTTGACGTGGAACATCGGCACGATGGCCACCACGCGGTCCGCGCCCGAGAGCCCGACCGCGTCGGCCATGCAGACCGCGGTCGAGTGCAGCGCCACCGAGCGGTGGGAGTAGAGGACGCCCTTGGGGTTGCCGGTGGTGCCGCTCGTGTAGCAGAGCGCCGCGGCGGCGCGCTCGTCGACCTCCGGCCACTCGTACGGGCCGGCCTCGGCCTCCGCGAGCAGGTCCTCGTAGCGCAGCGCGTTCGGCAGGCCGCCGTCGTCGCCGTCGCCCATCACCACGAAGTGGCGGACGCCCTTGAAGCGGCCGGCCAGCTTGGCCAGCGCGGGAGCGAGCGAGTCGTCGACGAAGATCACCTGGTCGTCGGCGTGGTCGACGATGTAGGAGATCTGCTCCGGGAACAGGCGGATGTTGATCGTGTGCAGGACGGCGCCGTAACTGGGGATCGCCAGGTAGAGCTCGAAGTGGCGCTGGGAGTTCCAGCCGAAGGTGGCGACGCGGTCGCCCGCCTGCACCCCGAGGCGCTCGAGCACGCGGCCGAGCCGGTCGACCCGCTCGGCCACCTCGGCGTAGGTGGCCCGCGTGGGCGGCGCCGGGTCCTCCTGCAGCGTCACCACCTCGCGGTCGCCGTAGCACGCCGCCATCCGCCGCCGGATGGCTCCCACGGTCAGCTGGAAGTCGTTCTGCATGAGTCCCTCGAGCACGACGGTCTCCCCCTCCTCGGTATCCGCCCCGTAGATTGCCACCAACGATGCTGATGGTGGTCGGTATGGGACGCGGCGCCGCAGAGGCCGATGTGGCACGCGCCGTCGCCGCGCGGCTGGACGCGGAGGTCGTCGCCGTGCACGACTTCCCCGGCGCCGGCTCGCCGGTCACCGCGGCGCGGCACGCGGGCTCGGAGATCGACCCGGGCGCGCTCGTGGCGCGCATCCGCGCCGCCCGGCCCGCCGTCGTCGTCGCGCCGGGCGGGCCGCTGGCGCCGCTGACGCCCCGCTACTCCAACCGCGACCTCGCGCGCGAGCTCGGCTTTCCGGTGCTGCTCGCCGTGCCCGCGACCCCAGAGCTCGTCGGCGTGGCGCGGCTGGCCGTCGAGGCGATCCGCGGCGCCGGGCTGCGGCTCGCGGCGGTCGCGCTGACGGGCTGGCCGAGCCCGCCGGACCGCGTGCTGCTCGACGAGCGGCGGCTGCTCACCGACCTCGTGGTCGCGCCGGTCGTCACGTTCCCGGACGCGTCCGCGTGGCCGGTCGGCGCCTGGCTGTCCAGGTCGGCGCCGCCTGCCGCGGCGCCCGCACCGGCAGCGCCGGCGCCGGTGCGCGCGCCGATGCCGGCCCTGGTGCCCGCGCCCGCCCCGCCGGCCCGCGCGGTCCTCGAGCCCTACCGCGCCTGGGCGCCGCGCCCCGCCGGCGACCCTCGCGGCACGCCCCGCCCGCAGATCATGGCCGCGATCCTGGAGATCGTCGCCGCCGAGGGGCCGATGCTCGCCTCGCGGGCCTACGCGCTCTACAACAAGGCCGCCGGCGGCAAGAAGCTGACCACGATCGCCCGCGCGCCGCTGTCGAGCGCCGTCTACTGGCTGGCCCAGGAGCGCAAGGTGCTGCTGACCAAGGCCGACGAGATCCCGTGGCAGGGAGAGGACATGGTCCGCCTCCCCGACGCGCCGGCGGTCCACGTCCGCGAGCTGGGCCCGCGGACGCTGGAAGAGGTGCCGCTGGACGAGATCGCGGAGCTGATGCGCCGCCAGCGCGCCGGCGACGGCGCCGCCGCCAAACGCGCCGTGCTGGAGGCCTACGGGCTCAAGCGCCTGACCACCCGGGCGGACGCCTACCTCGAGCTCGCCGTCGGCCTGGCCGCCGGCTAGCGGATCCGGAAGCGCACGCGCCGCACCGCGCCCGCGTTGCCGGCGCCGTCGCGCGCCCGCGCGGACAGCCGGTAGACGCCCGGCTTCAGCCGGCGGTTGAGGAGCCGCCCGGCGAAGCGCACCTCGTTGGCGCCCTGCGTCCCGGCGTGGTCGAAGGACCGCCCGACCCAGACGAACTTCCCGCGGCGGGTGCGCTTCTGCAGCTTGAAGGTCACGGTGGCCGCCTCGGAGAGCGCGAAGCGCCCGGCGGCGCGCGCGAGCGCGGTCCGCCGTGCGGCCCGCGCCGCGCCGGCGCGCTCGGCCCGGAAGCCGGCGGGGCGCAGGACGAGGCCGGAGACGGTCGGGGCCGTCTCGTCGGGCCCGGCCGGCGGCTGGCTCGGCGGCGGGACGGCGGGCACCACGGGCGGCGCCGGCGGCTCGGTCGTGAACTCCAGCGGGATCGTCATCCACTCGACCCGGTTGGGCACCGAGTCGCCCGTGCCGGTCGGCCCCACTCCGCCGTCCTCGCGCGGGTACTCGTCGACCCTGGCGCGGACGCGGATCTCGCCCGGCGTCGTGATGCCGAACGTGTCGAGCGTCCCGCTCAGGCCCGCGAGGCCGACCGGCGTCAGCCGCGGCTCGGGCCGGTAGCCGATTCCGCCCGACTGCCCCCGCCCCATCCAGACCTCGCCGCCCGGGCGCGAGAAGTCCGGCCGCGGGAACGACACGTAGGCGCCGCGCGCTGCGTCCGGCCCGCCCGGGAAGTCGAGGTCGAAGTTCGCGTCGTTGGCGTCCGGGTCGAGCGCGCCGTGGAAGTCGAGCGACAGCGTGAGCCGGCACGCGTCGTCGATCGCGACGTGCAGCGCGGCGACGTCCGTGTGCGTCGGCGAGAACCACTGGTCGCCGGCGGGATCCTCCGCGGTCCACCGGCCCGGTGTCGAGGAGTAGCACGCGGCCGAGGCGACCCCCGGCGCCGCGAGTGCCAGAGAGGCCGAGAGGGTCAGGCCGAGCGCGAGGTTCCTCATGCCCCACTCAACGGGCGGGGGCGCCGCGAGTTGTTGTGATCGGTGAGACTTGACTTCGCCGGCACGGGCGAGGAGGGTCGCTCCATGAGGGTCCGAGCGATGGCGACGACGTGCGCCGTGGCGATCGCCGTCCTCGCCGGGCTCTGCGCCGCCGCGCTGCCCGCCTCGGCGGCGTTCACGAACGTGGAGCGCGTCTCGGTCGCGAGCGCGCAGACCTCGGCGGCGAAGTCGATCACCGTCACGTGCCCGGCCGGCAAGAAGGTGATGTCCGCGGGCGCCGACGCGACGCCGGGAAGCGGCGACGTCCTCATCGACGACATCCGCCCGGACGCCACGCTCTCCAGCGTCACCGTCCGCGCGATCGAGGACGAGACGGGGACCACGGCGACCTGGTACGTCGCCGCCTACGCCATCTGCGCCCCGCCGCCCGCCGGCCTGGTCCGCGTCGCCGCCACGAGCCCGTCGACCTCGGCCGGCAAGTCCGTCACCGCGGCCTGCCCCGCCGGCAAGAAGGTCGTCGGCACCGGCGCCGAGGTCAACGGAGCCGACGGCCAGATCCTGCTCGACGGGATCAGGCCGACGCTCGACCTCACCAAGGTGACGGTCAACGCGCTCGAGGATCAGACGCAGACCGCGGCGAGCTGGACCGTCACCGCCTACGCGATCTGCTCGGCGCCCGTGACCGGCCTGCAGCGCGTCGCGGCCACGACCGCCTCGGACTCCACCGGCTCGAGAGTCGGCGAGGTGGCGTGCCCCGCGCACAAGGTCCTCGTGGGGCTCGGCGGCGAGATCAACAGCGCCTACGGGCAAGGCGTCCTCGACGCGGTCTTCCCCGACGCGGCGCTCGAGACCGCCGGCTTCGCCGCCTGGGAGGACGACACCGGCAACCCGAACAGCTGGAGCCTGACGACGTACGCGATCTGCGCGGCACGCGTCTACCGCGTCGCCGGCGCCCAGACCGCAGACTCCGGTGTCGATCACGCGACCGGCGTCGGCTGCCCGCAGGGCATGAGCCTCACCGGCGCGGGCGGCGAGCTGACCGACGCGCTCGGGCGAGCGTGGATGGGTCACATCGACCCGAACGACCCGTCGCCGAGCGGGGCCCCCGGCGCCGAGGTGGTCACCGCCGGGCGAACCGCGGATCCGTGGGTCTTCGTCGCCTACGGGATGTGCGCGACCGCCATCCCGAGCCTCACGACCGTCCAGCAGCAGGCCGGCGCGATCGGCCGCCAGCAGAGCGCGATCGCGACGTGCCCCGAGGGCAAGCGGGTGATCGGAACCGGCAACCGGGCCACCTACGCGGCGAAGCTCATGCTCCAGGGGATCGTCCCGAGCGCGGACCTGCGCAGTGCCATGGCGCTCGAGGCTCAGCGCCCCGACTCCGACGCCGCCTGGTCGGTCACCGCCATGGCCATCTGCGCCACGCCGCCGCCCGGGCTGCAGCTCGTGACCCGCACGAGCGCGACGGACCTCGAGGAGGTCAAGACCGCTGTCGCGACCTGCCCGGCCGGCAAGCACCTGCTCGGAACGGGCGCGCGGGTCACCCCGGCGGAGGGGTGGGTCATCCTCGACGACGTCCGCCCCAACGAGGCGCTCACCAGCGTGACCGCGACGGGGATCCACGACCCGACGCGCGGCAACGACCCCTGGTCGGTCAGCGCCTACGCGATCTGCGTCAACCGCTGAACGGCCCGGCGAACGTCCACGCGCCCGCCACCATCGTCGCCTCGACCCGCAGCTCGTCGAGCTCCTCGGGCGGGCAGGCGAGCGGGTCGCGGTCGAGCACCACGAGGTCGGCGTCGAAGCCGGGCGAGAGCCGCCCGCGCCGGTGCTCCTCGCGGGCCAGCCACGCGGGCCCGGCGGTCATGGTCCACAGCGCGGTGAGCGGGTCGAGCGCCTGCTCGGGGCGCCAGGGCGGCCGCTCGTCGAGCGTGCGGCGGACGCCCGCGCGCAGTCCGGCGATCGGGTCGAGCTCCTCGACCGGCGCGTCGGAGCCGTTGGCGAGCAGCGTCCCCGCCTCGTGCAGCGAGCGGTACGCGTAGGCGCGCGCGGCGTCCTCGCCCCACCAGGCGTCGGCCAGCGCGCGGTCCGACGGCGCGTGGGAGAACTGCACCGACGCGGCGACGCCGATCTCGGCGAAGCGCGGGACGTCCTCCGGGGCGAGGATCTGCGCGTGCTCGATCCGCGGGCGCAGGCCGAGCGGCTTCCAGAGGTCGCGCGTCGCGGCGAAGGCGTCGAGCGCGTCGCGGTTGGCGCGGTCGCCGATCGCGTGGACGGCGAGCGGGAAGCCGGCGCGGGCGCCGCGGCGGATGATCGCCTCCAGCGCCTCGCGGCTGGTGATCTCGACCCCGCCGCCCTCCAGCATGCGCGCGGTCCGCGAGCCGAGCGTCCCGTCCATGAACGCCTTCAGGTAGCCGACGCGCAGGCGGTCGGGGCCGAAGCCCGAGCGGATCCCCACCGCGGCCAGCTCGTCGACCTTGTGGTGGGGCAGCGACTGCCACACGCGCAGGCTCAGCGCGCCCTCGTCCAGCAGCGTCTGCCAGACGGGGAGGATCCCCAGCCAGCCGTCCTTGTCGTGGACGGCGGTGACCCCGCGCTCGGCGGCGATCGGCAGCCCGGCGCGCATCGCGTGCTCCATCTCGGCGGGGCTCGGGCGCAGGTGGCGGTCGCGGAACCACCAGGCCGCGTCCTCGTAGAGGACGCCGGTGGGCTCGCCGTGCTCGTCGGTCTCCACGACGCCGCCCGGGTGATGCAGCGCGCCGCCGGCGTGCGCCAGCCCGGCGCTGCTGAGCCACAGCGCGTGGTAGTCGCGGGAGAAGAGCGCGACCGGCACGTCGCCGCACGCGGCGTCGAGCGCCTGGCGCGTCGGAGCGTCCGTCCAGTCGCCGGCGCGCCAGCCCAGCCCGCGGACCCAGTGGCCGGGCGGCGTGCGCTCGGCGGCGG
>DASVQH010000239.1:0-4450 GCA_036389195.1 Solirubrobacteraceae bacterium
CGGTCTGCTCGAGCTCGGCGTCCACGTCCGCTTCCGCGAGGCGACGGTGCGCACGGCGGTCCACGCCGCCGCCACGCCGTCCGAGCGCCAGGCCGCCCACGCCGCCATCGCGGCGGTCCTCGCCGACGTCGCGCACCTGGCCATCGATCCGGCGTGGCGCGCCTGGCACCGCGGCCAGGCGGCGGCGGCGCCCGACGAGGACGTCGCGGCGGACCTCGCCGGCCACGCGGACCCGGCGGTGCGGATCGGCGGGACCTCGGCGTCGGCCGCGTTCCTGCGCCGCGCCGCGCTGCTGACCCCGGAGCGGGACGCCCGCGCCCGCCGCGCGCTCGACGCGGCCGAGGCGACGTCCCGCGCGGGCGACGGCGACGCCGCCATGAAGATGCTGGTCGAGGCCGAGGCCGTGCCGCTCGACCAGCTCGGCCGCGCGCGCGCCGAGCTGCTGCGGGCCCGCATCGCTTCGACCCACGGGGCGCCGGACGCGGCGCAGCGGCTGCGCGCCGCCGCCCGCCGGCTCGAGCCGCTCGACGCCGAGCGGGCCGGCGAGGCGTACCTCGAGGCGCTGGCGAGGGCGATCGAACGCGGACCCGGCGCGGGGTGCGACGCCGCGGCGGTCGCGCGCGACGCGCTCGCCTCCCGCCGTCCGGAGTCGCGCCGTCCCGTGGACCTCCTGCTCGAGGGTCTCGCGCAGGCGGTCCGCGAGGGGTGGTCGCTGCGCGGAGGCCCGCTCCGACGCGCGCTCGACGCGCTCGCGCAGGACACGACGCACGCGACCGTGCTGCTCGCCTGGGGATCCGTCGCCGCCGATGCCGCCGCGGCGTGCTGGGATCACCACCGCCAGCGGGCGCTCGCCGAGCGCTTCGCCGCGTCCGCGCAGGAGCTCGGAGCCCTGGCGGCGCGCCACGAGGCGCTTGCGCAGCTCGTCGAGGTGCGCGTCCGCGAGGGCCGGCTCACCGCCGCCGAGGCGGTGCTGCGCGACCTCCACCATGGAGCGGACGGGACCGCGCGCGCGACGGCGACCGTAGCCGCGCTGCTGCCGGCCGCCTACCGCGGCGACGCGGACGCGGTGGCCGCGCTGCTCGGCCATCTGGGCGACGCCGCCGGCGAGCCGCTGACCGGCGCGGCCGCGGTCCGCGCCCAGACCGCGCGGCTGGTCCTGGCCAACGGACTCGGGCGCCACGAGGAAGGGCTGCGCGGCGCCGAAGCGGTCCGCCGCACGGCCGCGTCCGGCGGCGCGCCGGCCTGGGCGCTGCCGGAGCTCGTGGAGGCTGCGGCGCGCAGCGGTGCCGCCCACGCCGTCGCGAGCGCGGTCGAGCAGCTCGCCGAGACGGCGGCGGCGTGCGGCACGGACTGGGCCCACGGCGTCGCCGCCCGCGCCCGGGCCCTCGTGAGCGACGGCCCCGTCGCCGAGGCGCTGCATCGCGAGGCGATCGAGCGGCTCGGGCGCGCGGGTGTGGACATCGAGCACGCGCGGGCCCGGCTCGTCTACGGCGAGTGGCTGCGCGGCCAGGGGCGGCGGGTCGACGCGCGCGCGGAGCTGCGGGCGGCGCACGCGGCGCTGCAGCAGATGGGCGCGGCCGGCTTCGCCGAGCGCGCGCGGCGCGAGCTCGCCGCCACCGGGGAGGTGGTGCGCCGTCACGGGGCCGAGGATCGCGACGAGCTGACCGCGCAGGAGCTCCAGATCGCGCAGCTCGCGGCCGCGGGCGCGTCGAACCGGGAGATCGGCGGCCGGCTCTACCTGAGCCCGCGAACGGTCGAGTGGCACCTGCGCAAGGTCTTCACGAAGCTCGGCGTCGGTTCGCGGCGCTCGCTCGGCGACGCGCTGCCGGCGGTCGCGGCGTCCTGAGCGGGAATAAATCCCGCATCGGGACAGCCTGTTAGTAGGGTCGGCCGGTGCGGGGTCTCTCGCCACCGGCCACCGGCGCGGCGCTGTGCGACCGCTTCCAGCGCGCGTTCAACGAGCGGAGCTTCGCCGTCTGGCGCGAGGTGCTCGACCGCGACGCCGACTTCATCGTCGACGGCAGGACGTTCGGCGGCGTCGACGCCGCGGTCGCGTACGGCGAGGCCGCGGTCGCCCGGTTCCCGGGGCTGGTCGTCAAGGAGTCGCGGATCCTCGCCGAGCTCGACGACGTCGTCGTGACCGAGCTGCTGCTGGTCAACAGCGCCGCGCCCGAGGGCGCGCCCGGGCGCGAGCGGTGCACGTTCGCCGTCGCCACGGTGCGCGACGGCAGGATCGCCCAGTACCGGATGCACCACACCGTCGGGCCCGGAGGCCGCAACGAGGTGGTGCGCGTGCCGGCGCACGACGAGGCGGCGCGGATCGCCGAGGACCGGACCGCGCTGCGCCGGGTCGCGCGGCTCGTGGCCGACGGCGTGTCCGAGGAGGAGCTGTTCGATCTCGTCAACCGCGAGGTCGGCGGGCTCGTGGGCGCGGACGCCACCTCCCTCCTGCGCTTCGACCCGGAGGACACCATCACGCTCGTCGCCACCTGGAGCCGCGGCGGCAGCACGCTGCGCGTGGGCGCCAGCCGCCCGGTCGACGACCTGATGCGATCGCTGCGCGACGCCGGTCGGGCGCGCCGGTGGGGGAGAGGCCAGCTCCCCGTGCGGGGCGTCCTGGCGGAGGAGGCGCGGGCCCTGGGGATCCGGGCGGCGGTCGCGGTCCCGATCGTCGTCGACGGCCGGGTCTGGGGCCTCTGCTTCACCGCGTCCACGGCCGGCGAGCCGTTCCCGGAGGACGCGGAGGCGCGCATCACGGGGTTCATGGAGCTCGTCGCGACGGCGATCGCCAACGCGCAGGCGCGCGGGGAGCTGCGGACGCTGGTCGCCGAGCAGGCCGCGCGCGAGCGGATCGCCACGCTGGTGGCGCAGGACGTCGCGCCCGGGGTGCTGTTCGCCGAGGTGACCGCCGAGGTCGGCCGCCTGCTCGACGCGGACCACGCCGGCATGATCCGGTATCTCTCGGCCGAGACGATCGAGCCGGTCGCCGCCTGGGCCGCGGCCGGAGAGCATCCGGACGTCGGCGGCGAGTGGCCCGTCGCCGGCAACCCGCTCGCGGTGAACCTCCTGGCGACGTGCAAGCCGACCCGCCAGGACGGCTGGGAGGGCGTGTCGGGCCCGATCGCGCAGGTCATCCGCGACGTGCTCGGCGTCCGGTCGTCGGTCGGCAGCCCGATCGTCGTCGACGAGCAGGTCTGGGGCGGCATCTTCCTGCACTCGACGCGAGGCATCATCGGCGCAGACGTCGAGGCGCGGCTCGCGCAGTTCTGCTCGCTGGTCGCGACCGCCATCTCGAACGCGCAGGCGCGAGCGGACGCGCGGCGGCTCGCCGAGGTGCAGGCCGCGCTGCGTCGCGTCGCGACGCTCGTCGCGCGCGAGAGCCCCCCGCGCGAGGTGCTCAGGGCCGTGGCCGAGGAGATCGCCCGCGTCCTGCACGTCGAGGACACGCGGATCGTCCGGTACGAGCCCGACGACACCGCCGTCGTGATGGCGGACTGGGGGCCGCTGACCGACGCGATCCCGATCGGCTCGCGGTACCCGATCGGCGGCGACAACGTCTCGACCATGGTCGCGCGGACCGGCCAGCCGGCTCGCAAGGACTACTACGACGACGCGAACGGGTCGATCGGCGACCGGGTGCGCGACGCCGGCATCCGCTCGGCGGTCGGGGCGCCGATCGTCGTCGGCGGCCGGCTGTGGGGCGCCGTCATGGCCGGGATGCTCAGCACCGAGCGCCTTCCCGGCGACGCCGAGGACCGGATCGCGGAGTTCGCGGAGCTCGTGGGGACGGCGATCTCGAACGTCGAGGCGCGCAGGGACCTCGCCGCCTCGCGCGCCCGTCTGGTGGCGGCGGGCGACGCCGAGCGCCGCCGGGTGGTGCGCGACCTCCACGACGGGGCGCAGCAACGGCTCGTCCACACCGTCCTGACGCTCAAGCGGGCCAAGGCCGACCCGTCGGTCGCCGGCACCAGGGGCGAGGCGCTGGTCGGCGAGGCGCTGGAGCACGTCAAGCGCGCCACCGAGGAGCTGCGCGAGCTCGCGCGGGGCATCATGCCGGCGGTCCTGACCGGCGGCGGGCTCTCAGCCGCCGTCGAGGCGCTCACCTCCCGCTCGCCGGTGCCCACGACCCTGGACGTCCCCGACGACCGCTACCCCGCCCACGTCGAGGCGACGGCGTACTTCGTCATCGCGGAGGCCCTCACCAACGTCGCCAAGCACGCGGAGGCGTCGCGCGCGAGCGTGCGCGTCTTCGTCGCCGACGGGGTGCTCCACGCCGAGGTCCGCGACGTCGGCCGCGGCGGCGCGCGTCCGGACGGCGGCATGCTGTCGGTGCGCGTCCGCGACGACGGCGTCGGCGGCGCGAACGCGAGCCCCGACTCGGGGACGGGCCTCGTCGGCCTGTCGGACCGGGTCGCCGCCGCCCGCGGCACGCTCGCCGTCACCTCCGAGC
>DASVQH010000240.1:0-3864 GCA_036389195.1 Solirubrobacteraceae bacterium
CTCCTTCGCCCCGCTCGACATCCGCGTCGAGCCGGGCTCGCTGGTCTGCGCCCGGCCGCCGTCGGCCGTGGTGGCCGGCAACGTGGAGACGAGCCAGCGCGTCGCCGACACGGTGCTGCTCGCGCTGGCGCAGCTCGTCCCCGGGCTTCCCGCGCAGGGCCAGGGGACCATGAACAACCTGGTCATCGGCGGCGCGGGCTGGACCTACTACGAGACGATCGGCGGCGGGCAAGGAGCGGGCCCGGACGGCGACGGCCCGTCGGGCGTCCACGTCGGGATGAGCAACACGCTCAACACGCCGGTCGAGGCGCTGGAGCTGGAGCACCCGATGCGCGTCGAGGCCTACGAGCTGCTCGCGGGCTCCGGCGGCGCGGGGCGCCACCGCGGCGGCGACGGGATCGTGCGGGCGATCCGGGTGCTGGAGCCGGCGACGCTCTCCCTGCTCACCGACCGGCGCCGCCACCGGCCCGCCGGGCTGGAAGGCGGCGAGCCGGGCGCCGCGGGCGCGAACGCGCTCAACGGCGAGCCGCTCACGCCCAAGGCCACGCGCGAGCTGGCCGCAGGCGACGTCGTCACCGTGCGCACCCCGGGGGGCGGCGGCTGGGGCGCGGCTTAGGGCGCGGGCGCGGGGGCGGGCTCGGACTCGGGCTCGGGCGGCGCGTCGGCGATCGGCGGCGCCTGGTCGTCCGGGAGCCCCTCGAAGAGCGCGTCGGGCGGCCACTCGAACACCGGCTCCTCCGGGGGCGGCGGCGGGCCGGGCGGGGCGGGGACGCGGACGACCGGCCCGTCCCACGCGTGGTCGCGCACGACGTAGAACGCCGGCCGCGGGAGCGCCATCCAGTCCGTGCGCCAGCCGCTGACGATGCCGGCGTCGAAGCGGTCGCGGCGCCCGGCGTACCAGCTGTGGACGTAGATCCGCTTCACCCGCCGCATCCGGCCGGTGATCGCGAACAGGTGCCTGGTCGCCTTAAGCTGGCACGCCGCGCGGCTGCGGCAGCCGGCCGTCCGGCGCAGCGCCTCGTCCCAGAACTGGCCGAAGCGGAACAGCCCGCCCGACTCGGTGATCCAGTACTCGCGGCACCCGAGGGCGCGCATCAGCGCCTTGGTGCCGTCGGCCCGGAAGCGGTTGACGTCGGAGTAGTTGTGGATCCCGCAGACGCGGCGGGGGATCTTCAGCGCGGCGCGGAACCGCCGGATCCAGCGGGTGGTGCGCCGGAAGGTCAGGCGGCGCGCATCCGCGCGGTCGGCGGCGTCGAGGACGTCGGCGACGACGATCGTGCAGCGGCGCCGCAGCTCGCGGCAGACGCCGGCCACGATGTTCGCGTAGCGCGCCGCCATCTTCGGCGCGCGCGCCGTCGGCTGCGCGGGGTGGTTGGCCTCGTTCCACGGGGAGACGTGGGTGACCTGCGGGAAGCGCTCGAGGAAGGCGCGCACCGCGTCGTGGTACTCGGTGCCGCCCGGCAGCCGGCACTGGCGCAGCCGCGGGGCGGCGCGGCACTCCGTCCACGAGCCGCGCGAGTGCTCGAAGGTGACCAGCGGCTGGACGCGCGCGGCCGCGGCGGCGGCCAGGTACGGCACGACGCGGCCGTCGAGCTCGGTGTCGCCCCGGGTCGCGGCCTCGACGGTGTCGTAGGCGATCATCAGCCGGGTCGTCGAGATGCGCGTGGCCGCGAAGCTCGGGTCGTCGAACATGATCGGGTTCGAGTCGGAGATCCCGACCACCGGCGCGGCGCCGGCGACGGCGGCGGGTGCGGCGGCCGCGAGCGCGGCCAGGACGGCGAGGAGCAGAAGGGCGCGCATGGTCGGGGGCGAACGTAGCGCGGCGCGCGGCCGAGCGTCCCCGGTCGGCGCGCCGACGGTCTATAAGTCCGCGGCATGGCCGCGATCGCGACCGTCCTCGTGGTCATCCTCGTCTCGCTGATCATCACGCGGGTCGCGACGGTCGCGCTGACGCTGACGGGGCTCTCGCGCGACACCGCTCGCTTCCAGGCCCGCTCCGCGCTGTCGGGCACCGGCTTCACGACCACGGAAGCCGAGTCGGTGGTCAGCCACCCGGTCCGCCGCCGGGTCGTGATGGCGCTGATGCTGATCGGCAGCGCCGGCCTGGTCACCGTCCTGGCCACGCTGATGCTCTCGTTCGCCGACACCGGCGGGCGCCAGGCGCTCAGCCGCATCGGGATGCTGCTCGGCGGCCTGACGCTGCTCTTCCTGCTCTCCCGCAGCCGCCGGGTGGACGCGGCGCTCTCGCGGGTCATCGCGCTGGCGCTCGGCCGGTTCACGGACCTCGACGCCCGCGACTACGGCGCGTTGCTGCACCTCGCCGACCGCTACGCCGTGGGGGAGATCGCCGTCCGCGAGGGCGACTGGCTGGCCGGGCGGACCCTGGAGGAGCTCGAGCTGCGCGAGGAGGGCGTCGTGGTGCTCGGGATCACGCTGGGCGACGGCGCCTGGCTGGGCTCTCCGACCGAGGACGTGTCGATCCGCGCGGGGGAGCGGCTCGTGGCCTACGGGCCGGGCGGGCGGCTCGCCGAGCTCGACCGCCGCGACGCCGGGCCCGAGGGCGACCGCGCGCACGACGTCGCCGTCGACGAGCATCGCGAGATGGTCCGGGCGACGGCCGAGCGCCACCGCGAGGACTAGGCGGGGCCCGGGAGCGGGTACGCCCGCCGCCATGCTGGAGGCGGCGTTCTGGGGCTTCGTCGGCGGGGTGGCGCTGCTGATCGGCGCGATCGCCGGCCTGACGCTCCCGACGCGCCAGAAGACCATCGGCATCGTCATGGCCTTCGGCGCCGGTGTGCTGATCAGCGCCCTGGCCTTCGAGCTGACCGAGGAGTCCTTCCGGCGCGGCGGCACGGCGCCCGTGGCGCTGGGCCTGGGCGCCGGCGGCCTGCTCTTCTACCTCGGCGACTGGATCATCGACCACCGCGGCGGCGACAACCGCAAGCGCTCGGGCGGCCAGCAGGCGGACGGCGCGGCGAGCGCGATCGTCCTCGGGGCGCTCATGGACGGCATCCCCGAGTCGGTGGCGATCGGCGTCAGCCTGCTCGGCGGCGCCGGCGTCGGCGTCGCCACGGTGGCCGCGGTCTTCCTCTCCAACGTGCCCGAGTCGCTGTCGGCGGCGACCGGCCTGCAGAAGGCCGGCCACTCGCGCGGGTGGATCCTCGGGCTCTGGGCGGGCGTCGCGGTGATCAGCGCCGTGGCGGCGGGCGTCGGCTACGCGGTGCTCGGCGACGCCTCCCCGTCGGTCATCGGCTTCATCCAGGCCTTCGCCGCCGGGGCGATCCTCACCATGCTGGCCGACACGATGATGCCCGAGTCCTTCGAGCACGGCGGCCGGATCGTCGGCTTGGTCACGCTGCTGGGCTTCGCGCTCGCGTTCCTGCTCTCGACGGTCGACTAGGGCGCCGACTCGTCCAGCTGGTCCTTGGCGTCGTCGAGCTGCTTCTGGGCGTCCTCGAGGTCGTCCTGGGCGGAGGCCGGGACGTCGTCCTTGGCGTCCTCGAGGGCGTCGCCGGCCACGTCGGTGGCCTCCTTCTCGATCTCCGTCGCGTCGTCCTGGATCTCCTTGGCGGCGTCCTCGGCGCTGATCTTGCCGGACTTGACGTCCTCGGAGATCTGCTTGGCCTTCTCCTGAAGGTCCTCGCCCTGCTGCTGGAGCTTCTCGCCGCGGTCGCGGAGCTTGTCGGCGTCGGAGTCGCCGCCGCAGGCGGCGGGCGCGGCGGCGGCGAGGGCGAGCAGGGCGGCGAGGGGGAGGCGTCGGGAGAGGAGCATGCGGCGATCCTCCTAGGCCGCGCGTGCGCCGCGGCGGCGTAAGTCGGCGCTCGGCGCGTGCCGTGGCGCACAACTCATGCGCCGGTCCTCTGG
>DASVQH010000241.1:0-15013 GCA_036389195.1 Solirubrobacteraceae bacterium
CGGCGACCAAGCCGGCGACGGCGAAGACGCCGAGCAAGCCCGCGTCACGCCCCGGCGTCAAGCCCGCGCCCGCGACCGACACGCCCGCGGGCGCCGCCCCGAACATGCGCACGCCGACCGCACGGATCGACCGCCGCGGGCGCCTCAGCGTCCGCGCCGCCTGCCCCGCGGGCGCCGCGGCGTGCAAGGGCCGCTGGTCCGCCGCGGTGCAGAGCGGCCGGCGCGGCCGCGCGTTCGACCTGCGCGCGGGCCGCTCGCGGCGCTGGCGCCTGAAGCTGCGCCCGGCCGAGCGCCGCGCCCTGCGCCGCGCCCGCCACGTGACGTTCACCGTCGCGCCCGACGGCGTCGCGCCGTGGACGCGCGCGGTGACGCTGCGCGTCGCGCGCCGCTGAGTCAGCCCGCGCCCTCGAACAGCACCGGCTCGCGGGGCAGCGCCGCCGGATCGAACCCCTCGACCCAGGCGCGCGGATCGCGAGCGGGCGGGAGCCCGAGCGACCGGGTCATCCAGGCCAGCGCGGCCGCCGGCTCGACCTCGCGGAGGGTCACGGAGCCGTGGCGCTTGGCCAGGCGCGCGCCGTCGGGCCCGAGGACGAGCGGGACGTGGGCGAAGCGCGGCGGCCGCGCCCCGAGCAGGCGGGCGAGCAGGATCTGGCGCGGCGTCGAGTCCGACAGGTCGGCGCCGCGGACCACCTCGCCGATGCCCTGTGCCGCGTCGTCGACCACCACGGCGAGGTTGTAGGCCGGCGCGCCGTCGTTGCGGCGGACGACGAAGTCGTCGACCGCGCCGCCGCGCTCCCCGAGCACGCGGTCCTCGAAGCGCACGACCTCGCCGCCGGCGCGCAGCCGCAGGGCCGGCCGGCGCCCCGCGGCCAGCCGGCGCTCGCGCTCGGCGGTCGTCAGGGAGAGGCAGGTCCCGGGATAGGCGCCCTCGGGCAGCGGGCCGTGCGGTGCGGACGCCGCCTCGCGGATCTCGGCGCGGGTGCAGAAGCACTCGTAGAGCCGGCCGGCGGCGTCGAGCTCGGCGAGCGCGGCGGCGTAGTGGTCGAGCCGCTCGGACTGCACGACCACCTCGCCGTCCCAGTCGAGCCCCAGCGCCTCCAGGTCGGCCAGCTGGCGCGCGGCGAAGCCCGGGCGGACCCGCCCTGCGTCGAGGTCCTCGAGCCGCAGGCGGAACGCCGCGCCGGCCGAGCGTGCGAACAGCCACGCGAGCAGCGCGGTGCGCAGGTTCCCGAGGTGCAGATCGCCGGTCGGGCTCGGCGCGTAGCGGCCGTCGGAGGGGCTCACGCCACAGACCGTAGGAGGGAACTCGGCGCACTCCGTCGAAAGTGCCTCCCGCCATGCCGAGGACCGTCCCGATGCCGCCCGCCGCCCAGGGCCACCAGAACCTGTCGTCCTACATCACGTCGCGGTTCGACGAGTTCTCGCGCTCCCAGAAGGACGTAGCGCAGTACGTCGTCGACCACCTGGACGAGGTCGCCTTCCACACCGCCGAGGAGCTGGCGCGCCGCGCGTCGACCTCCTCCTCGACCGTCGTGCGCTTCTCGCAGGCGCTCGGGTTCGAGGGCTTCCCCGAGCTCCAGGCCGCCGCGCGCGACGAGTACCGGCGCCGCCCGAGCGGCAGCCACGGGATGGAGTCGGTCTCCCCGCTCTTCTCGCTCGACCAGAGCCCGTTCGAGTCGGCCGTCGCCGCCGACCACGTCAACGTGGAGGAGACCGCGCGCAAGATCTCGCGGTCCCAGGTCGACGCCGCCGTCGAGGCCGTGGCGACCGCCGACCGCGTCCTGATCGCCGGCACGGACCAGATGGCGTTCTTCGCCTCCTACCTGCGCCACCTGCTGATGCTGCTCGACGTGCGCGCGGAGATCGCCGCCTCGCCCTCGCAGGAGGCGCTGTCGCGGCTGGGAAGGATCGACGAGCGCACCCTGGTGGTCGGCCTGAGCGCGGGGCGGCCACACCCGCTGGTGGTGCGGGCCATGAAGATCGCGCGCCACCGCAAGGCGCCGACGCTGGCGATCGTCGACGCGACGCTCTCCGAGGTCTCCAAGCTGGCCGAGACGACGCTCTACTACTCGTCGAACTCGCCGGCCTACGTGCGCTCGCACGTCGGCCTGCTCTCGCTGCTGCAGGCGCTGGCCTACGGCGTCTACGCCCGCGACGCGGCGCAGTACGACGACCGCATCCGCGCGTTCAAGCTGAAGTAGCGTCGCGCAGACGACGAGCGCCGGCGATGTCGCGCCGGGCGAACCGCGGTCGAGCCGCGCTTCGTACATCCGTCCGCTTCGCGTCTCTGAACCGGTGGAAGGACTACGGTTGCGCCATGCCGCGCCGAGCGCTCATCCTGCTGGTCTTCCTCGCCGTGCTGATCGCGGTCCCCGCTCCCGCCGAAGCCGCGCCTCCGACCTGCTCCTACGACGCCGCCGCCCACAGGCTCAGCGTGAGCACGGCGACGCAGTTCGGGGACTACGCGTTGACGACGCTGGGGCGAGCCGGCGACGCGATCGTCCTCCTCCACGGCGGGACGCCGATCGACTGCGCAGGCCCGGACGCCACCGTGACGAACACCGACGAGGTCGCGGTCTCGCTCTCGTACCAAGCGCGGTTCGCCTTCGACTTGTCCGGGGGGCCCTTTGCGCCGGGCTTCACGCCCGAGAGCGGCGGCGCCTCGCAGATCGAGATCCGGGCGACCGGCCTACTGGAGGGGCAGTGGCCGATCTACGTCCTCGGAACCGACGCGGCCGACTCGTTCACGGCGGCCACGCGCATGGTCGACGGGGTGTGGAAGACCTTCCTCACCGGAGACATCCGCATCGCGGCGAGCGGCACGCCGAGGCTGACGTTCGACGTGCGCGGCGGCGACGACGTGATCGATGCGGCCGGCGGCCGGCTGTGGCGCGCGCTCTCCGTGGACGCCGGCGACGGCGACGACACCGTCTCGGCCGGGCTGGGGCCGGCGTCCTTCCGGGGTGGCCCGGGCAACGACATCCTGCGCGGCGGGGGGTCGGTCAACACGCTCGAGGGTCAGGAGGGCAACGACACGCTGGTGGGCGCCGCCGGCCGGGACTGGTTCGCACCTGGCCCGGGCGATGACGTCGTCAAGGGGACGAACGCCGGGAGCCAGGACACGCTCGCCTACGCTCCGAAGACGTCGATCGACCGGCCGCAACCCGGTCCCGCCGGCGTGCGGGTCGACCTCGCGCTGACCCGTCCTCAGGACACCGGTCAGGGAATCGACACGATCTCCGGCGGCATCGAGGTGCTGTACGGCACCGCGGGTCCGGACGTGCTGCGTGGCACCGCGCGAGCCGAGCTCATCCTGGGACTAGCCGGCAACGACCTGCTCGAACCGCGCGGCGGCGACGACCGGATCGAGGGCAGCAGCGGCACCGACACCGCCGATTACCACGCGGCGCCTGGCCCGGTGCAGATGCGCCTTCCCGCCACCTTCAACAACCCGGACGGGTACGGCGGCGTGGACGACCAGTTCGCGATCGAGTCGGTCGTCGGCGGTGCAGCGGCCGACGTCCTCACCGGCGACGGGCTGGACAACCGCCTCGACGGCGGGCTCGGGGCCGACACGCTCGACGGCGGCGGCGGGGCGGACACGCTGCTCCCGGGCACCGGGGCGAACGGCGGCACCGACGGGGCGGCCGACACCGTCGACGGCGGCGACGGCCTCGACGACACGCTGTCCTACAAGGGCCGGACCTGGCCGGTGGCGGTGCGGCTCGACGGGCTGCGCAACGACGGGGCCGACCCCGACCACGACGGCTTCTCCTCCGCGAGCGAGGAGGGCGACCTGGCGACGGGCGTGGAGCGCGCGATCGGCGGCGGAGGCGCGGACGTGCTCGTCGCGCCGGGGGCGGAGGTCAACGTCCTCGACGGCGGGCCCGGGGCGGACTTCCTCGACGCCTTCGACGGCACCTCGGCCGTCGACCGGCTGATCTGCGGTCTGGGCGCCGACAACTCCCGCTCCGATCCGAGCGACGCGCTCAGCGCCTGCGAGACGCCGCTGCCGTGACGATCGGCGGTGGGGAGTGGAGCCAGCGCCCCAATTATCCGCACGGGCGGTCCAGGTTTCTGTAGCGTCGCGCGATGGCCCGTACCCCACTCGCCTCTGCGCTGCAGGACATCGCCGCAGGGGCCCATTCCACCCGTCGTCAGTTCCTCGGGGCGTCGGCTGCCGCGGCCGCGGCCGCCGCCGCGGCGGGCCCGTGGGCCGCGAAGGCCCGCGCGGCCGACTCGGAGCCCGTCGTCGTGGTCGGCGCGGGGCTGGCCGGGCTGACCGCCGCCTACCGCCTCAAGCAGGCCGGGATCTCCGCGCACGTGCACGAGGCGTCGACCCGGGTCGGCGGGCGCTGCTGGACGATCCGCGACGTCTTCGGCGACAGCGGCAACCCGCAGGTCGCCGAGCACGGCGGCGAGCTCATCGACACGGGGCACACCGCCATCCGCCAGCTCTGCCAGGAGCTGCGGCTCGATCTCGACAACCTCTTCCAGGCCGAGCAGAAGGGCACCGAGCCGCTCTACTACTTCGACGGCAAGCCGTACACGTACGCCGAGGCCGCCGCGGACTTCAACGCCGTCTACCAGCAGCTCCACAAGGACGTGTCGGCGGCGTCGTATCCGACGACCTACAAGATCAGCACGCCGCGCGGCTACGAGCTCGACCAGATGAGCGTGGTCGACTGGATCAACGAGAGCGTGCCCGGCGGGATCGCGTCGCGGTTCGGCCAGCTGCTCGACGTCGCCTACAACATCGAGTACGGCGCCGAGAGCTCCGTGCAGAGCTCGCTGAACCTGCTCTACCTGCTCGGCTACAGCGGCCAGGGCCAGCTGCGGCTGTTCGGCCCGTCGAACGAGAAGTTCCACGTGCGCGGCGGCAACGACCTGATCGTCAAGGGGCTGTGCCAGGCGGTCGGGTCGCAGATCCGCACCGGCTCCGAGCTGATCGCGATCGCGCGCACCACCGGCGGCCGCTACACGCTGACCTTCCGCGAGGGCTCGGCGACCCGCACCGTCACCGCGGGCCGCGTGATCCTCGCGCTGCCGTTCTCGATCCTGCGCGCCTCGGTGGACTACTCCAAGGCCGGCTTCAGCGCCGTGAAGGTGCGCGCGATCCGCGAGCTCGGCATGGGGACGAACGCCAAGCTCAACGTCGGCTTCAAGACCCGCCACTGGCGCACGCTCGGCAACAACGGCGACACCTACGCCGACACGGGCTACCAGGCCACCTGGGAGGTCTCGCGCGCGCAGGCCGGGACGAAGGGCATCCTCGTCGACTACACCGGCGGCAAGATCGGCGCGGCGCAGAGCGGCGACCCCCTGGCGCTGGCCCAGAAGTTCCTCGGCCAGCTCAACCCGGTGCTGCCCGGGATCAAGGACGCCTGGGACGGCAAGGCGACGATCGACCACTGGACGAGCTATCCCTGGACGAAGGGGTCCTACTCCTTCTACAAGAAGGGCCAGTACACGGCGTTCGGCGCCGCCGAGTCCGAGATCGAGGGCGCCTGCCACTTCGCCGGCGAGCACACGACGCAGGACTTCCAGGGCTACCTCAACGGGGCCGTGGACACCGGGCAGCGGGTGGCGAGCGAGGTTCTCGCGGCTCTGAAGTAGCGGCGTACGGACGGGGACGACTTTGGCCGCGGGGTCCTGCGACCCCGCGGCTACAGTGGAAGCATGCGTGACGAAGCCACTTTCCGTGTGAAGGCCGGCCTGGCCGAGATGCTCAAGGGCGGCGTCATCATGGACGTCGTCACCCCGGACGAAGCGAAGATCGCCGAGGACGCCGGCGCGGTCGCCGTCATGGCGCTCGAGCGCGTCCCGTCCGACATCCGCCGCGACGGCGGGGTCGCCCGCATGTCCGATCCGTCGATGATCCGCGGGATCCAGGAGACGGTGAGCATCCCCGTCATGGCCAAGGCGCGCATCGGCCACTTCGCCGAGGCGCAGGTCCTCGAGGCGCTCGAAGTCGACTACATCGACGAGTCCGAGGTCCTCACCCCGGCCGACGAGGCCAACCACGTCGACAAGTGGAGCTTCAAGGTCCCGTTCGTGTGCGGCGCGACCAACCTGGGCGAGGCGCTGCGGCGCATCGGCGAGGGCGCGGCGATGATCCGCTCCAAGGGCGAGGCGGGCACCGGCGACATCGTCGAGGCCGTCCGCCACATGCGCAGGATCCGCGGCGAGATCAAGGCGCTGACCGTCATGGACGAGGCCGAGCTGGCCACCGCCGCCAAGGAGCACCAGGCGCCGCTGCCGCTGGTCCGCGAGGTCGCCGAGAAGGGCAAGCTGCCGGTCGTGCTGTTCTGCGCGGGCGGGATCGCCACGCCGGCCGACGCGTCGCTGATGATGCAGCTCGGCGCTGAGGGCGTCTTCGTCGGCTCCGGCATCTTCAAGTCCGAGGACCCGCCGAGCCGCGCCCGCGCGATCGTCGAGGCCACCACGCACTTCGGTGACCCGGACCGCGTGGCCCGCGCGTCCGAGGGCCTGGGCGGCGCGATGAGCTCGCTGGAAGCGCGCAAGCTCGAGGCGAGCCAGATGCTCGCCACCCGCGGCTGGTAGCGCAGCGGATTTGCTGGTCGGGGTCCTCGCCCTGCAGGGCGACTTCGCCGCGCACGCCGCCGTGCTCCGCGAGCTCGGTGCCGACGTGCGCGAGGTCCGCGTGCCCGCCGACCTCGACGGCCTCGACGGGCTGATCATCCCCGGCGGCGAGTCGACGACGATGACGCTCGGCATCGAGCGCGAGGGGCTGGCCGAGCCGCTGCGCGAGCTCGCGAGCGCGGGCACGCCGATCCTCGGCACCTGCGCGGGGATGATCATGCTCGACCGCGAGCACCTGGGGATCGCCGACTACACCTGCCGGCGCAACGCGTTCGGCCGCCAGGTCCGCTCCTTCGAGGCCGACCTCGATATTCCGGGCGTGGACGGCGATCCGGTGCGCGCGGTGTTCATCCGCGCGCCGTGGATCGAGTCGCGCGGCGACGACGTCGAGGTGCTCGCCGAGGTCGACGGCCACGTGGTGGCCGCGCGGCAGGGCAAGGTGCTGGTCGTCTCCTTCCACCCGGAGATCGCCGGCGAGCGGCGCATCCACGAGCTGTTCCTGAAGTCGCTGTGACCGACGCCCTGACGCTGTACTTCACCCGCCACGGCGAGTCCGTGGCCAACGCGGCCGACCGCGAAGGCGTCGTGCGCCCGCCCGACGCCGACCGGCTGTCGGACCGCGGCTGGGAGCAGGCGCGCGGCGTCGGGGAGCGGCTGAAGGGGACCGGGCTTGAGCTGATCGTCTGCTCGGACATGCGCCGCGCGCGCGAGACCGCGGAGGGCATCGCCTCCGTGCTCGGCCTGCCTATCGAGGTGGACGGCGAGCTGCGCGAGGTCCGCCAGTCCGACGCCTTCTACGCCGCCTCGCCCGACTACGGCGACACCGCGACGCTGCGCTGGATGCCGGACGCGCCGCGCGGGCACGCCGAGCCGGGCGCCGAGTCCTTCGAGGACGTCCTCGGGCGGGTCCACGCCGTGCAGGAGCGGCTGCTCGAGCGCGCCGCCCACCAGCGGATCCTCGCCGTCTCGCACTACAACTTCCTGCACTTCTTCCTCGGCAGCGTGCTGTTCGGCGAGGCCTTCGGCCCGGAGCACATCCTGCCGCTGCACGCCGCCGGCCACGCCAACACCGGCATCACGATCTTCGAGCGCCGCGAGCGCGCGATGGACGGCCTGACCTTCGGCGGCTGGACGCTGACCACCTGGAACGACCAGGCGCACCTGTAGCCGCCCGCACGGGTAGGGCGATGCCCATGCCCCCGCTTCCCATCGCTCCGCTCGCGGTCTCCCAGGCCGGCCGCGCCGCCCACGACCTGGGCCTGGCCGGCCTGCTCGGCGGCAACCTGTTCGGCCGCCTGGCCCTGCACCCGAGCATGACGGAGATCTCCGATCCCGCCGAGCGCGGCCGCGTCGTCAACGCCGCCTGGCGCCGCTACGGCACCGTCAACTCGGCCTCGCTGCTCGCGGTGGCCGCTGGCTGGTACATGGGGCGGCCCGAGGAGATCCACGCCAAGCGGCTGAGCGGGCCGGAGGTCCGGCTGGCGCGGGCCAAGGACGCGCTGGTGGCCGTGGTCGCGATCACCGGGCTGGCCACGGCGGCGCAGGGGGTGCGCTTCGCGCGCATGGAGCCGGGCGGGGCGGTGCCGCTCACCGACGGCTCGACCACCGCGCCGGAGGCCACGGACGCCGAGTCGCGCGCCAAGCGCCGTCTGGACGCGCTCGGCCGCGCCAGCCTGGTCGCCGAGGTGGCGCTGGTCGGCGTCAACGCGGCGCTCGCCCAGCGCAACTTCCGCCGCCCGCCGCTGCGGCGCGTCCTCAGCCGACGGCTGTAGCGGCGCCCTTGCGGCGCTGGGCGGACGGCGTCACCATTGAGCGGTGGTGCGCCGTACCGCCGCAGCGGGCGTCGTGGTCGCGGTCCTCGCCGGCGGCCTGAACGGGGCCGGGCCGGAAAGGGCGGCCGTCGCGGCGGGTCGCGCGCCCGCGCTGGCGATCGCCGCGAACCGCGACGGGAGCCTCGTCGTCGTGCACGCCGACCCGCTGACGCTGCGCGAGCGGCCGGGCGGCGCCCGGGCCGAGCTCGGCGAGTTCCACGACGCGTGGGCCTTCTCGGCGGCCGGCGCGCAGATCGCCTTCGGGCTCTCCGCGGAAGGTCACCACGGCGGCCGGACCGCCGTGCGGGTCCTCGACCGCCGCACGCTGGCGGTGCGCGGCGAGCTCGAAGCCGGGGCGGCGGCCCAGGCGGTGGGCTGGGTCGCGGACGACCGCATCGCCGCGCTGACCGTCCCGCACTACAACGAGCTGGCCGGCCGGACCACGACGCATCCCGGCGAGCTGATCCTCGGGCCGTCCGGCGGCGGGCCGCTGCTGGCGCGTCGCCCGCTCCGTGCCCCGGTGCGCTGCCCGCCCGCGGCCGCGCTGACCCGCGCGGGGTTCGCGGCGGTCGAGTACGGGCGCCGGCCGCGGCTCGTGCGCGTCGACGCCGCGGGCGCGTACGCCACGACATCGCTGCGCGGGCTGCCGCGGGGCGCGTGCGCCGCGCTGGCGGCGGACGCAGGCGGCCGCCGGCTGGCCGCCGTCGCCGCCGGCGGGCCGCTCCTCGTCGTCGGAGCCCGCCGCTTCGCCGTCGCACGGCGGATCACGGGCGTCAGGGCTCCGGCGCGGCCCGCGCTGGTGTGGGCGGGCGACCGCCGGGTGGTCGTGACCGGCACGGACGGGCCACGGCGCAGCGTGCGCGCGCCCGCGGGTGCCGGCGCGCGGCTGGTCGACCTCCACACCCGGAGCGTCCGGAGCCTCGACCGCACCGCCGCCGGCGCGCGCCGGGCACCGGGCGGCGTCCTGACCTACGGGCGCGGCGTCCGCGCGTTCACCGCGCGCGGTGTGCCGTGCTGGCGCGCGCTCGGCGACGCGCGCATCGCCGGCCTGCAGGTCGCCGGCGGGCGCGCGTACGCCGACGCGGGCCGGCGGACCTACGTCCTGGACGCCCGCACCGGGCGCGTCGTCGCGCGGGTGCGCCGCCCGACGCCCGAGCCGGTGATCCTGCTGACCCGCGCGGGCTAGGATCGCGGCATGGGCGATCTGCGCCACCGCCACGCCGACGTCGGCGACGGCATCCGCATGCACTACGTCGAGGCGGGGGAGGGGCCGCTGGTCGTCCTGCTGCACGGCTTCCCGGAGTTCTGGTTCGGATGGCGTAACCAGATCGACGGGCTCGCC
This sequence comes from Solirubrobacteraceae bacterium, assembly GCA_036389195.1. Taxonomy (GTDB): domain Bacteria; phylum Actinomycetota; class Thermoleophilia; order Solirubrobacterales; family Solirubrobacteraceae; genus JACCYI01. Next base: position 9,757 of record DASVQH010000241.1, read on the forward strand.
GCGCGCGGCTTCCGCGTCATCGCGCCCGACCTGCGCGGCTACAACCTGACCCATGGCCCCCGCGAGGTCGCCGAGTACGGGATCGAGAAGCTGGCGGCCGACGTGGCGGGGCTCATCCGGGCGGTCAAGGGCGGGCCCGCCCGGCTCGCCGGCCACGACTGGGGCGCGGCGGTCGCGTGGGCGACCGCGATGCACCACCCGCAGCGCGTCGCGCGACTGGCCGTCCTCAACGTGCCCCATCCCCGGCGCATGCAGGAGGGTCTGCGCACGCCCCGGCAGCTCGCGAAGTCCTGGTACATCTTCGCCTTCCAGCTGCCGCGGCTGCCCGAGCGGCTCGTGCGCGCGGGCAACTGGGCGTTCCTGCGCCGGCAGTTCGAGGACGCCCGCCCCGGCGCGTTCCCGCCCGAGGACGTCGCGCGCTACGTCGAGGCGTGGGAGCGGCCCGGGGCGATGACCGCGATGGTCAACTACTACCGGGCAGCCGTCCGCGACGCCCCGCGCGCCGCCCGGCGGGTCGTCCCGCCGGTCAAGGCGCCGACCCGCGTGATCTGGGGCGACGACGACCGCTACCTGAGCGCCGAGCTCGCCGAGCCGCACCGCGCCGACGTGCCGAACCTCGAGCGGGTGATCCACCTGCCGGGCGCGTCGCACTGGGTGCAGCACGACGAGCCCGAGCAGGTCACCGAGCTGCTCGCGGAGTTCTTCGCCTAGATGGCGTGGCCGAGCGCCTCGTCGAGGACGTCGAGGCCGGCCTCGAGGTCCTCGTCGCCGATCACGTGCGGGACCAGGATGCGGATCACGTTGCCGTCGTAGCCGCAGGACAGGAGCACGAGGCCGCGGTCGCGCGCCGCGGTCGTCGTCCCGAACGCGCGCTCGCGGGAGTCGAGCTCGAGCGCCAGCATCGCGCCGAGCCCGCGCACCTCGCCGACGAAGTCGTGGCGGCCGGCGATCTCGTCGAGGCGCTCGCGCAGGCGCGCGCCGAGGCGGTCGGTCCGCTCGCGGAACTCCGGGCTGGCCACGATCTCCAGCGCCGCGAGCCCCGCGGCGCAGGACAGCGGGTTGCCGCCGAACGTGCCGCCGAGGCCGCCCTTGGCGGGCGCGTCCATCAGCTCGGCGCGGCCCGTCACCGCCGACAGCGGCAGCCCGCCGCCCAGCGACTTGCCGCTGGTGAGCAGGTCGGGCTGCACGCCGGGGTAGTGCTCGATCGCCCACACCGGCCCGGTGCGGCCCATCCCGGCCTGCACCTCGTCGTCGACGTAGAGGATCCCGTGGTCGTCGCAGATCTCGCGCAGCGCCACCGCGAAGTCCGGCGGCATCGGGATGAAGCCGCCCTCGCCCTGGACCGGCTCGATGACCATGCAGGCCACGTCCTGCGGCGCGACGTCGGACTTGAAGAGGTCCTTCAGGCCGGCGATCGCGTCCTCGGTCGTGACCCCGCGGTAGGGGTAGGGCGCCGGCGCGCGGAAGACCTCGGGCGCGAACGGCCCGAAGCCGCGCGCGTAGGGATCGACCTTCGCGGTCATGGCCATCGTCAGGTTGGTGCGGCCGTGGAAGGCGCGGTCGAACACGATCACCGCGCGGCGCCCCGTGGCGGCGCGGGCGATCTTGACGGCGTTCTCGACGGCCTCGGCGCCGCTGTTGAGCAGGATGCTCTTCTGCTCGGAGCCGCGGCACGGCGAGAGCTCGGCGAGCCGGCGGCAGACCTCCACGTACGGCTCGTACATCGCCACCATGAAGCACTGGTGCAGGTAGAGGTCGGCCTGCTCGTGGATGGCGGCCACGATCTCGGGCGCGTTGTGGCCGAAGTTCAGGCAGCCGAGGCCGCCGGCGAAGTCGATGTACGAGGTGCCGTCGGCGTCCTCGATGCGGGCGCCCTCGGCGCGGGCCGCCACGATCGGCGGCGTGCTCACGGCGCTCGACACGTAGCGCTGGCGGAGGTCCGAGACGTCGCCGGGCGTGATGGTCTTCTGCGTGGCCATGGGGCGACGATAGCCGCCGGGCGGCGCGCCGGATCGGCGTGAACCGGTCAGACGACCAGTCCGTGGCGGACGGTGTTCTCCGTCACCACGCGCGGCTCCACGAACTGCAGCAGGTAGCCGGGCCCGCCGGCCTTGGTCCCCGTGCCGCTGAGCCGGTTGCCGCCGAACGGCTGGCGCCCGACCATCGCGCCGGTGATCTCCCGGTTGACGTAGAGGTTGCCCACCGGCGAGCGCGAGACGACGTAGTCCACGGTGTCGGGGTTGCGGGCGAACAGGCCGCCGGTGAGGGCGAACGGCGAGGCGTCGATGCGGTCGCAGGCCTCCTCGACCGACGCCACGCGCTCGACCGCCAGCAGCGGCCCGAAGATCTCGTCGCGGAGCACCTCGGAGTCGGCGGGGAGGTCGGTCGCCACCGTCGGCGGGAAGAACCAGCCCTGGTCCGGCACCGACGGCGCCCGCGCGGCGATGCGCCCCGAGCGCTCGGCGATCTCGGCGTAGCGGCGCACGCGCTCCTGGGCCTCCTGCTCGATGACCGGCGGGACCTCGGTGGCGAGGTCGTCGGCCTGCCCGACGTCGAGCACCTCGACGGCGCCGGCCAGCCGCTCGACGAGCGCGTCGTGGACCGCCTCGTGCACCAGCACGCGCGCGGCCGCCGAGCACTTCTGGCCGGCGTAGGCGAACGCCGACTTCACGAGCGCCGGGACGACCTCGTCGAGGTCGGCGTCAGCGTCGACGATCACGAAGTTCTTGCCGCCCATCTCGGCGATCACCCGCTTGAGGTGCTTCTGGCCCGGCTGCACGTCGGCGGCGGTGCGGACGATCTCCAGGCCGACCGCGCCGGACCCCGTGAAGGCGATCGTGTGGACCCGCGGGTCCTTGACCAGCGCGGCGCCGACCTCGCCCTCGCCCGGCAGGAGCGCGAGCGCGTCGGGCGGCACGCCGGCGTCGCGCAGCGCGGCGATCAGCACCGCGGCGCAGCCCGGGGCCTGCTCGGCCGGCTTGAGCACCACCGCGTTGCCCGTGGCCAGGCCGGCGGCCACCATCCCGAGCGGGATGGCGACCGGGAAGTTCCAGGGGGAGATGACCGCCACGATCCCGCGGCCTGCCCAGCGCAGCTCGTTGCGCTCGCCGGGCACCTGAACCAGGCCGGCGTCCTGCTCGAGCTCGATCGCGCCGCGCGCGTAGTACTCCAGGAAGTCGATGGCCTCGCAGACGTCGGCGTCGGACTCGCGCCACGGCTTGGCGGTCTCGCGGACGATCAGCGCGGCGACCCGCAGCCGGTCCTCGCGCAGGATCGCGGCGGCGCGGACCAGGATCTCCGCGCGCTTGGCGGCGGGCGTGTCGCGCCACGCCGGCGCGGCGCGCTGGGCGGCGGCGAGGGCGGCGTCGACGTCGGCCTCGGTGGCCACCGCGGAGAGCGCGACCACGCGATCCGGCGAGCCGGGGTCCGTCGAGACCAGGTCGTCGCCGTGGCGCTCCTGGTCGCCGATGCGGACGGCGACGCGGATCGGCAGCTCGGCGTCGAGGGCGGCCAGCGCGCCGTCGAGCTGCGCGCGGACGGGAGCCCGCCGCAGCTCGAGGACGGGCTCGTTGCGGAAGGGCTCCATGGCCCTTGAAGGTAGCGCTACGGCAGGGCGGTCTCGCAGGAGGTCTTCGAGTCCGCCGGATCGGTCTGCGCCTTGTCCGCGCCCGTTCCGCAGCTGATGTAGTCGGTCGTCGCGCTGCCGTCGCGGCTGTAGATCCGGTCGTCGCCGGCCAGGCCGTTGAGCAGGTTGCGCCCGGAGAGCAGCGAGAGGATGAAGTCGCGGCCGGGGCCGCCGGTGGCGTTCTCGATCGAGACGTCCTGGTCGCCTTCCTCGTCCGGTTCCGACACGCCGTTGCGGTCCGGGTCCGAGCCGTCGTTGCGCGCGCCGTCGAGCCGGATGGCGACGGGATCGTTGGCGCCGCGGCGGGCGTACGTGATGAAGTCCAGCCCCGGCCCGCCGTCGAGCAGGTCGGCGCCGACGCCGCCGTCGAGGCGGTCGTTGCCGATCCCGCCGTCGAGGGTGTCCATGCCCTGCTCGCCGTCGAGGGCATCGGCGCCGAGGCGGCCCCGCAGCAGATCGTCGCCGCTCAGGCCCTGGAGGGCGTTCGGGCCGTCGTTCCCGACGAGGCGGTCGGCACCGCCGCTGCCGGTGACGTCCTCGACGTCCACATCGCGATCGTTCTCCTCGCTCGGGCCGGAGATCCCCGAGTGGTCAGGGTCGAGGCCGTCGTTGCGCTGGCCGTCGAGCGTGACGGCGACGGCGCCGGGCGAGCCGCTGTAGGAGATGCTGTCGCGCCCGTCGCCGCCGTCGAGGAGATCGGTGCCCGGGCCACCCGAGAGGGTGTCGTCGCCCGTGCCGGCCTGGAGCGTGTCGTCGCCCTCCCCGCCGAAGATCCGGGCGGGGGCCGCGCCGCCGCGAATCGTGTCCGCCCCGGCGCCCGCGTCGACCTCGAAGGGATAGCTGCCCAGGGTCAGGCGATCGTCGAACATGCCCAGGGTCACGTAGCCGGGGAGCATGGTCCGCTTGACCTCCGGGTCGTCGGCGGGGATGTCACAGCGCGCCGTATGGGAGCTCACCGCCTCGCAGAGGCGGCCCGGCGTGACCGGAGCGGTCTGGTCGGTCACCACGATGCGGCGCGGGCTCGGGCGGGAGATGAACACCGTGTTGACCTCGGGCTCAGGGGTGCCGGAGTCGTCGTCCGTCCCTTCCTTGACGAGCGGCACGTAGGTGATCTCGCTCGAGACGTCCGAGGACACCGGGATGACGGAGACGTTGGTGGCCTGGCCCGCCGCGGGGAGCAGCAGGGGGAGGGCGAGCGCAGCGAGGACCGCAAGGAGAGGACGTCTCATTGATCGAGCCTAATCGGGGCGGTGAGGCGCGTCAAACGGGAACGAGAGTCTGGCCGTTCTACGGGATGGCGCCCTCGCAGAGCGTGCGAGCGTCGCTCGGATCGGTCTGGGCGGTGTCGTTGCCGGCGCCGCAGCTGACCGTGTCCCTGGCGGTGCACCCGTCGCGCGCGAAGATCCGGTCGTCGCCGCCCAGCCCGCTGAGGATGTCGGGGCCGGCCAGCGCCGAGCGGATGACGTCGGGCCCTGCGCCGCCGAACGCGTTCTCGATCGACACGTCGCGGTCGCCCTCCTCGCCGGCGGCCGAGAGCCCGTTGTGGTCGGGGTCCGAGCCGTCGTTGCGGTAGCCGTCGAGGAGGTCCGCGCCCGGCCCGCCGTCCAGGCGGTCCGCGCCGAAGCCGCCCTT
>DASVQH010000242.1:0-1811 GCA_036389195.1 Solirubrobacteraceae bacterium
CCGCCGCCGCGCCCGCCGTGGCCCGCGCCCGCCCGCGTCCGCCCGCGCGCCTGTCCCCACCCCGGCCTCCGCGCTGCGCCGGTCGTCCGGCGGCCGCCTCGTAGAGCCACAGCGGCACCGGGCCGCCGGGTGCCGAGCCGAGCAGCCGCTCGCCCGTGGTGAAGCGCTCGGCCAGCGCCTCGCAGTCCGCGCAGCCGGCCACGTGGGCGCGCAGGTCGCGCTCGCCCGCCGCCGACAGCTCCCCGTTGGCCAGCGCGGCGATCGCCTCGGGGACCCCGGCGCACTCCGGATGGCCCGCGGCGACGACCGCGCCCGCCGCCGCCCGACGCAGGTGGTGGTTGAGCGCGGCGCGCGCGACGGCCGGCGAGCCCGCCGCCCGTCCGGCCGCGGGCAGCTCGGCCCGGGCCGCCGCGACCGCCTCGGACGCCACCTGGCGCGCCGACGCCGGCACGACCGCCTCGGCGTAGGCCCAGACGGCCGCGCCGTGGGCGTCGAGCGCCTCGACCATGGCGGCGTCGGGGCCGCGGCTCTGCGGGGGCTCCGGGGTCATCTTCGCCATAACACCGCGACCATCCTGACCGTTGCGCCCGACGGGACGCCGGCCGCGGGGCCCCGCCGCAGCAGCGCGAGCCGCCGCGAGGCCGCGACGGGCTCCCATCCCGCGGCGCGCGCCCAGGTCTCCTCGCGGGCCGGCGTCCCGGTGCCCGGCGGCGGATCGGTGCCCCGGCCGACGACGAGGAGCTCGTAGCGGCCGCGCTCCAGCGCCGCGGCGAAGTCGGTCTCGCTCCCGTAGCGGCGGAGCATGTGGCGGCGGAACGGCCCCACGTAGGCGACGCGGTTGCGCAGCCGCGGCCCGAAGGCGGCCAGCACGGGCGACGGCCCGTCGTTGGACCACTGCCCGGCCAGCCCCACGCGCGTCCCCGGCGTGGCCGACGCGGCCTCCAGCGCCGCCACCACCGGCTCGCCGGCGCCGTAGCCGGGGGAGGAGGCGGCGCGCGAGCGCAGCGCGTCGGCGCCCGCCACGAGCGCGACGGCCAGCAGGGCGCCGGCCACCGCTCGGCGCACCCACGAGCTCCGCCCGCGCGCCCACACCAGCGCCCCAAGCGCGAGCGCCGCCACGACGCATCCGCCGGCCACCTCGCTCAGCGGCACGTCGCCGAACGCGCGACGCAGCCCGTCGAGGACCGCCGCGGCGAGCGCGATCTGGGCGGCGACGAGGACAGACGGGCGCAGCCGCCCGAGCAGCCAGGCCAGCAGGAGGGCGGCCGCGAGCAGCGCGGGCAGCGCGTAGCGCGTGCTGACGCCCGCCCCGGCCGGCCGGCCCTCCAAGCCGAGCGCGCCGTAGGGCGTGATCACGTAGAGGGCGCCGAGCGCGACGGCGACGCCGAAGACCCCGGCCGCCACGCGCGCCCGCGCGCGCACCGCCACGGCGCCCGCGCCGAGTGCCCCGACCGCGAGCGCGAGGCCGGGCGCGGCGAGGAAGACCGCGAACGCCGGGCGCAGGTAGGTGCGCCAGACGTCGAAGTCGGTCGCGTAGTGGGCGAGCGTCCAGCCCGCTCGCGCCCGCACCGGGTCCGGCGGGGCGGGGAACAGCCCGCCGGCGCGGTCGGGGAACAGCGGGTTGCCGGTCTCGACCCAGTTGCGCACCAGCCAGGCGGCGCCCGCGGCGCCCGTCACGGCGACCAGCGTCGCGATCCGGCGCGGATGGCGCAGCCAGAGGGCCCAGGCGGCGACGATCACCGCCACTGCGGGGACGGCATACCACTTGGCCCCGAACGCCAGCCCGAGGGCCGATCCAGCGACGACCAGCT
>DASVQH010000243.1:0-18950 GCA_036389195.1 Solirubrobacteraceae bacterium
CTACGGGACCCTGGCGGCCACGCGCGTGCGGATCACCGTCCGCTCCGGCGGGCGCACGCTCGGGGTCCGCTCACGGCGGATCCGCCGCGACGGGCGCGAGCAGGTGATCGTCAAGTTCCGCCGGCGTGCGGGCCACGACGCGCGGGTGACGATCGTCGTGCGCGCAACGGGGCCGAACGGGTCGGCGCGCGGGCGGTTCCGGTACCGGCTGTAGCGGCTCGTTGTAGCGGCTCGTCGTGTTCCGCGGTTACTGCGGTCGGGTGAGGGAGCGGTGTTCCTTCGTGGCCGTGGCGGCATCCGCGGGGACGCGGGACACGGTCAACTGCTTGCGAGAGTCGCGGGATAACCTCGAACCGGCCGCCCGGCGAGGCGCCGGTTCGAGGTTGTGCCCCCTATGGGCGGACAACCTCGAGTCAGCCGTCCGGCGGGACGCGCGTTCGAGGTTGTCCCCCCGCTGCCCCTACGCCGCCGCGGCCACCTTGCGCGGCGTCGCGCGCCGCCGCCGCACCGCGGCGGGCTTGGCCTTGACGATGTCGGCCAGGAAGCGGCCCGTGTGCGACGCCTCGACGGCGGCGACCTCCTCGGGCGTTCCGGTGGCGATCAGCTGGCCGCCCTCCTCGCCGCCCTCCGGCCCCATGTCGATGATCCGGTCCGCGGTCTTGATGACGTCGAGGTTGTGCTCGATCACCACGACCGAATTGCCGGCTTCGACGAGGCGGTCGAGCACCTGCAGCAGCCGCTGGATGTCGGCGAAGTGCAGGCCGGTGGTCGGCTCGTCGAGGATGTAGAGCGTCCGCCCGGTCGCCACCTTGGAGAGCTCGGCGGCCAGCTTGATCCGCTGGGCCTCGCCGCCCGACAACGTCGTGGCCGGCTGGCCCAGGCGCATGTAGTCGAGCCCGACGTCGTGGAGCGCCTGCACCCGGCGGTTGATCTTCGGGATGTGGGCGAAGAACTCGAGCGCGTCCTCGACCGACATGTCGAGCACGTCGGCGATCGTCTTGCCCTTGAAGCGGACGTCGAGCGTCTCGCGGTTGTAGCGCTTGCCGTGGCACTGCTCGCACGGGACGTAGACGTCCGGCAGGAAGTGCATCTCGATCTTGATCTGCCCGTCGCCGCGGCAGACCTCGCAGCGCCCGCCCTTGACGTTGAACGAGAAGCGGCCGGGCTTGTAGCCGCGCGCCCGCGCCTCCTGGGTCTTGGAGAAGAGCTCGCGGATCTGGTCGAACAGCCCGATGTAGGTCGCCGGGTTGGAGCGCGGCGTCCGGCCGATCGGCGCCTGGTCGACGTTGATGATCTTGTCGAGGTGCTCGAGGCCGCGCACGCGCTTGTGCGCTCCGGGGCGCTGCTTCGCCCGGTGCAGCTTGTTGGCGACGGCCTTGTAGAGGATGTCGTTGACCAGCGTCGACTTGCCCGAGCCGCTGACCCCGGTGACGGCGGTGAAGACGCCCAGCGGCACCTTCACGTCGACCTTCTTGAGGTTGTGCTGGCGCGCGCCCTCGATCTCGACGTAGCCGCTCGGCTTGCGCCGCGTGGCCGGGACCTCGATCCGCCGCGCCCCCGAGAGGAACTGGCCGGTCAGCGACTCCGGGATCGCCATGACCTCCTCGGCGGTGCCGGCCGCCACCACGTGGCCGCCGTGCTCGCCCGCCCCCGGGCCCATGTCGACGAGATGGTCGGCCGCCATCATCGTGCCCTCGTCGTGCTCGACCACCAACACCGTGTTGCCGAGGTCGCGCAGCCGCTCCAGCGTCGCGATCAGCCGCTCGTTGTCGCGCTGGTGCAGGCCGATCGACGGCTCGTCGAGGATGTACAGCACGCCGACGAGCGACGAGCCGATCTGCGTGGCCAGCCGGATCCGCTGCGCCTCGCCGCCGCTCAGCGTCGAAGCCGCCCGCTCCATCGAGAGGTAGCCGACGCCGACGTTCTCCAGGAACCGCAGCCGCTCGTCGATCTCGCGCAGGATCAGCCGCGCGATCGCCCGCTCGGAGTCGGTCAGCGAGAGGGCGCCGACCCACTCGATCGCCCGGTGCGCGCTCATGGCGGCGAACTCGTGGATCGCCAGCCCGGATACGGTGACGGCGCGACTCTCCGGCCGCAGGCGGGCGCCCTTGCAGTCCGGGCACGGGCGGACGCTCATGTACTCCTCGATGCGCTCGCGCGACCAGTCGGAGTCCGTCTCGCGGTACCGCCGCTCGAGGTTCGGGACGATCCCCTCGAACGCGGTCATGTAGGAGCGCCGCCGCCCCATCCGGTTGCGGTAGGACACGTAGATCTTGTCGCCGTTGGTGCCGTAGAGGAAGAGGTCCTGCGCCTCGGCCGGCAGGTCCTCCCACGGCGTCTCCAGGTCGACCTCGTAGCGGTCGGCGATCGCCTGGGTGATCTGCTCGTAGTAGCCCGACGCGCCGCTCGACCACGGCAGCACGGCGCCCTCGCCCAGCGTCATCGACGGATCGGGGACGACCAGCTCCGGGTCGATCTCCATCTGGGTGCCCAGGCCCGTGCAGCGCTGGCACGCGCCGTGGGGCGAGTTGAAGGAGAACATCCGCGGCTCGAGCTCCGGCATCGAGATCCCGCAGTGCAGGCACGCGAACTTCTCCGAGAACGTGCGGATCTCGCCTTCGGAGCCGTCGCGCGGCATCGTCTCGATCTCGAGGATCCCGTCGGCCAGCGCGACCGCGGTCTCCACCGAGTCCGCCAGGCGCTTGCGACGGTCGCGCTGCATGACCAGGCGGTCGACCACGACCGAGATGTCGTGCTTGAACTTCTTGTCGAGGACGATCTCCTCCTCGAGCAGCCGCAGCTCGCCGTCCACCTTGACGCGGGTGAAGCCCTCGGCCCGCAGCTCCTCGAACTGCTTGCCGTACTCCCCCTTGCGCCCGCGGACGATCGGGGCCAGCACCATGAACCGCGTGCCGTCCTCGAAGGTCATGATCTGGTCGATGATCTGCTCGGCCGACTGGGCGGCGATCTCGCGCCCGCAGTTGAAGCAGTGCGGCTTGCCGATCCGCGCCCACAGCAGGCGCAGGTAGTCGTAGACCTCGGTGACCGTGCCGACCGTCGAGCGCGGGTTGCGCGACGTGGTCTTCTGGTCGATCGAGATGGCCGGCGAGAGCCCCTCGATCGAATCGACGTCCGGCTTGTCCATCTGGCCGAGGAACTGGCGCGCGTAGGCGCTCAGCGACTCGACGTAGCGGCGCTGCCCCTCGGCGTAGATCGTGTCGAAGGCCAGCGACGACTTCCCGGAGCCGCTGAGGCCGGTGATGACGGTCAGCGCGTCGCGCGGAAGCTCGACGGTGACGTCCTTGAGGTTGTGCTCGCGGGCGCCCGCGACGACGATGCTCTCCTGGCGCGACATAAGACCGCGTCTGACTATAGGCCCGCCCCCGGTCGGCTGAGAACGTGCCTGCAAGCGCCGGTCAGGCGGCCAGCAGGTGCGCCTCGACCGCCGCGAAGGCCGCCGGGTCCAGCCGCCGCGGGACCTCGCCCTCCAGGCGCCTCAGGACCTCGTCGACGGGCAGCGCCGACCGGTGCGGCCGGTCCGCCGTGCGGGCCGCGCAGACGTCGGCCACGGCGAGCAGCCGGGCGGTGAACGGGAGGTCCTCCCCGGTCAGGCCGCGCGGGTAGCCGGAGCCGTCGAGGCGCTCGTGGTGCGCGGCGGCGAGGTGCGCGAGCGGCCGCAGGGCGTCGATGCGCCGCAGGACGGCGAACGTGCGGGCCGGATGGCGCACGAGCTGGCGGCGCTCGTCGGCGCGCAGCGCGCCCGGCTTGTCGAGGATCCGGCTCGACACCCCGAGCATGCCGAGATCCTGGAGCAGCGCCGCCCGGCGCAGGTCGCGCCGGTCCTCGGCGGCGAGCCCGAGCCCGCTCGCCGCGCCGGCCGCGATCCGCGCCACCCGGCGCGAGTGGCCGTGGGTGTAGGCCGACTTGGCGTCCACCACGCCGGCGAAGGTCTCCGCGATCCCGTCGATCGCGTCCTCCCCCACGTGGCGCACCGCCGCGCTCGGTTCGAGCGCCGGCAGCAGGACCACGGGGTCGGGCGCCGCGTCGAGCCGCCGCCAGAAGGCGTCGTCCTCCTCGAAGCCCGACAGCGCCCGCACGAGGTCGGGATCGAACCAGGCGCCCGCGCGCGTCCGCGCCATCGCGCAGGCGTAGGAGGCGCCGTTGAGCGTGTTGAAGACCTCGACCGACTGGGCGAGCGCGGCGATCCGGGCCGCCAGCGGGATCGCCGCCGCGGTCAGCCCCTCGGGGCCGCCGCTGCCGTCCCAGCGCTCCTCGACGGCGCGCACGGCCAGCGCCACCTCGCGGCCCAGGCCGAGCGCGCGGGCCACCTGCGCGCCGCGCTCCGCCCGCAGCTCCAGCAGCCGCCGCACCCCCTCGGCCCCCAGCTGGACGAGCGGCCCCTGCGGCACGCCGGCCAGCACCGGCCCGCCGCTCAGCCGCGCGGCGAGACGGCGCGCCTGGTGCTGCTCGTGCAGCCGGCGCTCGCGCTTGACGGTCTGGTCGTCGGCGCCGTAGAGGTGCGCGACCGCCGACGCGTTGGCCGAGCAGCCCGCGTCCTTGAGCAGGAGCGCGTAGAAGACCGTGGAGCGCTCCTCGTCGGGGAGCCCGATGGCCTCGGCGAGGCGCATGCCGATCACGCACGCCGCGGCGGCGTGGCCCATCGGGTGGCCCTCCGTGAGGTCGAGCGCGCAGGACAGCGGCCCGACCACCGAGGAGAGCCGGATCAGCGCCTCGTCCATCCCTCCTGGTGTTCGGCGCCGCCCCGCCCCGCTGCAGCGGCGATGGGGCGGCGACCGTAGGGCCCGGCGCTACTTCAGCGCGTCGAGCTCCGCGCGCAGGAACGGCATCAGCTTCTGCAGGTCGGGCATCTGGTCGCGGTCGGCGACGATCCCGAAGTCCAGGTGGCCGCAGTAGCTCATGACGGTGATGTTGAGGCCCATCCCGTCGGTGATCACCGACACCGGGTAGTTGGCCTCCATCCGCGCGCCCGCGAGGTAGAGCGGGAACTGCGGGCCGGGCACGTTGGAGATCACCAGGTTCCAGTTGGGCCGGCCGACGCGGGTGGTGGCCATCCCCAGCGAGAGCTGCGCGGCGCGGGCGAAGACGGCCGGCGGGATGAAGTGGTTGGCGTCCTGGAGCAGGCCGGCCGGGAGCGCCTTGTGGTGCTCCTTCATGTCGACCATCGCGTCGTGGGTCCTGGCCAGCCGGGCCACCGGGTCGGCCTCGTCGGTGAAGAGCGGGGCCGCCATCAGGAGGATCTTGTTGCCGTAGGTCCCCATCTGCTCCTCGGAGCGCACCGAGACGGGGATCTGCGCCACCAGCGGGTCCTCGGGCAGCGCGTCGTGGGCTTCGAGCCAACGGCGGACCGCGCCCGCGCAGACCGAGACGACGACGTCGTTGACCGTCGCGCCGTGCTTGTTCTTGACGTCCTTGACCTCGTCGAGCGACAGCTGGCCGAAGACGAAGCGCCGGTGCGGGGTGACGCGGCCGTTGAACGACGTCTTGGGGGCGACGAGCGTGCGGCGGTTGGTGCTCGGCAGGTCGCGCTTGACGACCCGCTGGGCGCGGCCGGCGAGCCGGCCGACCGTCGTGGCGCCCGGGATCGCACCGAAGATGGCCGGCGCGTCCTCGGCGTTGGGCAGCGCCTGCGGCAGCGCCTTGAGCACCCGCAGCGGGTACCTGGGGACGCCCATCAGGCCGCGGGCGAGCATGCCCGCCGTGCCGGGGACCTCCTCCCCCGACACGCCCCCGTCGCCGTTGCCGTTGCCGTCGGGCGCCTCGATCTCGCGCCCCTCGGGCGTGACGTCGAGCAGCAGCGCCATGATCTCGGCGCCGGACAGGCCGTCGATCACCGCGTGGTGGATCTTCGTCAGCATCGCCGTCATCCCCGAGCCGAGTCCGTGGATGACGTAGAGCTCCCACAGCGGGCGGGCGCGGTCCAGCGGCCGCGAGGTCAGCCGCGCCACCTGGGCGGCGAGCTGGGCGTCGGAGCCGGGCTTGGGCAGCGCGATCTCGCGCACGTGGTAGTCGAGGTCGAAGTCCGGGTCGTCGACCCAGTACGGGTAGTCGAGGTTGAAGGGGACCTGGGTGAGCCGCCAGCGCAGCGGCGGCAGCAGCGGCAGCCGCTCGCGCAGCAGGCCCTTGACCTCGGCGCACCCGAGGTGGCCGCTCGGCGCGGTCGACGCGTCGAGGATCGCCAGGCCGGCGACGTGGCCGGTCTGGCGCCCGTCCTCCAGGGCCAGGAACTGCGTGTCAAGGCTGGTCAGCTGCCGCATGGTCTCCCCTCTCGCTCCCGAGGTCGGGGGGTACCCCGCCACCGCGCCCCGCACGCCGCCTCATCTTCCTTTGAGCTGCGATCCGTACTCTCTGGACATGCGCTCTGAGTTCGCCGCCGACGCCCCCCAGGCGCCCCACGAGCGCCGCGTGCGGATGCCGCGGCCGAGCGGGGCCGACGGGGCCGGCTCGCCCGTCAAGTCCGACGGCGGCAAGTCCCCCGGCCGTTCGATCGCCCCTCGCACCATCGCGATGGTCCTGGCCCTGCTGGTCCTCAACTACGCGATCGTCGCCGCGTTCAACCGGCCCGAGCCGAGCGTCCGGGTGCCCTACACGCCGACCTTCCTCGACCAGGTCGAGGCCGGCAACGTCGCCCGGATCTCCACCGAGGGCACGACCGTGGACGGCGAGTTCAAGAAGCCCGTCAAGTACCCGACCGACTCCAAGCGCGAGGCGACCAAGAACTTCGAGACGGAGATCCCCACCTTCGCCGACAACCAGGCGCTCTCCAAGACGCTCGCCGACAACGACGTCGAGATCAGCGCCGAGCCGATCAACCAGGGCGGCGGCGTGCTCGCCAACCTGCTGTTCGCCTTCGGCCCGTTCCTGCTGATCATCGGCCTGTTCGTCTACCTGGGGCGTCGCGCGGCGCGCCAGGGCGGGGGCCTGAACCCGCTGGGCGGCTTCGGGCGCTCCCGCGCCCGCCGCGCCGAGGCGTCCGAGCAGCGCGTCTCCTTCAAGGACGTCGCCGGGATCGACGAGTCCAAAGCCGAGCTCACCGAGGTCGTCGACTTCCTCAAGAACCCGCAGCGCTACCAGCGCCTGGGCGGGCGGATCCCGCGCGGCGTGCTGCTCTCCGGCCAGCCCGGCACCGGCAAGACGCTGCTCGCGCGCGCCGTGGCGGGCGAGGCGGAGGTGCCGTTCTTCTCGATCTCGGCGTCGGAGTTCGTCGAGGCGATCGTCGGCGTCGGCGCCTCCCGCGTGCGCGACCTGTTCAAGCAGGCCAAGGAGGCGGCCCCGGCGATCATCTTCATCGACGAGCTCGACGCGATCGGCCGCTCGCGGTCGGCGGGCTCCGGGATCGGCTCGGGCGCCAACGACGAGCGCGAGCAGACGCTGAACCAGATCCTCACCGAGATGGACGGGTTCGAGACCAACGAGACGGTCATCGTCCTGGCGGCGACCAACCGCCCCGAGATCCTCGACTCCGCGCTGCTGCGCCCCGGGCGCTTCGACCGCCGGGTCTCGGTCCCCGCGCCCGACAAGGAGGGGCGCCGCAAGATCCTCGACGTCCACACGCGCTCGGTGCCGCTGGCCGACGACGTCGACCTCGACCGCCTCGCCGCATCGACCCCCGGCATGGTCGGCGCCGACCTGGCCAACCTCGCCAACGAGGCCGCCCTGCTGGCCGCTCGCCGCGAGCACGAGAAGGTGGAGAACGGCGACCTCACCGACGCCCTCGAGAAGATCGTGCTCGGCGCGCCGCGCGGGATCCTGCTCTCGCCGGCCGACCGGAAGCTGACCGCCTACCACGAGTCCGGCCACGCGCTCGTGGGGATGCTCACCCCGGGCGCCGACCCCGTCCGCAAGGTCTCGATCATCCCGCGCGGGATGGCGCTCGGCGTGACGCTCTCGGCCCCCGACGAGGACGCCTACAACTACGACCTCGATTCGCTGCTGGCCAAGATCGACGTCGCGCTCGGCGGCCGGGTCGCCGAGGAGCTGGTCTTCGGCTCGATCACCACGGGCGCCGAGTCCGACATCCAGCAGCTCACCCGCATCGCGCGGGCGATGGTCGGCCGCTGGGGCATGAGCCCGGAGATCGGCCCGGTCTCGGTGGTGCCGTCGGAAGCGTCCGGGCCGCTGCTGCCCGGCACGTCGGAGGTCTCCGAGTCCACGCAGCGGGTCATCGACCAGGAGGTCCGGCGGATCGCCGAGGAGGCGCACCTGCGCGTGCAGCGCCTGCTCTCGGAGAACCGCTCGAAGCTCGACTCGCTCGTGGCGTCGCTGCTGGAGCACGAGACGCTCGACCAGCCCGACGCCTACGACGCCGCCGGCGTGCCGCGCCCGCCGGCGCGCGACGAGGCGCTGCCGGGCGTCGAGGCGCTGCCGCCCGCGCGCGCCGAGGTCTGAGGCGCGGCGCGGCGCGGCGCGGCGCTCAGGCCGTGAGCGCGCCGGCGTCGAGCAGCTTCGCGCGCAGGTAGGCCAGGAACGGCTGCGCCGAGAGCGGCTGGCCGGTGACGCGCCGCAGGAGGTCGCGGCCCTCGAACTTGCGGCCGTGGCGGTGGATGTGCTCGTGCAGCCACGCGCGCAGCGGCGCGAAGTCGCCGGTCTCGATGCGCTCGTCGAGATCGGGGAGGTCGGTCCGGATCCGCTCCCACAGCTGAGCGGCGACGAGGTTGCCGAGCGTGTAGGTGGAGAAGTAGCCCAGCGCGCCCGCGCCCCAGTGGATGTCCTGGAGCACGCCGGACGCGTCGTCGGGCACCTCGACGCCGAGGTCGGACGCCATCCGCTCGTTCCAGGCGGCCGGCAGGTCGGCGACGGCCAGGCGGCCCTCGATCAGGGCCAGCTCGAGCTCGAAGCGCAGGACGATGTGGAGGTTGTAGGTGGTCTCGTCGGCTTCGACGCGGATCAGCGACCGCGAGACGGCGTTCACGCCCTCGAACAGGCGATCGGCGGTGAGTCCGTCGAGCCCGCCGAGCGTCCGCTGCAGGCGCGGGAGCACCCACGCGCAGAACGGCCGGCCGCGGCCGACGAGGTTCTCCCACAGCCGGCTCTGGGACTCGTGGATGGCCAGCGACGCCGGGGCGTCGAGCGTCGTGCGCGCGAGCGCGCCGGAGGCGGCACCGGAGTCGTAGAGGCCGTGGCCGAACTCGTGCAGCGCCGAGAAGAGCGCCATCCCGAGCTCGCGCTCGTCGTAGCGCGTGGTGATCCGGATGTCGCCCGCGCCCATCCCGCTGGCGAACGGGTGCGGCGCGGGATCGAGCCGCCAGCCGGCGGGATCGAAGCCGACGCCCCCGAGGACGTCGAGCACCGCGGCACGCTGGTCCTCGACGGCGTACGCGCCGTCGAGCACGCCGTCGTTGTGGGGCCGGCCCTCCCGCGCGGCCGCGGCGACGAGCGGCGCCAGCCCCGTCCGCAGCTCGGCGAGCACCGGCACGACCTCGGCGGTCCGCATCCCCGGCTCGAAGTCGTCGAGCAGGACGTCGTACGGATGCTCGAAGCCCTCGAAGCACGCGATGTAGCGATGGCGGAGCTCGAGATGGCGCTCGAGCGCCTCGCGGAAGGGCGAGAAGTCGGAGCTCTGGCGCGCCGTCAGCCACGCCTCGGTGCCCAGCGACGAGGCGCGGACCATCGCCGCCGACAGCTCGGCGGGAACGCGCACCGCCTTCTCGTGGTCGCGCCGGGCCAGCCGCACAAGGCTCGCCGCGTCGGAGTCCGGGTCCTCCCCCGCCTCCCAGGGCGCCAGCGCATCGAGCAGGCGTCCGAGCTCGGGATCGGTGATGCGGGCGTGGATGACCCGGTCGAGCGAGGCGGACCGCTCGGCGCGGACCGCCATGCCGCGCGGCGGCATCATCGTCTGCTGATCCCAGTTGAGCAGCGAGGCGACGCCCTGCAGATCGGAGAGCTCGGCGAAGCGGGCGCGGAGGGCGGCCAGCTCGGCGGGCTCGGCGGCGCTCACGGCCGCACCGCCGCCATGAGGGCGCCGGCCGCGGGCCGGCGCGGCGTCCTCGACCCCGGGAGGGCGCCGGCCGGTGACCGGCGCGGCACGCTCGCTCCCGGGGGACCGCCGGTCACTGACCGGCGCGCGCGTACACGTCGTCGAGCAGCGCCTCGGTGTCGGCGAGCTCGAAGTTGTCGGCGAGGTAGCGCTCGGTCTCCTCGCGCGGGGTGCCGTTGAGCGCCATGTTGAGCGCGATCAGCCGCGCGCCCTCCTCGTCGCCGCCGGCGCCGTACCCGCCGCCACCGCCGCCGCCGCCGCCCGAGGTCTCCGCCGGAGCGGCCGGGTCGGGCGTGAGCTGGGGCTCGGCCGAGAGCTCGTCGCCGGGCGCCTCGGGCGCCGCGGACTCGCCGCCGGTGTTGTCGAACTCCGGGAACGTCGGGTCGCCGTGGACGCCGAACTCCGTCTGCTGCGGCGCGGGAGGCTCGTAGGCCGCCGGAGCCGGGGCCGCGTAGCCGGCGCCCGTCGTCGTGCCGTAGGACGGCTGGGGAGCGGGCTCCGGCGCGGCCGGCGCCGACGCGCCGCGCAGGTCGCCGACGAGGCCCTGCAGCGCCTGCAGCTCCTGCCCCAGGCGCGACGCGCCGGTGCGGACGTGCTCGAGCATCGACTGGAACTCCGACTCCAGGGTGTCGGCGCGCTCGAGCATCGACGCGGTCGCCCGCGAGACGCGCTCGACGTGCTCGCGCGCCTGCTGGCCGGCCTCGGTGCGCTGCGACTCGGCCGCCTCGCGCGCGTCCTGACGGATCTGCCGCGCCTCGAGCTCGGCTTCCCGCTCGATGTCGGCGGCGCTCTGCTCGGCCGCCTCGACGATCAGCCGCACCTGCTCGGACGCGGCGCTGGCCAGCGAGTCCGTGCGGGTGGACCGGCTCGCCGAGCGGCGCAGCGCCTCGACCTCGTCGGCGAGCATGGCGAGATGCTCGTCCACGGCGTCGGGCTCATAGCCGCGCCGGCCGATGGGGAAGTCGCGTCTCTCGATGGACTGGCGGTCCAGGGCCACAGTGTCTTCTCTCCCGGTCGTTCAGTGTCCGAGGCGGGAGAATAGCCCGTGAACCGGCGGCAGCGGGGACCCGTCCCCCGGCGCCTCCCCTACCAGCGCCACATCGCCGTCCGCGCGCCGGCACACCAGCCCGTCGCGCTCCAGGCCCGCGAGCACGCGCGCGAGCCGGCCGGCGTCGCCCCCGTCGGGGACCGGCTCGCCCGCGAGCAGCGCCGCCACGACCCGCCCGCGCAGCCAGCGGTCCGTGTCCTCGAAGCGGGGGCCGTCCCGCCGCGCGCGCGGGGCCGGCGGCGCCACCGCGCCGGCCGACGCGCATCCCGCGGCCAGCGGGCAGACGTCGCAGCGCGGCCGTCGCGGGGTGCACACCGTCGCGCCCAGCTCCATCGCCGCCTGGTTGAACACCGCGGCGGGGTGATCGCCGAGCAGCTCCTGCGCCCGCGCGGCCAGCGCGGCCGGTCCGCGCTCGGTCCCGTCGAGCCGGGCGACCACCCGGCGGACGTTGGTGTCGACCGCCGCGACCGGCTCGTCCCACGCGAACGCGGCGACCGCGGCCGCCGTGTACGGACCGACGCCGGGCAGCGCGCGCAGACCCGCCGCGTCCGCCGGCCAGCCCCGCTCGACCACGTGCGCCGCCGCGGCGCGCAACGCCAGCGCGCGGCGGTTGTACCCCAGGCCGCTCCAGGCCCGCAGGACGTCGGCCACGGGCGCCGCCGCCAGCGCCGCCGCGTCCGGGAAGCGGGCGAGGAACCGCTCGTAGTACGGCACCACCCGCGCCGCCTGCGTCTGCTGCAGCATCACCTCGGAGACGAGCAGCGCGTACGGATCGCGGGTCGCCCGCCAGGGCAGCGGCCGCGCGACCGCGGCGTACCAGTCGAGCAGGGCGGCGACGTCGATCGTCACGGCGGCGACCGTAGCGGCGCGACCGGCGGCGCGCATCCGCGCGACTTTCTCTCAGCGCTGCGCGTTGAGGGCAACGATGCGGCGCATCCTCCCCTCCCTCATCCTGGCGGCCGCGCTGGCCGTGCCCGCGACCGCGTCGGCGGGGACCATGGAGGTCGCCTACCTGCGCACCGACGACGAACCGGGCCCGGGCGGGCCGTTCAAGCTCTACTCCTTCGCCTTCCGCGCCGATCCGGGCGAGCGCAACCTGGTGACCGTCGAGGGCGAGCTGTACCGGTTCACCGTCCGCGACGCGGGCGCGGAGCTGCGCGCGGGCGGCCGCTGCGTCCCGGTCGACCCCCACACGGTCTCGTGTGCCTACGACGGCGTGGTCGAACGACCGGCAGTCGATCTCGGCGACGGGGACGACGAGCTGCGCATCCGGGCCCGGATGTCACCCGGCACGGCGCTTGCCGGCCCCGGCGACGACCTGGTGCTCGACGAGGGCGATGGGTTCTGGACCTTCGACGGCGGCCCGGGCGCCGACCGCATGGATTCCGACGGCTACGCCTACGCCGACTACCGCGCCCGCACCGCGGGCGTCTCGGTCACCGTCGGCGGCGGCGGTCCGGACGGCGAGCCGGGCGAGGGCGACGACGTCGGCGCCGGCATCGACGCGGTGTACGGCGGTGAGGGCGACGACGTCCTCGCCGCGGGTGCCGGCGGGTTCGGCGCCTCGGGGAACGGGGGCGACGACGTCCTCACCGGCAGCCGGTGGCCGGACACGCTGGGCGGTGGGCCCGGCGACGACCTCGTCGACGGCGCCGGCGGCGACGACAATCTCAACGAGGACCCGGGGGCGGACGTCATCCGCGGCGGCGCCGGCTTCGACTCGCTCAGCTACCGCAACCGCACGGCGCCGCTCGTCGTCAAGCTCGACGACCAGCCGGGTGACGGCGAGGCCGGCGAGGGCGACGACGTCGGCACGGACGTCGAGCGGGTCGAGGGCGGCAGCGGGGACGACTTCATCCAGGGCTTCGAGGGGACGCAGAAGCTCGAGGGCGGCAAGGGCGCCGACCGGCTGCTGGGCGGACCCGGGGCCGACGGCTTCCTGGAGTTCGGCGACGGCGACTCGATCGTGCCGGGCTCGGGCGCCGACAGCGCGGACGTCTCCGGCAACGTGTACGTCGACGCGGCCGACGGCGAGGCGGACCTCATCACCTGCCGCCATGGCGCCGCCGTCCGCGCCGACTCGAAGGTCGACGGGCTCATCGAATGCGGGCTGCGCCCGCGGGTCAGGATCCCCGGGCCGGTCCGCGCGTCGCGGCGCGGGCGGATCGAGCTGCCCGGGGTGAGCTGCGGGACGCGGTTCCAGGGCTGCGAGGGGACGGTGACCGTGCGGCGAGGCGCACGCGTGCTCGCGAGCCGTCGTGTCGCGCTCTCCACGAGCATCGCAAGCGTCCACGTACGGCTCAACCGCCTCGCGCGCCGGGACCTGCGCCGCCGGGGGCGGCGGGCGGCGACGGTCAGCGTCGCGCTGAGCCGGCCCGGGCTGCCGGAGACGACCGGGACCGCGACCACCCGCGTCGTCCTGCGGCGCGGCGGCCTGCCGAAGCTCCGGCGCGGCCGGCACTGACGTCAAGCCGGCGGCAGGTCGACCCGCTCGAGCGCCCACACGGGGACCCCGCCGAAGTCGGTCGAGGCGAGGAACGCCCGGTGCTCGGCCGCGCCGAGCGCGCGGAAGCCCGCCTGGACCGCCTCGACGTAGGCGCGCGCCACCACGACCGTGCCGGCCGCCGCGCCGCGGGCGAAGCGCTGGCGCCCCGCGCGCGAGCCGGTGTAGGCCCAGACACGTCCGGGAGGCGCCTCGATCCGCCCGGTGACGTCGATCCGGTCGTAGTTGCGCTCGCGGGCGTCGAGCGCGGCCAGCCCGTCCGCGGCGACCGGGACCAGCACCCCGTTCACCGGCGGCGCGCCGGCGGGCGCGGGCACGAGGTCGGCGAAGGCCACGAACACCGCCGGGCGCGAGCCGTCGGCGGCGTCGACGAAGCGCTTGTAGCCCGGGACGTCGAGCGCGTTGTCCATCGCCACGCCGAGCACCCGCCGCACGCCGGCCAGCCGGCGCACCTCGCCGCCCGCGCCCGGCACCAGCGACCCGTAGCCGAAGACGAACTCGACGCCGGCCGCCCGCCTCACCGGCGCGGCGGCGCCGGCGGCCTCACGCTGCCGCTGCCTCGTCGAGCTCGCGCTTGAGCTCGCGGATCTCGTCGCGCAGCTTCGCCGCGTACTCGAAGCGCAGCTCCTCGGCGGCGGCGAGCATCTCCTCCTCGAGCTCGACGATCGTCGACTCGATCTCGGCCGGCGCCATGTCGACCTTCTTCTCGCGCCGGCGCCGCTTGCCGGGCACCTTGGAGTCGGCCATCAGGAACTCGCCGATGTCCGAGATGCCCTTGACGATGGTCTCCGGCGTGATGCCGTGCTCCTCGTTGTAGGCGCGCTGGATCGCGCGCCGGCGCTCCGTCTCGGAGAGCGCGACCCGCATCGCCTCGGTCTCCTTGTCGGCGTACATGAGGACCTTGCCCTCCTGGTTGCGCGCCGCGCGGCCGATCGTCTGGATCAGCGAGGTCTCCCCACGCAGGAAGCCTTCCTTGTCGGCGTCGAGGATCGCCACCAGCGACACCTCGGGCAGGTCGAGGCCCTCGCGCAGGAGGTTGACGCCAACCAGCACGTCGTACTGGCCGAGCCGCAGCTCGCGGATGATCTGGATGCGCTCCAGCGTGTCGATCTCCGAGTGCAGGTAGCGCACGCGGAAGCCCATCTCGAGCAGGTAGTCCGTGAGGTCCTCGCTCATCTTCTTGGTGAGCGTGGTGACCAGCGTCCGCTCGTCCTTCTCGACGCGCACGCGGATCTCGTTCATCAGGTCGTCGATCTGGTTCTTCGTCTCGCGGACCTCGACCTCCGGGTCGATGATCCCGGTGGGACGCACGATCTGCTCGACGATCGCCGCCGACCGCGTGCGCTCGTACTCGCCGGGCGTCGCGCTGACGAAGACGATCTGCGGCGTGATGGCCAGGAACTCGTCGAAGGTCTGCGGGCGGTTGTCCATCGCGCTGGGCAGCCGGAAGCCGTAGTCGACCAGCGTCTGCTTGCGCGAGCGGTCGCCGTGGTACATGCCGCCGATCTGCGGCGTCGTCTGGTGCGACTCGTCCAGGAAGCAGACGAAGTCGTCGGGGAAGTAGTCGAGCAGGCAGTACGGCCGCGCGCCCGGCGGGCGCCCGTCGAGGATCCGCGAGTAGTTCTCGATGCCCGAGCAGAACCCGACCTCGCGGAGCATCTCCATGTCGTACTGCGTGCGCTGGCGCAGCCGGTGGCTCTCCAGCAGCTTGCCCTCGGCTTCCAGCTCGGCGCAGCGCGCGTTGAGCTCCGCGCCGATCTGGGCGACCGCCTCCTCGAGGCGGCCCTCCTTGACGTTGTAGTGCGTGGCCGGCCAGATCGCCACGTGCTCGAGGTCGTCGAGGATCAGCTCGCCCGTCAGCGGGTCGAAGTGCTGCAGCCGCTCGATCTCGTCGCCGAACAGCGTCGCGCGGAACGCCGTCTCGGCGTAGGCGGGGAAGATCTCCAGCGTCTCTCCGCGCACACGGAAGGTGCCGCGGCCCAGCGCCGTGTCGTTGCGCGTGTACTGCAGCGAGACGAGCTTTCGCAGCAGCTCGTCGCGGTCGATGAACGCGCCCTTGACGAGGTTCTGCAGGTTGTCGTTGTAGGTCTCCGGCGAGCCGAGGCCGAAGATCGACGAGACGGAGGCGACGATGATCACGTCGCGGCGCGCGAACAGCGCCGCGGTGGCCGCGTGGCGCAGCCGGTCGATCTCCTGGTTGATCGCCGAGTCCTTCTCGATGTACAGGTCCCGGCTCGGGACGTAGGCCTCGGGCTGGTAGTAGTCGTAGTAGGAGACGAAGTACTCGACCGCGTTCTGCGGGAAGTACGTGCGGAACTCGTTGCACAGCTGCGCCGCCAGCGTCTTGTTGTGCGCCATCACCAGCGCCGGCTTCTGGACGCGCTCGATCGTCGCGGCCATCGTCATGGTCTTGCCGGTGCCGGTCGCGCCGAGCAGCGTGGTGAAGCGGTTGCCGGCCGTGATCGACTCGGCCAGGCCGTCGATCGCCTTCGGCTGATCCGCCGTGGGGGTGAAGATGGAATCGAGCTTGAAGGGCGGCATCAGGACCCCTCAATCTACCGAGGGGCCCTGATGGATCTTCCGCCTAGCCCTTGCCGGGCACGCAGGTCCGGTAGCTGCGCTTGCCGCGGACCGTCCTGCCCTTGGTGGTCTTCGCGCGGATGCGCACGACGACGCGCTTCTTGAGCTTGCCCTTGAGGTGCACGCGGGCGGTCAGCCGGCCGTGGCGGCGGCGGACCTTGACCCGCTTGCCGTCGACGGTGACGCGCGCGCTGACGAGCTTGCCGAGGCGCTTGGCGCGCGGGTTGCGCAGGTGGATCGTGAAGCTGCGCTTGCTGCGGCACGCCCGGGCCGCCGGAGCGGGGGCCGGAGCCGCCGGGGCGGGCGCCGGGGCGCCGCCCTGCGTGCCACCGCCCGGCTGGTCGCCGGTGCCCTGGCCGTCGGACCCGTTGGGCCGCGTGTCGGCGGGCGGCGGCGTGCCGCCCGAGTCGCCCGGCTTGCCGTCCTGCGCCCCGACGCCGCCGCCGGTGCCGTCGGCGCCCGCGGTGTCGGCCTCGATCGTGCGGTCGGGCAGCGTGACCTTCAGCACGTCGACGCCGCGCGTCGCGTCCGCCGTGTAGACGATGTCGGTCTTGCGGCCGGGGATGGCCACGCCGCCGGCGTCGCGCGCGGGCACGAAGTAGGCGTCCCACACCTCCGTCCCGCCGCCCGTGAAGTAGCCGTAGGACTTGATGTCGGTCGGGTCGGACACGTCGATCAGCTGCACGCCCTGCTGGTAGAAGCCCTGGGCGACGATCCCGCTCTGGTGGTAGTCGAACCAGTGCGCCGAGCAGAAGGCCCCGACCGGCGTGTTGAGCGCGGCGCCGCTCTCCAGCGGCGCGCTGATCGAGTCGAGGTGCCGGATCGTGCCCTGGTCGGGCGTCGCGCCGTCGGGGTTGGCCCCGGCGTAGCGGCCGCCGTCGAGGTCCGGGATCTCCCACGTCTGGAACGTGCCGGCGTTCGAGCACAGGACCTCGTCGCCGTCGTTGGCGTAGTCCTCCTCGGTGACCAGCAGCACGTTGCCCGAGCTGAGCTTGGGCGGCCCGCCGGTCCGGAAGGCGCTGCCGTTGGGGCGCGTCGAGTTGTGCAGGATGAAGTCGTTGTAGGGCGTCTGGGTGCCCTCCGCGTTCGTCCCGTTGAGTGGCTTGGGGTTGAGCGGATCGGCGATGTTGAAGACCTCGGCGCCGCCCGAGCCGGTGTGCCACGCGAGCTTGTTCTCGAAGTCCATGTCCCAGTAGTGGCCGGCGCCGCCCGTGAACACGTCGGTCTTGCCGGCGGCCGCCGAGCGGATGGTCTTGACCTGGACCGGCTTGCTCAGGTCGCGCAGGTCGACGATCGAGAACTCCTCGCCGTCGCCCGCGGTATAGGCGTAGTCGCACGCGATCGACGTGCACTGCAGCGTGTGCGTGCTGGTGGTGACGACGCCCTCGGCCGTCGACGAGCCGGGCGAGCGCCCGGCCACGGTGATGTCGTCGGGGTTGGAGACGTCGAAGACGATCACCTCGCCGCCGCCGAGGCGGCCGCGCTGGATCGTGCCGTTCCCGTCGGGCAGACCGGTGCGCGACGGATCGATCGTGCCGTTGACGAGGTCGTTGCCGACCAGCACGAAGCGGCTGAGCCCGTCGGGGTGCGCCGCGTCGGCGGGCACCGGGCGCTCGCCGTAGGTCATGGCCTCGTTCTCGAACTCGGCCTGCGGCAGGAAGTCCTTGATGACCGGGGCCTCGGGGTTCGAGGTGTCGAGCGCCGCCACGCCGTTGGCCAGCGAGACGTAGAAGTAGCTGCCGGTGTGGGCGAACTCGCCGGAGATCGCCGCGCCGAGCGGCACGGTCGTCAGCAGCTCGGTGTTCTTGGCCACGCCCGGGGTCGGCACGAGCGCGTTCGAGCGCCCGGCTCCGGGGACGTGGGCGGAGGCGGCCACGGGCACCGCCAGCATCGTGGCCGCGGCGACCGCCGCCAACCAGGTTCTCGGCATGGGAAAGGCTCTCCTCGCGCTCGGGTTCACGACTTCGAGACGCGCCGAAGCCCCTGCCCCGTCGCGAACGGCCAACCGTAGCGCGCACAGCCCCGATGAGTGTTCGCTCGGTGACGACACGGCGTCAGTCCAAGAAAGAACTCTTCGCGCTCGACAGAACGCCGCTGTTCACCTATCTTCTCGCCCGGGCGTCGGCCGGCAGGGGTGCCAGGCCGCCGCCGCAGGGGTCAATCTCATTCAAGACGGGAGGCACACATGCGGAGAGCTCTGCTCCTTGCTGCGACGTTCGCGCTGGTCGGCACCGGGACCGCGGTAGCCCAGAGCGACGGCCTGAAGGTCACGGGCGGCGGCCAGGTCCTCGCGGCCGATCAGACGGCGGGCCCGGGCGACACCATCGCGTTCAACGCACAGCAGAACTCGGCCACCGAGGACAACGGCTCGTTCCCGGCCAAGGGGCAGCTGCAGGTCATCAACCGCACCAACGACAAGGAGCGGTTCCATGGCGTCGTGACGTGCATCCGCACGTTCGAGGGCGACAACGGCGAGATGTTCACGCGCTTCGGCGGCTACCAGCGCCTGCCGGGCAACACCCAGGGCGTCCCCTTCACCGTCGACACGATGGACAACGGCGAGGGCGCCTCGGGCGGCAACGACATGATCGCCTTCCGCAAGCGCGGCGCGCAGGACGACCCCTGCGACGACAGCGACTCCTCGACCGAGCTGCGCAGCACCACGCTCGCGCGCGGCAACGTCCAGCAGCACTAGGCGTTCGCGGCGCCAGGCGGCCCGCGCCCTCTGAGGAGGGGCGCGGGCCGTCGTGCGTTCCAGGCCGCCTTCAGGGCTCGCCGACTTCCTGGCACACCGGCGTTTGAGGCGCCGGGCGATCGAGCACCTT
>DASVQH010000244.1:0-3231 GCA_036389195.1 Solirubrobacteraceae bacterium
CCTTGGCCTTGCCGCCCGACAAACTGGAGACGGTCGCGGCCGGCGTCGCCGGCATCGCCGAACGCGCGGACGGATACGTCGCCCAGTCGACGGTGACCGCGGCGCCCGACGGCGGCAGCGCGGAGTTCTCGCTGCGGGTCCCGAGCGCGCGGCTCAGCGACGTGCTCGCTGCCCTCTCGAAGCTCGCCGACGTCCGCTCGCGCACGCAGGCCTCGGACGACATCACGGCGGCGGTCACGAGCACCGCCGAGCGGGTGGACGACCTGACCGCCGAGCGCCGCGGTCTGCGCCGCCGCCTCGCGCGCACCGGCGACCCGGCGGTGCGGCTGCGCCTGCGCGCCGTCACCGGCGCGCTGGCCGGCGCGCGGGCCGAGATGCGCACGGCGCGCCGGCGGGCCGACCTCGCCAGCGTGCTCGTGACGCTGACGGGCGACCCGGCCGCGAAGGGCGCCGCCGCGGGCGACGACGGCCGCTGGGGCGCCGGCGACGCGCTGCGCGACGCCGGGCGCGTCCTCGAGTGGATCGCCGGCGCGGTGCTGATCGCGCTGGCCGCGGCGGTCCCGCTCGCGCTCCTCGTCCTGCCGCTGCTGCTGCTGGGCCGCTGGTACGTGCGCCGGGGTCGCGAACGGGTGCTGATGTGACGCCGGCGTGATATGCACCTGGTGTGGCGACGAGCACACTGCAGACGGCTGAGCTCCTCGCCCACGTCCCCGCCTTCGAGGAGCTCGAGCCGCCCGACCTCGCCGAGGTCGCCGCGGTGGCGGTGCCGCGCCGCTTCGACCGCGGCCAGGTGGTCTTCCGCGAGGGCGACGACTCCGACACGTGCTACGTCGTGCGCCGCGGTCACGCGCGCGCGACGCGGGAGCACAACGACGGGCGCCAGCTGACGCTCGCGACGTTCGGCCCGGGCGACATCTTCGGCGAGCTGGCGATGTTCGACGACGAGCGCCGCTCCGCGACCGTCGAGGCGGTCGACGACCTCGAGGTGGTGGCGATCCTCGGCGCCGACATGCGCCGGCTGCTGCGCGAGCACCCGGACATCGCGGTCAAGCTGGTCATCGCGCTCGGGCGGCGGCTGCGCGCGGCCAACGAGCGGCTCGCGCGCCAGTCGTTCCAGACGGTGCAGAGCCGCGTCGCCGCGGTGCTCGGCCAGCTCGTCGAGCAGGCGTGCGCCGAGGGCGCGGCCGCGACGGACGTGCTCGTCACCGCGACCCAGGCCGACCTGGCCCAGCTGGCCGGGTCCTCCCGTGAGTCCGCCAGCCGCTTCCTGGCCGTGCTGGAGCGGGCGGGCGTGATCACCCAGGGCCGCGGGCGGCTGACCGTCCACGACCCCGCGGCGCTGCAGGGCTATGTCTACTGACGGCGACCGCGACCGCGACCGCCACGGGCGCGAGACGTCCCACGGCGGCGTCGTCGTGCGCGGCGACGACCTCGTCGTCATCGTCCCCCGCGGCAAACGCCGCACGCTCGCGCTGCCCAAGGGCGGCCCCAACGACGGGGAGACCGGCGCGCAGACCGCCGCGCGCGAGGTGCGCGAGGAGACGGGGATCACCGCCGAGCACGTCTCAGAGCTCGGGGAGGTCCGCTACTGGTACCGCCGCGGCGGCCGGCGCATCCTCAAGACGGTGCACTTCCACCTCTTCCGCTACGTCTCCGGCGACACCGCCGACCACGACCACGAGGTCGAGGACGCCCGCTGGATCCCCCTGCGGGACGCGCGGACCGCGCTCTCCTATCCGGGGGAACGCGAGATGATCGAGCGCGCGCTGTCGAAGCTCGCGCTCGACCGGTAGGCTGCCGAGCTTCATGCAGGCGCTCAACTTCTACTCGACCATCTTCGCCGACCAGATGAAGCGGGGTCGCAAGACCGCGACGATCCGCCTCGGCGACAAGCGGCACAAGTACCGCAAGAACCAGGTCGTCCTCGTCACCGTCGGCTACCAGTACTCGCCGCGCGAGAAGCTGTTCCACGCGGTGATCGACAACGTCGAGGTCAAGAAGCTCCGCGAGCTCTCGCCGCGCGACATCGAGCACGACAACCCCGAGTTCCGCCGCCACGACGAGCTGATCCACTTCATGGAGCAGATCTACGGCCGCGAGGTCGGGATGGAGGACACGGTCACCGTCGTCCGCTTCTCGCAGATCGTCGAGAACCCGCCCGAGGTGCAGGACCGCCTCAGGGGCATCGGCGGCGCGCAGAACTAGCGCGTATTGGCACTCCTCTTAGGAGAGTGCCAACCGCCCCTTGACTTCCGGCTGAGGGTTCATAGAATCGGCGCCAGTTGGCACTCTCGCATCGGGAGTGCCAAGAGTGCGCAAACCCCCAGGTGGAGGTCACCACATGAATCTCAAGCCCTTGGGCGATCGGCTGATCGTCAAGGCGCTCGACGAGGAGCAGACGACGGCGTCCGGCCTCGTGCTCCCCGACACCGCGAAGGAGAAGCCCCAGAAGGGCAAGGTCATCGCCGTCGGCGACGGCCGCTACGACGACGACGGTGAGAAGCGGATCCCGCTCGACGTCTCCGAGGGCGACGAGGTCCTCTACTCCAAGTACGGCGGCACCGAGATCAAGGTCGACGGCGAGGACCTGCTGGTCCTCCGCGAGTCCGACGTCCTCGCCAAGGTCCAGTCGTAACCCGACTTCGAGCAGAACAGAGGAACTAGACACACATGGCTCACAAGGAACTGAAGTTCGACGTCGAGGCGCGCAACGCCCTCGAGCAGGGCGTCAACGCCGTCGCCAACGCGGTCAAGGTCACCCTCGGCCCGCGCGGCCGCTACGTCGTCCTCGACAAGAAGTTCGGCGCTCCCACGATCACGAACGACGGCGTCACCATCGCCCGTGAGATCGAGGTCCAGGACGTCTTCCAGAACCAGGGCGCCCAGCTCGTGCGCGAGGTCGCCACGGCGACCAACGACGTCGCGGGCGACGGCACCACCACGGCGACCGTGCTCGCGCAGGCGATCGTCAAGCAGGGCCTCAAGAACGTCGCCGCCGGCGCGAACCCCCTCGGCCTCAAGCGCGGCATCGAGCGCGCCGTGGACCAGGTCGTCGCCAACATCGGCGAGCAGTCCAAGGAGGTCAACGGCAAGGATCAGATCGCCCGCGTGGCGACGATCTCGGCCGGCGACGAGGAGATCGGCGACGTCATCGCCGACGCCATCGAGAAGGTCGGCAAGGACGGCGTCGTGAACGTCGAGGAGGGCCAGACGTTCGGCATGGACCTCGAG
>DASVQH010000245.1:0-5525 GCA_036389195.1 Solirubrobacteraceae bacterium
AGGATCTCCACGTGGATCGAGCCCACGCCGCCGATGACGCCGACGGCCAGCGCGGCGCCGAGGCCGGGCGCGACGGCCAGCAGCGCGAGCGACGCCGCCACGGCCAGCAGCGCGGCGGCCATGACGCCGCGCTCGGTCGCGCGGTCGCCGAGCCGGGCCAGCGCCGCGGCGCCGAGGATCCCGCCGAGGCCGAACGCGGCCAGCAGGTAGCCGTAGCCGTGGTCGCCGGTGCCGAGGTCGCGGCTGACCAGCAGCAGCAGGACGGTCAGCGCGCCGTAGACCGCGCTGCAGACGACGTCGCCGCCGAAGAGCGCGAGCGCCCGCGGCTGGCCGCGCAGCGCCCGCGCGCCGGCGCGCAGGTCGTCGAACACGCGCGGGGCCGCCTCCGGCCGCTCGGGCGCGGCGAAGGCCGGGCCGGCGGGGATCGACAGGATGGCCAGCGCCGACAGGCCGAAGGTCAGCGCGTTGACGGCGAACGCGGCGCTCGGCGGGCCGAGCAGGAGCAGCACGGCGCCGAGGGCCGGTCCGGCGACGATGCTGGCCTGCCCGACGACGGAGCGCAGCGCGTTGGCGGCCGGCAGCTCGTCGTCGGCGACCAGCCGCGGCGTGGTGGCGGCGACGCACGGCATGTGGACGCCGGCGGCCAGGGTGGTCAGCGCCGCCAGCACCGGCGCCAGCAGCACGGGGAGGCCGAGGACGGCGACGGCGGCCAGCGCAGCCATGAACCCGGCCCGCAGCGCGTCGGACGCGAGCATCAGCTTGCGGCGGTCGACCCGGTCGGCGAGCACGCCGCCGAGCGGGCCGGCGACGACGATCGGCGCGACCCGGGCCGCGGTGGTCAGGCCGACCAGCGCGGTCGAGCGGGTCTCCGAGTAGACGAAGGCCAGCAGCGCGAGGTTGTAGAGCCAGTCGCCGGCCTGCGAGACGGCGAGGGCGGCGAGAAGACGGCGGAAGCGGGGGCGGCGGCGAAGGATCTCCATGCCGCCGAGTCTCGGTCTAAGCCGCCCGCCCCACATCGGGCGAGCGCCGCATCTTTCCCGGTCGGGCGGCTTAGAAGAGCGGGTCCGCCGGGTCCTCGCCGGCCATCGGCGCGATCTCGACCGCGTGGATCTTGCACAGCCACGGGCCGCCGTTCTCCAGCGCGAGCTGCAGCTCGTCCTCGGTGAGCTTGGCCCCGCACTCCGCGCAGCGGTCGCCGCCCGCCACCTGGGTGTCGTCGATGTCCATGGCGCGGATTGTAAGCCCGCGCGGCGTCAGTCCGCCGCGGCGGCCAGCTCGACCGTGATCTGGCGCTCGGGGCCCTCGCGCAGCACCAGCTCCTCGACCACGCCGGCCTCGCGCACGTCGGCCTCGGCGATCCGCAGGGCGGCCAGCCGGTCGCCCACGTCCTCGACCACGAGCCGGGCGACCTGCGTGCGCAGCGGCCGGCGCTCGAGCGTCTTGGCCTTGTGCACCTCGGAGAGGACGTCGGCGGCCACCGCGAGCACCTCGACGTCGCCGTCGCCGGCGACCATGTCGCGCAGCTCCTCGGCCGCGGGCCACGGCGCGCGGTGGATCGAGCCCTCGCGCCACCACGACCACACCTCCTCGGTGGCGAACGGCAGGACGGGCGCGAACAGCCGCAGCAGGATCGCCAGCGCGGTCTCCAGCGCCGCCCGCGCGGACTCCGCGCCCGGCCCCTCGCCGTAGGCGCGGCTCTTGACGAGCTCGAGGTAGTGGTCGCAGAAGTGCCAGAAGAAGCTCTCCGTGCGCGCGAGCGCCCGGTGGTACTCGTAGCCCGCGAACGCCTCGGTCGCGTCGTCGACCACCGCGGCCAGCTCGGCCAGCATGGCCCGGTCGATCGTCTCGGTGATCGCGCCGGCTGCCCCGGCGCCCGACGTCACGCCGAGCATGAACTTCGACGCGTTGAGCAGCTTGATGGCCAGCCGGCGGCCGTTCTTCATCTGCGCCTGGTCGACGGCGGTGTCGGCTCCCGGGCCCGCCTTGCAGGCCCAGTAGCGCAGCCCGTCGGCGCCGTACTGGACGACGAGGTCCGCCGGCGTCGTCACGTTGCCCTTGGACTTCGACATCTTCTTGCGGTCCGGATCGAGGATCCAGCCGTTGATGAAGGCGTCCGACCACGGCAGCTCGTAGTGCTCCAGGTGCGAGCGCAGCACGGTCGCGAAGAGCCAGGTGCGGATGATCTCCGGGCCCTGCGGGCGCAGGTCCATCGGGAAGACGCGCTCGAACAGGTTGGGCTCGATCGTCCCGACGATCTGCGGGCTCAGCGAGGACGTCGCCCACGTGTCCATCACGTCGGTGTCGCCGGCGAAGCCGCCGGGCTGCCCTCGCTGCGCCTCGCCGTACCCCGGGGGCGGATCGGACTGCGGGTCGACGGGCAGCGCGTCCTCGGCGCAGAGGATCGGGTCCTCCCACTGCGTGCGGCCGTGCTCGTCGATCGGATACCAGACGGGGAACGGGACGCCGAAGAAGCGCTGGCGGCTGATCAGCCAGTCGGAGTTCAGGCCCTCGACCCAGTGCTTGAACCGCACGCCCATGAACGGCGGGTGCCAGTCCATCGCCTCGCCGCGCTCCAGCAGCGCCCGGCGCAGCCCCGGGTCGCGCGCGCCGTTGCGGATGTACCACTGCCGGCTGGTGACGATCTCCAGCGGGCGGTCGCCCTTCTCGAAGAACTTCACCGGGTGCATGAGCTGCTTGGGCTCGCCGATCAGGTCGCCCGCGTCGCGCAGCTTCTCGACCACCGCGCGGCGCGCCTGCTTGGCGTGCCGGCCCGCCACCGCCTCGCCGTAGGTCTCGGCGCCCGCGCCGGTCAGCCAGCCGGGCACCTCGTCCTGGAAGCGGCCGTCGCGCTGGATCAGCGCACGCAGCGGCAGGTCGAGCTCGCGCCACCAGACGACGTCGGTGGTGTCGCCGAACGTGCAGACCATGGCGATGCCGGTGCCCTTCTCGGGCTCGGCGAGCGGGTGCGCGACCACCGGGACCGCGACGCGGAACAGCGGCGTCAGGACATCGGAGCCGAACAGCGGCCGGTAGCGCTCGTCGTCGGGGTGGGCCACCAGCGCGACGCACGAGGGCAGCAGCTCGGGGCGCGTGGTCTCGATCTCGATCGCGCCCTCGCCGTCGGCGCGCTGGAAGGCCACGCGGTGCATCGCGCCGCCGGTCTCGCGGTCCTCGATCTCCGCCTGGGCGACCGCGGTGCCGAAGTCGACGTCCCACACCGTCGGCGCCTCGGCGGCGTAGGCCTGGCCGCGCCGCAGGTTGCGCAGGAACGCGCGCTGGGAGACCGCGCGCGAGTGGTCGTCGATCGTCGCGTAGGTCAGCGTCCAGTCGACGGACAGGCCGAGGTCGCGCCACACGCGCTCGAAGCCCTTCTCGTCCTCGGCGGTGAGGATGTGGCACAGCTCGACGAAGTTCTGACGGGCCAGCGAGCGGACGGCCTTGTCCTTGCCGCCGCCCTCCGCGGGCGGCGGCTCGGTGAAGTCCGGGTCATAGGGCGCCGTGGGGTCGCACCAGACGCCGTAGTGGTTCTGGACTCGGCGCTCGGTCGGCAGGCCGTTGTCGTCCCAGCCCATCGGATAGAAGACCTCGCGCCCGCGCATCCGCTGGAAGCGGGCGATCGCGTCGGTCTGGATGTAGCCGAAGGCGGAGCCGAGGTGCAGCGAGCCGCTGACCGTGGGCGGCGGCGTGTCGATCGAGAAGACCGCCTCGCGCGGCTTGCCGCGGTCGAAGCGGTAGGTGCGCTGCTCCTCCCAGGCCGCGTCCCACTTGGCCTCGATTCCTTCGAGGCTCACCTTGTCCGGGACTTCGGCCACGCCCTCAGTATGGCGGGAAGTCCGCGTACCACTCGCCAAGGCGCCGGAACGCGGTCCAGAACGCCCGCTTGGCGGACTCCTCGTCGAGCGCCTCGTCGATGTTGGGCACGTAGAGCGCGTCGATCGAGGGCGTGAGCTTCTGCAGCTCGCCCGGGGCGGCGGCGACCTCCCGCGCGAGCGGCAGCTCGAGCTCGTTGAGCACACCGAGCGCATCGCCACCCATCACCACGACGAGCTTCGGCTGGACGATCGCGATCTCCTCGACGATCCGCGCGATGCACTCCGGGCCGGCGAGCGCGGTGTCGGCGACCGGGCACTTCACGCACAGCGTCCCGTAGACGGCGAGCGGGTCGATGTCCAGGCGGCGCAGCGACTTCATCAGCGCGGTGCCCGAGCGCCCGTAGAAGGCCACGCCCTCCTCGATCTCCGAGGGCATCGGCGCGTACTTGAGCAGGAAGACGTCGGCCTGCGGATGCCCGGAGCCGAGCACCGGCATCAGGTTGCCGCGCGGGCAGTGGCGGCACCCCTGCAGGTCGCGGGTGAAGTGGTTGAGCTCGCGGATCGCGCGCTCGAGGTACTTCTCGCGGATCTCGTCGTCCGTGGCCGGCACGCCTGCGAACTTGCCCGCCCCCGGCGATTCTCCTTGCCCCTGCATCCTTACTTGCGCCCCGCCCGCGCCGGCGACGGCTTGCGGACCTTGGTCTGCAGGAACTTCAGCGCCTGCACCTGCGCGTAGTACAGCGAGGACGGGCGCCCGGTGATGTCGGCGTCGCGCAGAGACTCCAGGAACTCCTCCGGCCCGTCGAAGTCGCGCATGTGGATGCGCACCGAGCCCAGGCCCTGGGCGACGTGGGAGTCCGAGCCGGCCCCGCCCGGGATGCGGTACTTGGCGGCGAAGCGGGCCGCCTCCTCGTTGTAGGCGGGGATGGCGATGCGCGGGTTGAAGACCTCCAGCGCGTCGACGTCGTCGACCACCTCGAGCAGGTGCTCGTAGTCCGGGACGGAGTGCAGCCGGTCGAACGGGTGCGGCACGTAGACGAGCCCGCCCTGGCGCCTGATCTCGGCGATCGTCTCCTGCAGCGTCAGCCCGCGCGGGATCTTCTCCTCGATGAACAGGCCGATGACCTCGCCCTGGCCGCCGGTCTTGACCTCCTCGCCGACGATGACCTTGACCCCGTACTCGGCGGCGAGCTCGCGCGCCGCCAGCGCGCCGGAGACCTCGTTGTGG
Organism: Solirubrobacteraceae bacterium; assembly: GCA_036389195.1. Lineage (GTDB taxonomy): Bacteria > Actinomycetota > Thermoleophilia > Solirubrobacterales > Solirubrobacteraceae > JACCYI01. The sequence goes on from DASVQH010000245.1 coordinate 5,041, forward strand.
TCGGTCACCGCGATCGCGCCGAGTCCGCGCTCGCGCGCGGCGGCCAGCAGCGTGCGCACCGGCGTCGCGCAGTCGTGCGAGTGGTCGGTGTGCATGTGCAGGTCGACGTCGATCAGCGGCCGGCTGCCGAGCCGGCGACGCACGTCCGGGCGGCCGCGGTCGCCGTGGCGGCGCGCGGCCAGCCGCATGTAGACCGTCTCGTAGTCGTCGGCGACGCGGGTCCACGCGCGGTCGGGCGCGCGCGCCGCGCCGCGCTCGCGCAGCCCGGCTCGCAACGCCGGGTCGGCGATCAGCCGCTGGAGCTGCTCGGCGAGCACGTCCACGTCCCCGGGTTCGAACAGCAGCCCGAGCTCGCCGTGGTCGAGCACCTCCTCGTAGGCGGGCAGGCGCGAGGCCAGCGGCACGGCGCCTGCGCCGAGCGCCCGCACGAGGTTGCCCGGAGCCGGCGCGGCGCCCAGCGACGCAGCGACGAGGACGTCGGCGTC
>DASVQH010000246.1:0-5083 GCA_036389195.1 Solirubrobacteraceae bacterium
CGGACGAGCTCCTGGCGGGACTCCCGCCAGTTCGCCGCGTCGGCCATCAGCACGGTCCAGGTCGCCGTCGCGGCGGTGGTGAAGACCGCCCGGACGCCGAGCGAGAAGATCGCCGACGTCTGCATGCCCATGGCGAACGCGTAGCCGCCGATGAGCACGTCGCCCGTCGCCGTCCCCGGCCGGCCGTCCACGACGAGCCACACGACCCACAGCGCCAGCTCGAGCCCGGCGGTGGCGAGGAGCACCGCCGTGGTCGAGGCGGGCCAGAGTCGCCCCTCGCCCGCCGGCCGGATCGCGCGGGCCGCCGCGAAGGCGCCGGCCCCGAAGGCGACCAGCGCGATGACCAGCCGGAGCGTCGGCGGCCCGTCGCCCCCGGCCGCCTCCAGGCCGAGGTAGACGAGGTTCCCGGTCATGAACGCCGAGAACACCTTGCCGAGCACGACGACGCTGATCGCGTCGATCGCGCCGACCGAGAGCGTCAGGGTGACGAGGAGCACGTCGCGCAGGCGCGTCTGCTCGGGGGTCGCCGCGTCCGAGCTCATCAGCGCAGGACGATCGGCTTGGTCTCGGGCAGGGCGGCGATCACGTCGTCGCCGACGCCGAGGTGGGCGCGGACCAGCGCCGGCGGCATCGCGCCCAGCCACTGGGTGAGCGACATGTCGGCGAAGCGGTCGCTCTTGAACATCTCCAGGAAGCGCAGCGGCTCGTCGCCGGTGTTCTGCACGTAGTGGCCCATGGCGTAGGGCACGTAGCCGACGTCGCCGGCCTGGAAGTCGAACGTGCGCGCCTTGTGGCTCGCGGCGAAGACCGTCATGCGCCCGCTGCCCTGCAGGTAGTACTGCCACTCCGACGCGTTCGGGTGCCAGTGCATCTCGCGCATCGCACCCGGCTCCACCTCGACGAGGGCCATCGCCACCGTCTTGGAGACCGTGAACGACGAGGAGTCGACGATCCGCACCTGGCCGCCGGAGGTCCGGATCGGCTCCTGCGCGTAGGTGCGGTACGCGAACTGGTACGGCGACGCGCCGAGCGCGCCGGTCACCCGGTCCTGCTCGAGCGGCGGCGGCACGTCGGTCGAGAAGATCCAGCGGGTGTGGTCGAGGTCCTGCGGCAGGCCGGCGAACGCCGACTCCGGCACGCCGAAGTTCTGCGCCAGAACGGCGGGCGGCGTGTGCGCGAGCCAGTCGGACACGAGGAAGGTCTCGTTCTCCGAGAACGCCCCGTCGTCGAAGACCAGCAGGAACTCGCAGCCCTCCTCGAGCCCCTGGATGTGGTGCGGGATGCCGGCCGGGAAGTACCACAGGTCGCCCTCGCCGACGTCCTCGAGGAAGTTGCGGCCCTGCTCGTCGAGCCCGGAGATGCGGGCGCGGCCGGCGATCATGAAGGCCCACTCGGCCTCCTTGTGCCAGTGCAGCTCGCGCACGCCGCCCGGCGCCAGCGCCATGTTGACCCCGGCCAGCGCCTCCGAGGCGGGCAGCTCGCGGGTGGTGATCTCCCGGCCCCAGCCGCCGTTGACGACGCGGTTGCGCGCCTGGGCGTACGGGAACTTCAGGTTCGGCACCGTGCCGTAGTCCGTGGTGGGCCCGCTGAGCAGGTCGGGGTTCGCGGCCTCCACCGCGAAGTTGCGCGGCCCCCGGATCGGCGCGCCGCGCTCGCCCGCGACGGGCTCGGGGTGCCTGCCGTTGGTCGTCGTCTCCGTCGTGCTCGCCATGCGCGCATCTCCTTCGGGTCGGGGGCCGCCGAAGCGTCGGCGGCCGGGCGATCGAGGGCAACTGGAATGGGCTACCGCCCGTTCGCGCCTGCCTCGCGCCGGCTCACCGTCCGCTCATGCAGGCCGGGCACCGTCGCCGGGGTGAGCCGCGTCGCGCCGATCCGCGACGTCGCACTGGGCGCCGCCTGCCTCGCGACGTGGTGGATCGTCGACGACGGCCGCGCCGCCGCGCACTCGCTGTCGGCGTCCGACGACCGGCTCGGCGCGATGTGGGCGGTGATCGCCGCCGTGGCCTGGCGGCGTGCTCGCCGTCGCGTGGGTCGTGGACCGTCACGGCGCCCGGCCCGCGACGAGGCCGGGGACGATCGACGCCGCGCCGCAGGCCACGAACGCGAACAGGCTGACGACGCCCACCGCGTGAGCCCACCCCGCGTCGGCGACGGTGAGGAGCCCGAACCCGGCGACGAGGCCGGCCACGGCGCCGCGCGGAGCGAGCGCGGGCGCCCGCGGTGAGCCGGCCTCGACGCCGGCGCCCGCGGCGATCGCGGGGTCCGGTGCGTCGGCCACCAGCCGGCCGGCCAGGGTCAGGCGCAGCAGCGCGCCGAGGGCCGGCAGGACGACGATCGCGCCCGCCGCGATCGCCACGATGACCGCGACGAGCGTGTCGCGCGGCGCCGCCGCCTGCTCGACGGTCAGGCCCGGCAGGACGACCGGCCACTGGCCGACCGCCCAGCCGGCGACGACCGCGCCGACCGCCGCCGCCGCGAGGTAGCGCGCGGGCTCGAAGCGGCGAGCGGCGACGAGCGCGAGGGTCGCGAGCCCGGCCGCGGCCGACCCGGCGACACACGCGACCGCCGGCGAGGAGGTCAGCGCGTCGAACAGCCGCGGCGCGTCGGCGCGTACGGCGGCGAGCGCCGCGCCGGCGAGCGCGCCGGCCGCGATCCCCGCGGCCAGGGCACGGGCGCGGAACGCGTCCACGAGCGCCCGCTCGCCGCGCCGGGCGGCGTCCGCGGCGAGGAACACCGCGGCCAGATGGGCGGAGGTGGCGACCGCCAGCGCGCCGAGGACCAGCGAGAGCGCGCCCGTCCAGCTCGTGAGGAGGTCCCCGGCGGCGTTGCCGACGGGGACGCGCCCGGCGGCGACCGCGCCGACCGCGCAACCCAGCGCGAACGGCGTGAGCACCGACGAGGCCGCGAAGATCAGGTCGATCCGCGACGCCTCGCGGACGTCGCGCGCGCCGGCGCGCAGGGCGTACGCCGCCCCGCGGGCCACGATGCCGAGGCCGGCTGCCGCCAGCGGCAGCGAGAGCGTCGAGGCCACCGACCCGAACACCTCCGGGTAGCTGGTCCACAGCACCGTGAGGACGAAGATCAGCCAGACGTGGTTGGCCTCCCACACGGGCGCCATCGAGCGGTGCGCGTGCTCGCGGATCCGCTCCGCGCCCGGGCCGCGCCCGGCGAGCAGCTGCCACAGCCCCGCGCCGAAGTCCGCGCCGCCCAGGACGACGTAGGCGGTCAGCCCAACGAGGATCAGGACGAGCGGGACGGCCTCGATCACGTCAGCCCGCCGCCTGCTCGAGGCCCTCGGGCAGCGGCCGCCGCGCCAGCCGGCGCAGGAGCCACACCACGCCGGCCGCCACCCCCGCGTAGGTCAGCGCGAGGGCGGCGAAGCCGGCGGGCACGCCACCGGCGCCGGTCACCGCCGCCCGCGTCGGCATGACGCCGTAGACGACCCACGGCTGCCGGCCCACCTCCGTCGTCACCCAGCCCGCCACGAGCGCGACGACCGACAGCGGGCCGGCCGCGAGCAGCGCGCGGTAGAACCACGGCGACGCGGGCAGCCGGCGGCGCCGCCACCACACGAGCAGAAACGCGACCCCGACGGCGGCCAGCAGCGTGCCGATCCCCACCATCGTCTGGAAGGCGACCCGCACGACGTTAACCGGCGGCCGGCGCTCCGGCGCCACGCCGTCGAGCCCGCGGACCTCGGCGTCCCACTCGTGGAAGGCCAGCAGCGACAGGGCGTGCGGGATCTCGATGCCGTCCACGACGCGCCCGCGCTCGTACCAGCCGAGCAGGTGCGACGAGGCGCCGCGCGTCGTGGTCCCCAGGCCCTCCATGGCGGCCAGCTTGACCGGCTGCAGGACGGCGACCTGGCGCGCGGCCCAGTCGCCGACGAGGAACTGGACCGGCGCGGCCAGCGCGGCGATCGTCAGCGGGATGGCCAGCGCGGCGCGGTGGTAGGGCCCCCAGCGGCCCCGCAGCCGCCCCCACGCATAGACGGAAGCCAGCACGAAGCCCGCGACGACGTAGCCGGCCACGTACATGTGGACGATCTGGTGCCACAGGTACGGGTTGCCGAACAGCGCCTCGACCGGCCGCACGTCGACCACCTCGCCGCCCCGCAGCGAGAACCCGCCGGGGTGGTTCATCCACGCGTTGACCGAGATGACCATCAGCGAGCCGAGGAAGCCGGTGACGACGATCGGGACGCCCGCGAGCATGTGCGCGCGGGGCGAGAGGCGGTCCCAGCCGTACACGTAGATCGCGATGAAGATCGCCTCGAGGAAGAACGAGAAGCCCTCGATCGCGAACCCGAGCCCGAACACGCTTCCGAACGTCGCGGTGAACCCCGGCCACAGCAGCCCCATCTCGAGGCTGAGGATCGTCCCGGTGACGACCCCGATCCCGAACAGCGCCACCATCACGTGCGACCAGCGGCGCGCCACCGCGAGCAGGACCGGCTCCGAACGCCGGCGGCCGAGCCACTCGGCCACCAGCACCATGGCGGGCAGCGCGATGCCGAACGCGACGAGCGGGATGTGGACGGCGAACGACAGCGCCTGCATCCGGCGCGCCTCGAGCAGGTGCGCCTGCTCGACCGGCGGGAACGCCGACGCCGCGGCGAGCAGCGTGCTCACCGGCGCAGACGCGCCTCGATCGCCAGGCTGGCGCGGCCCAGGCCCGCGGCGTACAGCCGGCCCGGCGCACTCACCGCGGCGGCCAGCGGCGGCCGGCGCGAGGACGTCCGCCGGGCGCGCGCGTCGCGCAGGCTGGTCGCGTCGCGGGCGGCCTCCGCGACGCCGGCGTCGTCGGCGGCCGACTGGCGCCCGGCCTGCAGCCACCCGAGCCGGATGAGCAGGCCGCCGGCCAGGAACAGCGCGCTCGCCGCGTGCTGCGCCGGATCCCCGGGCCGGCGGCGCACCACCCGCAGGCCCAGGCCGGCCAGGAGCGCGGCGTCGGCGGCCCCGAACAGCCGCCCGGCGCGGCCCTCGCGCAGCGCCGCAGCGGGCGGGCCGATCCGGCTCTCGGCGAGTCGCGTGCCGACGAGCTCGACCGCCATCGCCGCGCACTCCAGCGACGCCACCGCGCG
>DASVQH010000247.1:0-6593 GCA_036389195.1 Solirubrobacteraceae bacterium
GCATGCCCATCGCCACCCTGCATCCCATCCGCGCCGCCGCCACCGCGCTGGCCGCCACCGCGGTCCTGGCCGGTCCCGCCGCCGCGGCGAGCACCGTCGCCCCCGGCCCCGGCGGAACCGCGTACTTCACCTGGGCCCAAGCCGGCACGAGCGGCTTCCAGGTCCAGGAACGGCCGCTGGCCGCCGACGGCTCGCTCGGCCCCGCCCAGGCCGTCTCCTGGAGCCTGCGGTCCTCCTACGCCGACACGATCGGCTCCGACGCCGCCGGCAACGCCGTGCTCGCATGGTCCGACGTGACCAGCGGCGACGCCGTCATGTACGCCCGCCGGCGGCTCGCCGACGGGACCCTCACGCCGGTCCAGCGCATCTCCCCGGACGGGGTCGAGACCGAAGACCGGGTCCTCGCGGTGGCGCCGGACGGCGACGCCTTCCTCGCCTGGACGCGGGACCTGGCCGGCAAGCAGGTCCTCCAGGGCCGCCGCCGCGCCGCCGACGGCACCCTCGGACCGGTGCTCGACCTCTCTGCTCCCGGAGCCGACGCCCTTGACCCCCGGGCGGCCGTCGCCCCGGACGGCGCCGCCACCGTGGTCTGGGAACAGCCGGTGACCTACGGTCGCGTCCTGCAGGCGCGCCGGGTCGCGGCCGACGGCTCCCTGAGCGGCGTCCGGCGCCTGAGCCCGGCGATCGGGACCGTCCACGACCCGTCGGTCACCGTCCGCGACACCGGCACGGCGGTCGTCGCGTGGATGCGGCTCAACGGCGGCACGGCGGTCGTCGAGTCGCGCTCCCGCCGGGCGGACGGCACGCTCGGATCGCTCCAGACCATCAGCCCCGAAGGGACGGCCCCGAGCCAGCCCGCCACGGCCACCAACGCGGGCGGCCGCGTCGCCTACACGTGGCACGACGGCAACGGCCCGACGCAGGGCGTCATGGGCCGCATCCGCCAGCCGAACGGCGCCCTGGGGCCGGCCTTCACGGTCGAAGCCGGGCAGGCGGTCACGCCGCGCGTCGCCCTCGACCCCGAAGGGCACGCGACGTTCGCCTGGGTCAAGACCGGCTCCACGCCCACGCTGCGGACGCGGCGGCGCACGGTGACCGGCACGCTCGCGCCGATCCACACCGTCTCGGACCCGAGCGCCGGGAACGCCCAGCTTCCCAGCCTCGCCGTCGACGCCGGCGGGAAGGCGACGTTCGCCTGGTACGTGGCGCAGGGCAAGTGGTTCGTCCGCACCGCCCGGCCGGATGGGACGATGACGCCGATCGCCCAGGCGAACGGCTAGAGGGCGCGGCGGCCCGCGAAGGCCTTGCCGAGCGTGACCTCGTCGGCGTACTCGAGGTCCGCGCCCACCGGCAGGCCGGAGGCCAGGCGGGTGACGGCGACGTCGGGCGCCCGGACGCGCAGCGCGTCGGCGACGTGGAGCGCCGTCGCCTCGCCGGTGGTGGTCGGGTTGGTGGCGAGGATGACCTCGCGGACCGGGTCGGCGCCCGCCGCCGCCCCCTCCACCCGCGCGAACAGCTCGGCCAGCTTGAGGTCCTCGGGCTCGACGCCGTCGATCGGGGACAGGGCGCCGCCGAGCACGTGGTAGCGCCCCCGGTACTCGTGGGTCCGCTCCATCGGGATCACGTCGCCCGGCTCCTCGACCACGCAGATCAGCCCGATGTCGCGGCGCGCGTCCTCGCAGATGACGCAGCGCGGGCCTTCGGCGAGGTTGAAGCAGACCTCGCACAGCCCGATCTTCTCCTTGACGTCGCGGATGGCGTCGGCCAGCGCGGACGCCTCCTCGGCGGGGGCGCGCAGCACGTGGAAGGCCAGCCGCTGGGCGGTGCGGTTGCCGATGCCCGGGAGCCGGGCGAGCTCGGTGACCAGGCGCTGGAGCGGTGGGGCGAGCAAGCGGTCCTAGTGCCCCGAGTCGCAAGTTCGACGGCACCCGGCGGCACCGGAACGCGCCTGACAGCACCCGGCGCCCGCACCCGTACCACCAGTACGCCCGCGGGCACCGTGCGCCGCGAGCCACGCTCCGGCACAGGCCGGACCTGCCGCCGACCTCACGACTCGTGACACCTAGAGCCCCGGGAGCCCGAGGCCGCCGAGCCCGCCGGTCAGGCCGCCCATCTTGTTGGCGGCGTGCTCCTGGGCGGCGGTGATCGCCTGGTTGGTGGCGGCCAGGACCATGTCCTGCAGCATCTCGACGTCGTCGGGGTCCACCGCGCCGGCGTCGATCTCGATCGACTGCAGGACCAGGTCCCCGGAGATGACGACCTTGACCATGCCGCCGCCGGCCGACGCGTCGATGCGGTCGTCCTTCAGCGTCTCCTGGGCCTTCATCATGTCGGCCTGCATCTTCTGGACCTGCTTGAGCATCTGCTGCATGTTCGGCTGGGGCATCAGGCGTGGGCCTCCGGTGGCGGTTCGGGGGGCAGCTCCTCGGCGTCGAGCTCGGAGACGATGCGCGCGATCAGGTCGTCCTCGGAGAGCTCGGGCGCCGCGTTGGGCGACGGGGTGGCGACGAGGTCCGCGTCCGCGCGCAGCGCGTAGGCGAGCCTGAGGCTCGAGCCGGTGACGGCGCGGATGGCCTGCGCGATCAGGTCACGGTTCACCGGGTCCTCGGCCTTGTGCTTGTAGAAGGCGCCGGACTGGCCCCAGGCCAGGGTCAGCTCGCGGTCGGCCAGCGCCAGCGGGCGGGCCTCGGCCAGCGAGTGGGCGACCATCGAGTTCTGGCTGCGCACCGCGTCGAGGACCGCGGGCCACAGGTCGCTGAGCGACTCGAGGTCGAGGTCGATCGCCGTCTCGGTGGTGGCGTGCGCGGGCGTGGGCGCGTCGGGCTCCACCACCGCGACCGCGGCGACGGCCGGGCTCGGGTCCTTCTCCGTGGCGAGCTCCGCCGCGACCTGCTGGGCGGCGCGGCCCGCCAGCGCGGCGGCGGCCTGCCCGTCGGGGCGCTCCGGGGTGCCGGGCAGCGTGGTCGAGCTCGCGACGGCCGGCTGGTCCTCCACCTGGGCCGCCACGGCGACGGAGGTCCGGCCCGGGCCGGAACCGGCGCGCCCGGCGGCGGTGGCCGGCGCCTCGGGCGCCCGCGAGCCGGCGCCCGGCGCCGCTGGCCCGGGGGTCGCGCCGCGCTCCAGCCGCTCCAGCCGCGCCATCACCGCGCGCGTCGAGGCCTCCAGCGCCGGCGTCGCCGCCTTGACGAGCGCCAGCTCGAGCTGCGTGCGGGCGTCGGAGCCGTCCTTCATCGCGCGCAGGCCGGCGGCGAGCAGGTCGAGCAGCCGGACGACGTCGGCCGGCCCGACGCGGCGCGCCTGCTCGGCGAGCCGGTCATCCTGCTCGGCGGTGACGCGCAGCTCGGCGGGGACCTCGCCGCGCAGCGTCTGGACGACCATCAGCGCCCGCGCGTGGGCTTCGAGGTCGCCGAAGAACCGCGCGACGTCGCGCCCGGACTCCGCCAGGCGCGCGGCGGCCAGCAGCGCCTCGCGCGCGTCGCCCGAGGCGACCGCGTCGACGGTGCCGAAGACCAGGTCCGCGTCGGCCGCGCCGAGCACCGCGAGGACGTCCGGCAGGGCGATGGTGGGATGCCCGTCGCCCTCGCCCGCGTAGGCGAGGAGCTGCTCGAGCGTCCCGAGCGCGTCGCGGAAGGATCCTGTGGCCGAGCGGGCGACCAGCGCGATCGCCTCGTCCCCGATCTCGATCCCCTCCGAGGTGGCCACCCGGCGCAGCACGCCGGCGATCTGCGCCACCGTCGGGCGCGCGAAGTCGAACCGGTGGCAGCGGTCCACCACCGTGGGCAGGATCTTGTTGGCCTCGGTGGTGGCCAGCACGAAGATCGTGTTGGGCGGCGGCTCCTCGAGCGTCTTGAGGAAGGCGTTCCACGCCTGCGACGTGAGCATGTGCGCCTCGTCGAGGATGTAGACCTTGTGGCGCCCGGACACCGGCGCGTACGCCACGCGCTCGCGCAGGTCGCGGATGTCGTCGACCGAGTTGTTCGACGCCGCGTCCATCTCGATGACGTCCAGCGAGGTGGCCGAGGCGATCGAGCGGCAGGACTCGCAGACGCCGCACGGCGTGGTCGTCGGGCCGCCCCGCTCGCAGTTCAGCGACGCGGCGAGGATCTTGGCCATCGAGGTCTTGCCCGTCCCGCGCGACCCGACGAACAGGTACGCGTGATGGACCTTGTCGCGCTCGATCGCGTTGGAGAGCGTGCGGACCACGTGCTCCTGGCCGACCACGTCGGCGAAGGTGCGCGGGCGGTGGCGGCGGTACAGGGACGCGGTTGCGGACACGGGCGAGGGAGTCTAGATGGCCCCCCGGCTGCTGCTCAGCGCGGCGCCGCGCGGGCGATCTCGGCCCGCAGTTTGCGCAGAGCGCGGTACACGCGGCCCTCCGCGGTCGTCAGCTCGTGACCCAGGAGCTTGGCCATCTCGGGCACGGTCAGGTCGGCGCCGAAGCGCAGCGCGACGGCCTCGCGCTCCTCGGCGGACAGGACGCCGAGCGCGCGCGCGACCTCATCGCGGTGGCCCAGGTCGGCGAACGGGTCGGCCGGATCCTCGTCGGGGGCCGGACCCGAGCGCTCCAGCGCCCGGTTCTCGGCCCCCTGGCGGCGGACGTGGTCGCGCAGGGTGTTGAGCGCGATCGAGTAGAGCCACGTCTTCTCGCTGGCCTTGCGGCGGTCGAAGCCGCGGCGGCCGCGCAGCGCCTTCTCGAAGGTGTCGGCGAGGAGGTCCTCCGCGAGCGCGCGGTCGCCCGTGCGGTAGGCCAGGAACCCGAACAGCGGCTGGGCGTGCGCCTCGTAGAGCGCCTCGAAGTCCTCGGTCCGCATGCTCACGGAGATTCTCCGGTCAGGAACCGGCGCCCTGCTTCGTAGAAGGGGCAAGTGTCCATTCGGAAAGGATCGAGCACCATGAAGTCACGTCTCGCCATCCTGGCGATGCTGGTCGCCGGCCTGCTCATGTCCGGCACCGGCGCCGGGCTCGCCATCAGCGGCGTCTCGGGCAGCGGTGACGCCTCCATCGCCCAGTATGGCTGCGACGCCGACGGTGACGGCGACATCGACGCCACGGAGGACCTCAACGGCGACGCCCCGGGCTGCGACGACGGCGGCACGCTCCCCACCACGAGCACCGGCGGCTCGAACTGCGACGTCGACGGCGACGGCGTGATCAGCCCGTCCGAAGCGGCGGCCGAGGGCTGCGGCGGCGTCAAGGGCGACGTGGACCAGGGCGGCGCCCCGGACGACACGCCGACCGCCCGCGAGGAGGCCGCCCAGCCGACCCGCCAGACCGAGGCCGGCGGCAACGACGAGCTCCCGTTCACCGGCTTCGCGGCCGTGCCGATCCTCATCGGCGGCATCGCGCTCATGGCCGGCGGCCTCGTGCTCCGGCGCCGGACCGCCGCCGAGTAGCACCGCGCAGAAGCGACAGGCAGGACCACGACGGCGGGCCTCCGGGCCCGCCGTCCGCGTGTAGAGGGGCCCGCCCGCATCGCCCCCGCCTCAGTCCGTCGGCAGCGGCAGCCGGTGCGCCACCTGCGGCCAGCGCTTGCGCTTGGCCGCCTCGAAGCGCTTGACCGCCTTGCGCGCCAGCTCGCTGCGCGGGTTGAGCGCGAAGGCCCGCCGCGCCGCCGGGCGGGGGTCGCCGCCGGTGGCGCCGACGACGAGCGCCTGCGCGTAGCGGTAGGTCCACGCGCCGGGGTCGCGCGCGACGGCGTTGCGGACCGCCTGCAGGGCGAGCCCGGGCTGGCCGACGCCCATGTCGCAGTAGGCGAGCAGCTCCCACGGCTCGGCCCGCGACGGCATGCTCTCCAGCGACGCGAGCGACGCGTCGATCACCCGCTGGCAGCTGCGCGGCGAGGCGTGGAACGCGCGCACGCCCTCGTCGAGCTGCGCCTGCGAGCGCGCGGCCTGCACGGGCAGCACCGCGAGCGCCAGGCAGCCGAGGCCGATCGCCACCCGCACCGTGCGGCCGGGGGCGGCGGGACCGTGCGCCGGGACCCGCGCGGCGAGCGCGATCCCGCCGAGGGCGAAGACGGGCGCGGTGACCGCGGGCAGCTCCCACATCCAGTCCAAACCGGCCTGCAGCGCCCACGCGGCCATCACCGCGACCACCACCGCGTCGGCAGAGGGGTCGATCGCCCGCGCGCGCCGCCGGCGTCGGCCGCGCCACAGCACGCCGCCGCCGATGGTCAGCAGCGCCAGCGCGAGCAGCGCGGCGCCGACGACGCCGAGCTCGCCGAGCACCTCGAGGTAGAGCGAGTGGCCGTCGGTGACCTTCAGCTCGATCTCGCGCTCCCGGTTCCAGACCGTCTCGTACGTGCCGGCCCCGGTGCCGTGCAGCGGCTGGGACTTGTAGGCGTCCAGCGCCACGCGCCAGTTGTCCACCCGGCCGGTGTTGGCGGGATCGAGCAGGCGCTCGCGCTGGTCGGCGCTGGCCACGGTCTGGTTGTCCATGAACCCGCGGTACTGCTTCTGCAGGTAGCCGGGCGCGCCGAGCGCGACCGCCGCGAGCACGAGCGCCACCACCGTCGCGGGCATCGCCCCGGCGCGCACGAGCGCCGGCACGGGCAGCCGGCGCAGCGGGCCGTCGGCCCAGCGGGCGAGCGCGCC
>DASVQH010000248.1:0-2168 GCA_036389195.1 Solirubrobacteraceae bacterium
CTACGGCGCCGGGCTGCGCGACCTGGTCCAGCGTGCCCACGCGGCGCTGCGCAGCCGCGGCCAGACCCAGCCGCGCCTGGAGGTCCCGCCGGCCGTTCCGTCGCCCGACGCCGCGGCGCTTTCGGTCGCCCGCGAGACCGCCGCCGCCCACCTCGCCGCCGCCAAGCCGGGCAAGCGCGTCGCCGAGGCGATCGAAGCGCTGGACGCGGTCACGGCGACGCTGGACGGCGGGTCCGACGGCGGCGTCGTGCCGCTGCCCGGCGCCCTCGACGCCGGCAAGCTCGGGCTCGGCGCCGCGGCGCTCAAGGAGGCGCCCTGCGACGCCTACCGCGCCGCGTGGGAGGAGTACCGGCAGGCGTGCGCCGACCATCACGCCCGCGCGGCGCTCGTGCTCGTCGCCGAGCTGCTGGAGGGCTTCGCCGCCGCGTACGCCGCCGCCAAGCGCGACCGCGCGGCCGTGGACTTCGAGGACCTCGAGCTCGGCGTCCGCGACCTCCTCGCCCGCGACGCGGCCCTGCGCGACCGCTGGGCGCGCCGCTTCGCCCTGCTCATGGTCGACGAGTTCCAGGACACCAACCGGCTCCAGCTCGACGTGCTCGAAGCGCTCGAGCGCGACAACCTCTTCGCGGTCGGCGACGAGTTCCAGTCGATCTACGGCTTCCGCCACGCCGACGTCACGATCTTCCGCGACCGGCGCGCCGCGCTCGGGCCGGCGGGGACGCGCACGCTGCGCGCGAACTTCCGCTCCGCCGAGGAGCTGCTCGACGTCCTCAACGGCGCGTTCTCGCCGGAGTTCGGCGAGCGGTTCGCGCCGCTGGTCGCCGGGCTGCCGAGCCCGGCGCGCCCGGCGGGGGAGGAGCTGCGGCTGTTCGACCCCGACCGCGGCGCCCCGCCCGTCGAGCTGCTGCTCACCGACACGCGCGGCTGGGACGACGATCCGGCGCTCGTCGAGGCGCTCGGCCTGGCCGCGCTGGCCGAGCAGCCGTGGCGCCGGGCCGAGGCCCGCGCCGTCGCGCACCGCCTGCGCGCCGAGGTCGACGGCGGGCGCGCCGCCGGCGACGTCGTCGTGCTCGTGCGCGCCACCGCGTCGCTGCGGATCCTCGAGCAGGCGCTCGAGGAGGAGGGCCTGGCCACGTACGTGGTCGGCGGCCGCGGTTACTGGTCCCAGGAGCAGGTCCGCGACGGCCTCGCGTACCTCCGCGTGATCGCCAACCCGCTCGACGAGGAGGCGCTCTTCGGCGCGCTCGCGTCGCCGTTCGCCGGCGCGTCGTCGGACGCGCTGATCCTCCTCGCGGCGGCCGGGCGGGAGAGCGGGGAGGGGGCGTGGGCGGCGCTCCGGTCCGCGTTCGCCGGGGAAGGGGAGCGCGGCACGGCGTCCACCTGGCCGGACGCCCTGCCCGCGGACGAGCGCGAGCGCCTCGCGCGGTTCGCCCGGCTCGTCGTCGCCGAGCGCGGGCACGCCGCGCGCCTGCCCGCCGAGGTGCTCCTCGACCGCGCCGTCACGGCGACGGAGTACGACCTCGCCATCCTCGCGCGCCCCGACGGCGAGCGCCGCCTCGCGAACCTCCGCAAGCTGATGCGGCTGGCGCGCGAGTACGAGCAGGCCGAGGGGCGCGACCTGCGCGGCTTCCTCTCCTTCGCCGCGACGCAGGAGCTCGACGCCGCCCGCGAGGGCGAGGCGCCGCTCGAAGGGGAGGGGCTCAACGCCATCCGGCTGATGACAATCCACCGCGCCAAGGGGCTCGAGTTCCCGGTGGTCTGCGTCGCCGACCTCGGGCGCGAGCCCGCTCGCGTGCGCGACCCGCTGCTGGTCGGCCGCGACGGCGCGGTCGGGCTGCGGCTCTCGCCGCTCGGCGGCGGCAAGACGGTGCCGGCGCTGGCCTACGCCCGGCTCTCCGACGCGCTGGCCGAGGCGGAGGCCGAGGAGGAACGGCGGCTCTTCTACGTCGCCATGACCCGCGCCCGCGAGAAGCTGATCCTGGCCGGGGGCATCGACGCCGGCCGCTGGCCCGAGCCGCGTACGGGCAGCGCGCCGGTCACCTGGATCGCGCGGCGGCTGCTCGGCGACGCGCCCGCCGCGGTGCTCGCCGAGGAGCGGCCGTCGGCCACCGTCGAAGGCACGTGGGAGGGCCGGCCGGCCCGCGTGGCCGCGCGCCTGCTGACGCCGG
>DASVQH010000249.1:0-6641 GCA_036389195.1 Solirubrobacteraceae bacterium
GGCCAGCGAGACCGCGAGGACCCGCAGCCGCGCCCCGCCGACGGCCAGCACCAGGCCGAGCCCGCACAGCAGCGCCACCAGCGCGCCGCGCGAGTACGTGAGGGCCAGCACGACGAGGAGCACGGCGAGGCCGAGCAGCGCGGCCGTGCGACCCGCCGCCCCGCGGCGGCGGTCGAGCGCGACGGCGACGGCGGGCGGCGCCGCCAGCGCGCAGGCGAGCCCGAGGGCGTTCCAGTAGCCGAACGGCGCGCGCAGGCGGCTCACCTCGCCCGCCTGGTCGAGGTCGAGCAGCCCGCCGAGCGACACCCCGGGGACGGTCTTGCCGGCCAGCGCGAAGAGCGCGATCAGGACGCCGGCGAAGGTCAGCGTCGCGCACGCGCGCGCGGACGCGCGCGCAAGCGATGTCCCCGCCGCGATCCCCAGCAGCGCCGCCAGGACGTAGGCGAGGCCGCGGTTGAGCTCGGCCCAGCTGCGGTCCGGGGCCACGCTCCACGCGATGCTCAGCCCGCTCCACAGCGCGAACGCGGTCAGGAGGCCGAGACCGGCCCAGGCCGCCCGGGGCGCGCGCAGCGCGATGCCGCCGCCGTAGAGCCAGGCGCAGCACGCCGCGGCGGCCAGGACGGCGAGCGCGAGCTGGACCCAGCTCTCCCCGGGGAGGTCGGTGGCGCCACCGGAGAACGCCGCGAGCAGGAGGCACGCGGCGAGCGCGGGAAGCAGGCCGCGGACGGCAAGCGGAGCGGGCGCCCGCCCGCCCGCGGAGGGCTCGGCGGCCGGGGCGCGGCGCGGTGCGTGGGGCGCGGCGGCGGCCATGGGGACGGCGAGGGCGACGGTAGCATGGGCGGCGTGCGCGTCCGCCTCACCAGCCTGCTGCTCCTCCTGTGCGCGCTGGCGCTTCCGGCGACCGCGCGGGCGGCCACGCCGGCCAACGTCAAGGAGGTCACGCGCGACTACCGCGACGACGGCAAGCTCGACCCGTGCAAGCACTCGGTCGACGACCTGCGCGACACGCTGAAGGCGATCACCGCCGACACCGAGCAGTACGCGCCGGACTTCCCGGCGGCGGTCGAGTCGGCGATCGAAGCCCGCGCCCGCGGCGAGTGCGACGAGGACGAGAAGGCCGGCGACGGCGCCGCCGCCGCCGGCGGGGCTCCCGCCGCGACGCCGACGCCGACGCCGACCCCCGCGTCCGGCGAGGCCGCGCCGGGCGCCGCGGCGACGCCCGCGCCGGGCGCCACCCCGGCGCCGGCGCAGGAGGTCGTCCCGGAGCCGCCCGCGCCGCCGGCCGCGACGCCCGCGCCGGCCGCGGCGCCACCGGTGGCCGCCCGGACGGTCGCCGCCCGCGACGACGGCTTCGCCAAGGTCCCGCTGATCGTCCTCGCCGCCCTGTTGGCCGCGGCCCTGCTCGCCGGCTTGCTCGTGCTCGCCGCGCAGCGCTTCGGGTGGGGCGAGGAGCGGCTCGCGGGCGCGCGCCACGCGCTCGCCGAGGCCGGCTACCGCACGGGCGGGACCTGGCACGACTTCACGGACTGGCTGCGGCTCGGCCGGTAGGCCGCGCCGCGTCGCTCCTACACCAGCGCCGCGCAGTCCCAGCGCGACGCGCCGGACCCGCCGGCCCAGATCCGCGCCGCGACCCGATCCTGCTCGGCCTTGGAGGCGCGCCATGCGCCGGGCCCGCTGCCGCCGTTCTCCCGCCAGGTGGTCGGCAGGATCTGGTAGTAGCCCGACGCCCCCGCGCCGTTGGGCGGCAGGTTCTGGCCGCCGGACTCGCACTGGACGATCGGCCACGGGATCGCCCACGGCCCGCCCGGCCCGGCCGACGCCGCCCGCGCCAGGGCCGCGGCCCGCGCCGCCTCGGCGCGCTCGATGCGGCGGATCCGCGCCTCGACGGCCAGGCGGCTCGCCCGGGTGGCGTGCAGCGCGGCGAGCCGGGCGGCGCGGGCGCGCGCCAGCGTGGCGCGCCGCTCCGCGGCGGCCCCGGCCATGCGGGTCAGCGCGGCGCGGCGCGCGCGCAGCCCCGTGACGATGTCCTGCGCCCGGGCCTCGTCGCGGGCGAAGCGCGCCACCGCCCGCGTCGCGTCGGCGCGGGCGCCGCGGACCGTGCGGATGATCCGCTGGTCCTGGTCGCGCACGCGGCGCAGGAAGGTCGTGCGCTCGACGAGGTCGGCGAAGCCGCGGGCGTGCAGGACGAGCGTCGCCAGGTCCAGCTCGGGGGCCTTGTAGAGCGCGACGAGACGGTCGCGCAGCGCCGCCTGCGCCTCGGCGAGGCGGGCGCGCAGGCGGGCGAGGCGCGCGCGCTCGGCGCGCAGGTCCGCCTGCACGGCGGCCAGCCGCGCCTCGTCGCGCGCCAGCTCGGCCGCGACGGCCGCGCGGCGGCGCTCCAGGGCGGCGAGCTGGCGCTCGACCTTGCCGATCACCGCGCCGAGGCGGGCGGCGCTGCCCGCCAGCGCCTGCTCGCGGGCGCGCTGCTGGCCGGCCCGCTCGCGCAGCGCGCCGGTGCCGGCCGCGTGGGCGAGGGTGCCGCCGGCGCACGCGGCCACGAGCAGCACGGCGGCGATGGCGGCGCGGGCGGGCACGGGCGGCGCGCGAAGCTAGCAACGCCGAGCCCGCCGCTCCGGGCGGGCCGTTGCAGGCGTCGCGGCGCGGTAGAATGTTCATGTCGCACGGAGCGCTTTTTCATCCGATTTCGCCCCCCGTTCCGTCCGACCCACCCAGCAATCTCCTCAGCCCACGAAGCGACCACGGCGCGAGACGCGCCCGGGTTAGAGGAGAGGTAGAAACGATGGAGTCCACGCCGCAGACCACGCTCACGACCGACCCCCGCGGGGGCGAGGCGATCGCGGTGCGGCGCGTCTTCACGAAGCCCGGCGTGCATCCGTTCGACAGCGTCGAGTGGGAGCTGCGCACGGCCGCCGTCGGCTCCTTCCGCCAGGAGGACGTCGAGTTCCCGGCCACCTGGTCGCAGAACGCGACGAACATCGTCGCCCAGAAGTACTTCCGCGGCCAGCTCTCCTCGCCGGTCCGCGAGCGCTCGGTCAAGCAGATGATCGCGCGGGTCGCCGGCACGATCGCCGACTGGGGTCGTGAGCGCGGCTACTTCGCCTCGGTGGAGGACGGCGACGCCTTCGAGGCCGAGCTGTCCTACATCCTCTTGCATCAGATGGCGGCGTTCAACTCGCCCGTCTGGTTCAACGTCGGGTTCGAGGAGCAGCCGCAGTGCTCGGCCTGCTTCATCCTCTCGGTCGAGGACACGATGGACTCGATCCTCGACTGGAACACGCGCGAGGGCCGCATCTTCCGCGGCGGCTCGGGCTCGGGCATCAACCTGTCGCGCATCCGCGGCTCGATCGAGCCGCTGTCGAAGGGCGGCACGGCGAGCGGCCCCGTCTCCTTCATGCGCGGCGCCGACGCGTGGGCCGGCACGATCAAGTCCGGCGGCAAGACGCGGCGGGCGGCGAAGATGGTCGTGCTCGACGTCGACCACCCCGACATCCGCGAGTTCATCTGGTGCAAGGCCAAGGAAGAGGACAAGGCCGCCGCGCTGCGCGACGCCGGCTTCGACATGTCCATCGACGGCGACGGCTTCCACTCGATCCAGTACCAGAACGCCAACAACTCCGTCCGGGTCACCGACGAGTTCATGCACGCCGTCGAGAACGACGACGAGTGGCGCACGACGGCGCGGGTCACCGGCGAGCCGGTCGGGGAGCCGATGCAGGCGCGCGAGCTCATGCGCGAGATCGCCGAGGCGGCCTGGCGCTGCGCCGACCCGGGCATCCAGTACGACACGACGATCAACCAGTGGCACACGTGCCCGAGCTCGGGGCGCATCAACGCGTCGAACCCGTGCTCGGAGTACATGCACGTCGACGACTCGGCCTGCAACCTCGCGTCGCTGAACCTCATGAAGTTCCGCCGCCCGGACGGGACCTTCGACGTCGGGCGCTTCGAGCACGTCGTCGACGTGATGCTGCTCGCGCAGGAGATCATCGTCTCCCCTTCGAGCTACCCGACGGAGGAGATCGGCCGCAACGCGCGCGCCTTCCGCCAGCTCGGCCTCGGCTACGCGAACCTCGGCGCGTTCCTGATGTCCAACGGCATGGCCTACGACTCCGACGGCGGCCGCGCCGCCGCGGCCGCGATCACCGCGCTGATGACCGGCCGGGCCTACCTGCAGTCGGCCAAGGTCGCCGCGGCGATCGGCCCGTACGACGCCTACGCCGACAACCGCGAGGCGCACAACAACGTCATGCGGATGCACCGCGACGCCTCCTACGCGATCCCGGACGCCGCGACCGCGGACACGACGCTGCTCGCCGCCGCGCGCGAGAGCTGGAACGAGGCCGTCGCGCTCGGCGAGCTCTACGGCTACCGCAACGCCCAGGCCACCGTGCTCGCCCCCACGGGGACGATCTCGTTCCTGATGGACTGCGACACGACCGGCGTCGAGCCGGACTTCTCGCTGGTGAAGTACAAAGAGCTCGTCGGGGGCGGCACGATGACGATCGTCAACCGCACCGTCCCGATGGCGCTGGCGACGCTCGGCTACGACGACGCGGCGATCGAGAGGATCGTCGCCTACGTCGACGAGCACGGCACGATCATCGACGCGCCCGGCCTCGCCGCGGAGCACCTCGAGATCTTCGACGTCGCGGTCGGCGCGCGCGCCATCTCGCACGACGGCCACATCAAGATGATGGGCGCGGTCCAGCCGTTCCTCTCGGGCGCGATCTCCAAGACGGTCAACATGCCCGAGACCGCGACGGTCGAGGACATCGCCGAGGCCTACATCGAGGCGTGGCGGCTGGGCGTCAAGGCGCTGGCCATCTACCGCGACGGCTCGAAGACCGCGCAGGCGCTGCGCACCGACGCGCAGAAGTCCAAGGACGCCGACGCGGTGGCCGAGGTCGTCGTGCAGGGCTACACCGAGGCCGACGTCGAGAAGGCGGTCGAGGCCGCGCTGATCAAGGCGCGCCGCGACAACGAGCCCAAGCGCCGGCGCATGCCGCGCGAGCGCCAGTCGATCACCCACAAGTTCTCGCTCGGCGGCCACGAGGGCTACATCACCGCCGGCATGTACGAGGACGGCACGGTCGGCGAGATCTTCCTCACCGACATCGGCAAGGAAGGCTCGACGCTGCGCGGGATGATGAACTCGTTCGCGACGTCGATCTCGATCGCGCTGCAGTACGGCGTGCCGCTCGAGACGCTCGTGCGCAAGTTCGCCTACATGCGCTTCGAGCCGGAAGGGATCACCCAGAACCCGGAGATCCCGTTCGCCAAGTCGATGCCCGACTACATCATGCGCTGGCTCGCGTCGCGCTTCCTCGACGCCGACGTCCAGGAGGACCTCGGGATCCTCACCCCCGAGGTCCGCGCCCGCAAGTCCGGCGAGGACGCCGCGCTGTCGGCCACCGGCGACTCCGCCGGCCCGACCAACGGCAACGGCGGCAGCGCCGGCCCGCGTATCCCGATGGCCGGCGGCGCCCCGGCGCTCACGCCGACCGACGTCGACCCCGACCCGCTCCCCGCCGCGGCGGCCCTCACGGACACCCCGCCCTCCCGGCCGGCCGTCCTGCGCGGGCTCGACCTCGGCCCCGCCTGCAACCAGTGCGGCGGCATGATGCAGCGCACCGGCTCGTGCTACACGTGCACGAGCTGCGGCAACAACACCGGCTGCGGCTGACCTGAGGCGCGGCCGGCCTGACGGCCGGCACCGAGCTTGACCGAGGGCCGCCCACGGGCGGCCCTCGTCGTTCCGGCGCGGACGCTGAAGTCGCTCAGACCGTCCGCAACGCGACGGTCGGCGGCAGCCGCGACGCGCGGACGGCCGGCGCGAGGCCGGCCACGGCGCCGATGAGCAGAGCCGAGGCGATGCCGCCCGCCCACGCCTCGGCGGGGATGACCACGGACCAGCCCTTCGCGCCGGCGTACACGGCGGTCGCCGCCGCGCCGGCCAGCACGCCGCCGACGCCGCCGACGGCGGCGAGCAGGATCGACTCGGCGAGGAACTGCGTCCGGATCTGGCCCCGCGTCGCGCCGAGGGCGCGGCGCAGGCCGATCTCCGACCGGCGCTCGAGCACCGAGATGATCATGATGTTGGCGACGCCGACGGCGCCCACGATCAGCGCCACCACCCCGAGCCCGAGGAAGAGGCTGTCGAACGCCCCGGCCGCGGCGGCGCGGGCGGTGAGCACGTCGGACGGCTGGCTGACGTCGACCTCGGTCGGCGCCTCCGGGTTGGCGGTCGGCGCCAGCCGCGACTGCACCGCCGCCTCGTGGCCGGTGGCGGCGCGGACGTAGATCGAGCTGGGCGGGCCGGCCCGCTTCTCGCCGCCGGCCAAGCGGACGAACCCGAGATAGGTCCGCGCGGCCGGATAGCCGACCAGGACGCTGGTGTCGACGTCGGCCGCCAGCGGCGCGGGCTTCAGGATGCCCGCGACGGCGAACCACTGCCCGCCCAGCCAGACCCGCTGCCCGGGAAGCACCCGGTCGACGGCCAGCCGGCGGGCGGCGACCGCGCCGAGCACGGTGACCGGCACACGCGCGGTTCCCGCGTTGAGCCAACGGCCGCGGGCCATCCCGGTGCCCAGCACCGACGGCAGGTTCAGGCTCGCGGCGCGCACCTGGAGGCCGCCGGTGTT
>DASVQH010000250.1:0-9485 GCA_036389195.1 Solirubrobacteraceae bacterium
TCTTCCGCCTGCACCGCCTGCCCACCTTGAAGCACTTGGGCCGGTATCCGCCCATGGGCACGGTGATCCGGCACAGCCTCGAGGCGCGCGCCAGCCGTTTGGGCTTCGAGAGGTTCCCCGCGGCGTCGACCGCCTGCACGAAGCGCGGCGCCCGCCGCAGCCCCTTCACGTCGTCCACGACCTTGCGCTTGCACTGCGAGCCGGAGCAGACGTCGAGTGGCGCGATGACGCGTTGCCGGCGGTCGAGGACGTTGACGGTCTCCACGCCCGTCCCGCCCCGGTCGTCTTGTGCGCCGAACCCGACGAACCACCGTTTGCGGCCGGGCGTCTTCACGACCAGGGTCTTCCCCATCCGGGGTGCCGTCGCGTCGAGCGTGATCGTGTCCTCGTCCTTCGCGCCGACGAGCCCGGGGCCGGCGAATCGGACCTCGACCTCCCGCGTCTCGCTCTTGCCCGCCGGGCGCAGCCGCCACGGAACGCTCTCCTTCAGCTCGATCCGCTGCTCGGGATCGCCGGCGCTGTTGTTGGCGAAGGCCTCGCGCGCGCCCTTCGGCCAGTTGAGGTGGAGCGTGACGTCGACGCTGGTCGTGTTGTCGTAGTCGCCGGTGACGCTCGAGATGACGACCGACGCCCCGCCGGGGGAGCGCGGCGGATCGGGGCCGGCGAAGCAGCCGTTGTACGGGGGGTCCGCCGGCACCCCCGCCTGGCCGACGCACCCGGGACCTTCCTGATCGTCGCGGATGGCGTCGTGGTCGGTATCGGCGCAGCCGTCGGCGGTGACCGCTCCGCGGGCGCCCTGACCCTGGCAGCCCGAGCCTTCCCGCGTGTCGGCCACGCCGTCGCCGTCGCTGTCGTCGGGGACGAAGGTGAGCCGGAGCGTCGTCGGGCCGCCGGGGACGGAGGGGTCCGAGCAGCTCGCGCGGCCCTCCGGGCACTTCCCGCCGACTTGCACGTAATACGCGTTCGCCGCGGCGGCGTGAAGCTCCGTCTGCTCGTCGCCGGCCGCCTCGTTGAGGTCACTGCAGTTGTTGTCCCGCCCGCGGACGTCGGAGAAGGTCTGCGTCATCCACTCCGCCTCCCGGGCCTCGCGGATCCACACCACCGAGTCATAGCCCGTCTGCGCGACCGCGGAGAGGCGACCGTCGACCCCAGGGTTGAAGCGGACCCACCCGGTGCGACCGGCGAACACCGCGACGCCGCCCGGCTTCACGCAGCCGTTGAGGTTGCCCGCCTCGTCCCCCTCCCCCGGCTGCAGACCGAAGTCGGCTGTGGGGAACGACACGGTGAACTGACGGGCCTCCGCGGAGTCGTAGGGCACTTCACGCCCGAAGGGGTCGCGATCGTTGACCGTCTCGCGATCGAAGTCGTCGAAGCCGGCGGCGCCGGCGGCGGGCGCGAACGCCGGCAAGGCTGCTGCTGCGAGGAAGCACAGCGCAACAAACCGTTTCACTGGTCGACCGTAACCGATGGCGCGTGCGCTGGCAAGACGTCGAGTGGCGGCCCGTCGGCCTCACTCTGTGGCGCTCGTATGACGACGAAAGGAGCATGCCGCCGCGCCTTCCCGGGTGTACCTTGCCGCCCATGCTCGTCCGTGCCGCCGTCCTGCCCCTGCTGCTGCTCGCCGCCCTGATCGCCGCCCCGCCCGCCGCCGCCGATCCCGGCCCGGCGTTGTCGCTCGACATCGGCGCCGACCGCCGGCCGATCAGCCCCGACATCTACGGGCTCAACTACGCGGATCCCGCGCTGGCGGCCGAGATCGGCCTGCCGGTCGAGCGCTGGGGCGGCAACACGACCGACACCTACAACTGGCGCCTCGGGTCCTCCAACACCGGCAACGACTACTTCCACGAGAACATCGCGGACTGCTGGAGCGCGGAGCAGGGCTGGTGCGGGAGCGGCGAGAACACGCCGGCCTACCGCGCGTTCGTCGCCCACGACCGCGCGATCGGCGCGCGCACGTTGCTGACCGTCCCCCTGATGGGCTACGTGGCCAAGGACGCCAAGCTCGGTCACCCGTTCAGCTGCTCGTTCCCGGTCGACGTGGTCGGCCCGCAGCAGAAGGTCGATCCGTACGACCCGAACTGCGGGAACGGGGTGCTGTCCAACGGCACGCCCGCGCCCGTCTCCCCCACCCGCGCCGGCGTGGCGATCACCGCGCAGAACACGCGCGACTGGGTCGCCGACCTGAAGACCCGCTACGGCAGCGCGGCGGCCGGCGGCGTCGGCTACTACGCGCTCGGCAACGAGCCGCAGCTGTGGAACTCGACCCACCGCGGCATGCACCCGGCCCCGACCACCTACGACGAGCTGTGGACGAAGTCGCGCGCCCACGCGCGGGCGATCGACGCGGCCGACCCGACCGCGAAGATCTTCGGCCCGGCCGAATGGGGCTGGCCGGCCTACTTCTGCTCGGCGGCCGACGACACCTCGGACGGCTGCCAGGCCGGCGACAGCGACCGCGGCGCCCACGGCGGCACCCCGCTGACCGAGTGGTACCTGCAGCAGTTCCGGGCCGAGCACCAGCGGACCGGCAAGCGGCTGCTCGACTACCTCGACCTCCACTACTACGCGCAGGGCGGCAGCACGCCCGAGGTCACCCGCTCGCTGTGGGATCCCACCTACGTCGACCCGAGCTGGATCAACGACAAGATCGCGCTGCTTCCCCGCATGCGCCAGTGGGTCGCCGACGACTACCCCGGCACCAAGCTCGCGCTCAGCGAGTACGACCTCGGGGTGAGCGGCGACGCGGTCGTCGACACGCTCATCCAGGCCGACGTCCTCGGCATCTTCGCCCGCGAGCGGCTGGACCTGGCCACCATGTGGGGCGGGCCGAGCGCCGGCGACGCCGAGGCCAACGCGTTCCGGATCTACCGCAACTACGACGGCAAGGGTGCGCGGTTCGGCGAGACCTGGGTGCGCTCGGCCAGCGCGGACCAGGGCAAGCTGGCGGTCTACGGCGCCCAGCGCGCCGCGGGCGACGGCGCGATCACCGCGGTGGTGGTCAACAAGACGCCGACCGCGCTGACCAGCCGGCTCACGGTGGCCGGCGCGAGGACCGCCGCGACCGCGCAGCGGTGGGAGTGGACCGGCGGCTCGATCGCCCGCGGGGCCGACGTCGCCGTCACGGCGGGCGCCGTCGACGCCACCTACCCCGCGCGCTCGCTGACGCTGCTGGTGCTCCGCCCGGCCCCGAGCGTCAGCTCGGCCTCCGGCAAGGTCCTCTACACCGCGCCCCCCGGGCAGGCCAACCGCCCGGTCGTCGAGCGGGTCGGCAGCACGCTGCGCGTCCGCGACGCCGCGGCCGGCAGCCTCGTGGTCAGCGCGCCCTGCACGAAGGTCACGGCGACCGAGGCCTCCTGCCCGGCCACCGGCGTGACGAGCGTCGAGGTCCGCGCCGGCGACCGCGCCGACGTCCTGACCTCCAAGCTCCCTGCGGGCGACCCCGCCACGGCGCTGCTGCGAGGCGGCGACGGCGACGACCAGCTCGCCGCGGGCGGCGACGCCGACACGCTGCGCGGCGAGGGCGGCGACGACCTGCTGGCCGGCGGGCTCGGCGCCGACGAGATCGACGGCGGCCCGGGCGCCGACACGCTGACCTACGCCGGGCGGACCGCGCGCGTCGCGGTGCGCCTCGACGGCGTGCGCAACGACGGCTCGGACCCGAACGGCGACGGCACGTCCGCCGCCGGCGAGGAGAACGACCGCGACGTCGCCGTGGAACGCGTCACCGGGACGAACGCCGGTGACCGGCTCGTCGCCACCGCCGCGACCGCGGTGGTCAACGTCCTGCGGGGCGGCCCGGGGGACGACACCCTGCGGGCGCGCGACGGCACCGCGACCCACGACCGGCTCCTGTGCGAGACCGGCACCGACCGCTACGACTCCGACGCGACCGACGAGGTCAGCGCCTGCGAGACCGACGAGACCCCGTAGGCCACTTCACCAACTGAAGCGAGGGGTCAGACCCCTTCCTTCAGCGACTGAAGCGAGGGGTCAGACCCCTTCGGTGACGCGGCCGTGCGCGAGCAGGTGCGCGCTCGCGCCGGCCATGTCCGGGTAGCCGTCGTAGAGCCGGGCGGCCGCGAGGCACTCGGTCACCAGCGCTTCCACGCGCTCGGCCGCCAGGCTGGGCGCCAGCAGCGGCCAGCCGGGGCCCTCGACGCCGAAGACCTCGACGTCCTCCAGCCCCGCGGCGGCGAGCTCGGCGGTCAGCTCGGCCGGCCGGTGGCAGTACGCGGTGGTGAACCCGTCCGCGGCGTCGTGGCGACCCGTCGCGAGCGTGCGCACGAGGTTCGTCGTGTCGTCGAGGCTGTGGCCGTCGCGCAGCCGGTACAGCGGCCACGCGTAGCGCGAGATCGCCGCCGCCGCCACGAGCCCACCGGCGCGCGTGACCCGCACCGCCTCGGCCAAGGCCGCCGCCCGGTCGGAGGGCTCGGGCAGGTGGTACAGCGGCCCGAGCAGCAGGCACACGTCCACGGAGCCGTCGGCGGCGCCCAGGCGGCGCGCGTCGCCGGCGCGGGCGTCGAAGCCGCAGGCGCGCGCCTGCCGGACGTGCTCGGGACCAGGTCGATCAGGACGACCTCGTGGCCGTCGACCGCCAGCCACGCGGCGTGCGCGCCCGTGCCGCCGCCGACGTCCAGGATCCGGGCCGGCGCCGGCGGGAGCACCGGTCGCAGCAGCTCCTGCGTCCGCAGCAGCTCGAGCCGGTTGCGCGGCACGGCGAGCCGCCCGGCCTCGACCCCGGCCTCGGCGTAGAACGCGACGAGCGCCTCGTCGGGGGGCGGCTCGGCGCCCACCTCGCTAGAGCCGGCGGGCGGTGACCGTCGCGGCCACCTGGTCCTCGCCCGACTGGGCGAGCAGGCGCACCGTGTAGTCGCCGCGGCGCAGGCCGCGGGCCGGCAGGCGGAAGCGGAAGGTGCGGCCGGCGCGGCGCTCGACGGTGCGGTAGCGCTTGACGACGCGCGAACCGCGCAGCACGGTCACGGTGACCCGGCCGCGGGCGGCGAGCCGGTAGGAGCCGGCCAGCGCAGCGCGGCGCACCCCGCCGAACACCGGGCGCTCGAGCTTGAACGCCCGCAGGAGGCCGCAGCCCGCCCGCCGGTAGTGGCTGGGCCGCGGCGAGAAGCGGCCGCGGGCGTCGCGGGCGAGGACGATCCGGCGGGTGTCGTAGGCCTCGCGCCCGCGCAGCATCGTCAGGCGCACGAAGTACTCGCCGGCGCCCGTGCGGCCGTGCCCGCCGCGGGTGGCGCGCCCGTCCCACACGAACGACCCGGTGCGGCGCTCGAAGCGGGCGACGAGCCGCTCGCGGATCACGCGCCGCCCGCGCGACACGCGGAAGACGTCGACCCGGACCGGAAGCTTCGCGCGGCGCGTGAAGTCGATGGCCACGCGGCGCCCCCGCGGACGGGCGGTCACCGACGCGAAGCCGCTCGTGTCGACGCAGCCGCCGGCGCCGGTGGACCGCGGGAAGGGCCAGACCGCCGGGTCCATCTTCAGCGCGTAGAAGCCGCTGGTGCCGTCGGAGTACCAGATCTCCCCGCGCTCGGGCACGAACGCCGGCTGCGACATCGCCCAGTTGCCGCTCTCGTCGGCGTTCGGCGTGCCCGTCGCCGAGATCGTGGACGGCGGGGCCACGTGGTAGGCGATCTCCTTCGGGTGCTCGGGATCGCGGATGTCGAACACCCGCAGCCCGGAGAGGATCATCGAGCACGCGAAGATCCCCGGCTCCACGCGCTGGGGCACGTTGCAGTAATGCGCCGCGTAGCCGCGGGCGGGGAACTGCGCGCCCGGATCGTTCGCGATCGCCGCCCGGTTCTCCGGCTGGTGGACGGCGAGCCGGATGTTGGAGACCACGAACGGCTTGCGCTCGTCGGAGATGTCGATGATCCGCGCGGCCCCGACGCGCGGCCCGTTGGCGGCGACGCTCTCGTTGTCCGGATCGGCCGAGAACTCGTCGACCTCGACCAGGTAGGGCTTGCCCTTGATGGTCACGGGGATGGCGATCTGCGGGATCGTCATGTTCGGCCAGGTCAGCCGGCCGATCTCGCGCACCTGCGGGTCGGGCTTGCGCGCCTGGACCTCGGAGAGGTCGATGATGATCAGCCCGTCGGCCGCCGCGAGGTAGCCGCGGTTGCCGTCGTCGGACAGCGACATCCCGTGCGACTTGTAGTTGCCCTGCCAGATCGGGTGCGGGAGGCGCGGGTTGATGATGTCGACCGCGGTGGTCTGCCCGGTGCCGATCGAGGTCGGGTAGAAGGTCCTGCCGTCGAGCGCCATCCCGCTCTCGTGGCCGAAGATCGCCGCCGGCGCGCTGGCCATCAGGTCGGGCGTGCGGCAGTCGCGGCTGACGTCGTAGATGTCGACGACACCCGGGTAGGCGGCCAGGTTCCCCATCACCGCCGCGAGGATCCCGCGCTCGATGCTGATGTTCAGCGACTCGTGCGGCGTCTGCATGGCGGGCGTCACCAGCGTCGCGGTCCGCTTCGGGTGGGCCGGGTCGGTCATGTCGAGCACCGCGACGCCGGTGGGCTCCAGGCTCAGGCTGGTCGCGTTGGTCGGGAAGAGCAGCGTCGTGTCGTAGTACGCGCACTCGTGGCCGGCCTTGTCGACGTAGCGGTGCACGCGGAAGCCGCCGGTGGAGCCGGTGTGGCCGATCACCGAGAGGTTGCAGCGGTAGCCCTTCTCCGCCCCGGCCGGGACGCGGCCCTGCATGGGCCCCTCCGGGATGCCGCCCGGGCGGCACTCGGCGCGCGGCACCGGATCGGTCGGCGGGTCGGCGCGCGTCTGCGCCCCGGCGGGCGTCGCGGTCAGGGCGAGGGCGGCGGCGACCGCCACCAGGATCCGGGCGGGCAGACTGGGCACGCGCGGAGTCTAGACCCGCGCGGCAGGCGTCAGTCGCGCAGCCGGTAGCCGGCGCCGCGCACCGTCTCGATCGTCTCCAGCCCGAAGGGCCGGTCGATCTTCTCGCGCAGGTAGCGGACGTAGACGTCGACCACGTTGGAGCGGTTCTCGTACTCGCCGTCCCAGGCGTGCTCGAGCAGGTGGAAGCGGCTGAGCACGCGCCCGGGGTGGCGCATGAACTCCGTCAGCAGCGACAGCTCCTTGGGCGAGAGGTCGATCCGGACGGAGCCCCGCGTGACCTCGCGCGACGCCGGATCCAGCCGCAGGTCGCCGACCTCGAGCACCGCCGTGCGGACGCCCATCCCGCGGCGCATCAGCGCGCGCAGGCGGGCGGCCAGCTCGTCGGGGTGGAACGGCTTGACCACGAAGTCGTCGGCGCCCGAGTCCAGGCCCGTCACGCAGTCCTCCACCGCCGCCCGCTCGCCGAGCATCAGCACCGGGCTCGACACGGCGCCGGTGCGCAGCTTGCGGCAGGCCGCGAAGCCGTCGATGTCGGGCAGGTGGGAGTCGAGGACGATCGCGTCGTAGTCGGTCGCGCTGGCCATCCAGATGGCGTCGTGGCCGCGGATCGCCACGTCGACCGCCAGGCCGTCGCGCATGAGGTCCCGGCGCACGCCCTTGGCGAGCACGAGGTCGTCGTCAACGACGAGGACGCGCATCGCCGTCCGGGCGGCCGGCGGCCGCCCGCTCGAAGGTGGGTTCCTGCGCGTCCAGCGCCTCCAGGCGAGCGCGCATGGCCTGGGCCTCGGCTTCGAAGTCCGCGATCGCGTGGTGCAGGTGGGCCGGCGGGGCGCCGATCTCGCGCCGGTGCTCGTCCGCGCGCCGGCGCAGCGCCAGCAGCGCGTGCTCGACGCGCCCGACGCGGAACGCGAGCCGGTCGCGCTCCAGCGCGGCGGCGAGGCTCGCGCTCGTGCGCCTCGCTTCCCCGTCGCGCTCGTGGTGGTCCGGTGCGGCCATGACCGTACGTTCGCGGCTGACGGCCGCCCGCGCCATCGCATGGGCATGCGATTCGTCCGTTCAGAGGTCGAGCAGCAGGACCGCCGCGAGGACGCACGCGTAGAGCGCGAGCCCCCACGCCAGCCGCTCCGGCCACGCGCTCGCCGGCAGCGCCCGGCCCGCCTCCATCGCGCGCTCGTACGCGCGGCGGCGACGCGACGCCAGACCCGCCGTCGCGGCACCGGCGGCGAACGGCGGGAGGGAGACGATCCAGCGCCATACGTCGTGGTCGAGCCCGAGCGCCTTGGCGGCCACGACGCCGCCGGCGATCAGGCCGAGCGCCGTCCGCACCCACGCGAGGTAGGTGCGCTCGTTCGAGAGCGAGAAGCGGTAGTCGACGCCCTCGCTCACGCGGCGGCGTCGACGAGCTGCGCGAGGCCGCCCGCCATCTGCTCGAGCAGCGCCTCCAGGCCGGCGCGCTCGTCCGCCGGGACGGCGGCGGCGGGCGGGCGGTAGGCGATCCGGGTCGTCCCGCCGTCGTCCCACACGAGGATCCGCAGCGGCAGGTCGAGGCCGACGCGCGCGTCGCGCTGCATCAGGAGTGTCCCGGCCTTCGGGCTGCCGACCAGCAGGACGACCTCGTCCGCGAGCTCGAGCCCTGCCTCGCGGGCGCCCGCGGCGTGGTCGACGCGCGCGAATACGGTCATCCCGCGCTCGGCGGCGGCCGCGCCGAGGCGGTCGACGGTGTCGGCGACGCTGTGGCCGGCCGTGCGTTCGATGAGGTCGTCCATGGCGGCGAGCACCATCGCGCCGGCGGATGAGAGCGCCATGAGCGGGCGCCCGCCGCCGCCCCTCTCATCGCCTTCTCACCGCCCGCCGGGACAGTCGCCCCATGACTCCTGACCCGGCGGCATCCCAACGCGGCCCGCGCGGCTTCCTGCTCGGCGTCGCCGTCGTGGCGGCGCTCGGCGGCTTCCTGTTCGGCTACGACACCGGCGTCATCTCGGGCGCCCTGCTGTTCCTCAAGGACGACTTCGGGCCGGCGACGCTCTCGAGCTTCGAGCAGGGCGCGGTGGTCAGCGGGCTGCTGCTGGGCGCCGCCCTGGGCGCCGTCGCCGGCGGCTCGGTCTCCAACCGCTTCGGCCGCCGGCCCACGCTCGTGGCCACCGCGCTCGTGTTCATCGCCGGGATCCTCGTCGTGGTGGTCTCGCAGAGCGTCGTGGTGCTCGTCGCCGGGCGCTTCGTGATCGGCCTCGGGGTCGGCGCCGCCTCGACCACCGTGCCGCTCTACCTCTCCGAGGTCGCGCCGCCGGCCGTCCGCGGGCGGATCGTCTCGCTCAACCAGCTGATGATCGTCACCGGGATCGTCACCGCCTACCTCGTCGACTACGCGCTGGCGAGCAGCGGCGAGTGGCGGTGGATGTTCGGGCTGGGGATCGTCCCGGCCATCGGGCTCGCCGTCGGGATGCTCTTCCTCCCCGAGAGCCCGCGCTGGCTGGTGGCGCGCGGCCGCGTCGAGGAGGCGCGGGCGATCCTGGCCCGCACGCACGACGAGGCGTCGCTCGACGAGGAGGTCGCGGCGGTGGCGCGCAGCCGGCCGCTGCACCGCGACTGGGGCGCGCTGCGCGACCCGTCGCTGCGGATCGGCC
>DASVQH010000251.1:0-1837 GCA_036389195.1 Solirubrobacteraceae bacterium
CGTGGTCTTGAAGCGGTCCTCGGTCGGGGTCAGGTGCAGGCCGTGGTGGGGCAGGTAGTCGAAGGCGAAGCCCAGCCAGGCGACGGCGAGCCGCATCGGCAGCAGGTAGAGCACCAGCAGCTCGACGGCGTGCCCCGTGGCCGGCGCCGCGGCGACGAGCGCGATCAGCAGCGTCCACGCCACCGCCAGCTCGGCCTTCTCGCCGCGCGGACGCCGCGGGAGGTGCGGCACGTACCAGACGATGTAGTAGAGGTCGATCGTCAGCCAGCGCAGCGGCATCTGCCAGCGCGGGCCGCGGTGGGTGTAGTGATCGGGGTCACGGCCGTCGTCGTGGTTGGTGAAGCGGTGGTGCTGCATGTGGATGAAGCGCCAGGTGCGGAAGCCGGCCTGCGGCGCGAACAGGAAGATCGCGATGCGCCCGAGCCAGACGTTGACCGCCTCGTGCGCGGACACCGAGCGGTGGCCGGCGTCGTGCGCGACGGTGAACAGCAGGTAGGAGCCGACCGCCTGCGGAAGCGGGGCCACCCACAGCGGGACGGCGCCGGCCAGGGCGAGCGCGGCGGGCCCGACCCACAGCGCGACCCCGGCCACGAACAGCGCGACCGCCGGCCAGGCGACGGCCGGCACGGGCTCCTGGGGGTCGGGGATCCGGGCTACCGAGACGGTGGGCACGACCTGAGCAGTGTGGCGGGAGATACGTCATGCGTCCACCGCCGCGTGATCTTTGCGAGGAAGCCCGTGTCTGCATCGATGTCATGTTCATGCCTCCCCAAGGAGCCCTGATGTCCCCCCTCCGCCTGCTCGCCCTCGCGGCGACGCTCTTCGTGGCGCTGCTCACCGCCGCCGCGCCCGCCTCCGCCCGCGATCGCAACCACGACCGCATCCCGGACCGCTGGGAGAAGCGCCACCATCTGTCCCTGAAGGTCAACCAGGCCCGCCGTGACCAGGACCACGACGGCCTGCGCAACCGCGGCGAGTTCCGCGCCGGGCTGAACCCGCGCAAGCCCGACTCCGACCGCGACGGCATCGAGGACGGCGACGAGAACGCCGGCACGATCACCTCCTTCGCCGACGGCGTCCTGACCATCGCGCTGGCCGGCGGCGGCGAGCTCAGCGGCGGCGTCGACGACCGCACCGAGATCGAGTGCCCGCCCGCCGCCCCGACGGCGCGCGCCTCGCACGACGGCGACGATGAGGACGACGACAGCTCCGGCCCCGGCAGCGGCGACCGCGACGACGACGACCACTCCGGCCCGGGCCGGGGCGGCGACGACGATGACGACCACGGCGACGACGACGACGGCACGCCCGACCAGGGCGGCGGCAACGACGACGACGACGACCAGCCGACCGGCGGCGACGACGACGGCACGCCCGACCAGGGCGGCGGCAACGACGACGAGGGCGACGACGACGACGACGCCAGCTGCGGCACCGACGCGCTCGTCGCCGGAACCCGCGTCCGCGAGGCCGAGCTCAAGCTCACCTCGGCCGGCCGCTTCTTCCGCGAGGTCGAGCTCGGGCGTCCCGCCGCGTAGCTCCCCTTCCTCCCCAGGAATCGATCCGTGCGGCCGCCGCGAGCGGCCGCACGGCGTCACGCGGCGCGCAGCCGGTCCAGCACGTCGTAGACGGCCTCCCGGTCGACCCGCACCTCGCTCGTGAACGGGATCCGGGGCGCCTGCAGCGTGTGCGCCTCGAGCTGCTCGACGAGCGGCATCGTCTGGGCTCGGTCGGCGGGCACGGCCGCCCGCACACGGGTCACGGCGGCGGCGAGCTTCCCCGCGCCGACCCGCACCTGATCGGAGAACGGGATGAACCGCGCCTTGTGGAGCAGGTC
>DASVQH010000252.1:0-6170 GCA_036389195.1 Solirubrobacteraceae bacterium
GGTCGCTCCACGACCTCGCCGAGCGCGTCCTCGACGGCCGGCTCGACTTCGACCGGCTCGCCGCCGCCGACGACGCCGCGGCGCAGGAGGAGCTCGAGCGGGTCGTGGGCGTCGGCCCGTGGTCGGCGCAGATGTTCCTTCTGCACCACCTGCGCCGCACGGACGTCTTCCCGGCGGCCGACCTCGGGCTGCGGCGCGGCGCGCAGCGCGCGTTCGCGCTCGCCGAGCGGCCGTCAGCCGCCGATCTGGAGGCCCGCGCGCAGGCGTGGCGGCCGCTGCGCTCCTACGCGGCGGCGCTGCTGTGGGCGCACGGCGGGGCCGGCGCTCAGGGGTAGATCGCGCGCAGGCGGGCCGCCTCGGCCACCCGCTCGACCGCGACGGTCATCGCCGCCGTGCGCCAGTCGGTCTGGTGCCGCTGCGCGGCGTCCCACACCTGGGTCAGCGCGGTGCGCATCTGCCGGCGCAGCCGCTCCTGGATCTCGATCGCGTCCCACGAGAACTTCTGCTGGTCCTGCACCCACTCGAAGTAGGAGACGCAGACGCCGCCGGCGTTGGCGAGGATGTCGGGGACGACCTGGATCCCGCGCGCGGCGAGGATGTCCTCGGCTTCCGGGGTCGTCGGGCCGTTGGCGGCCTCCACGACCAGCCGGCACTGCAGCCGTGCGGCGTTCTCCGCGGTGATCTGGCGCTCCAGCGCCGCCGGGATGAGGATGTCGCAGGGCGTCTCGAGCACCTCGGAGCGCCCGACCGCCTCGCCGCCCGCGAAGCCGGCCAGCCCGGCGTGCGCGCGGACGTGCTCGACGGCCGCGTCGACGTCGATGCCGTCCGGGTTGACGATCCCGCCCGTGGCGTCGGAGATCCCCACCACGGTGGCGCCGATCGCGTGCAGCTCGGCGGCCGCGACCTCGCCGACGTTGCCGAAGCCCTGCACGACGATCCGCTGGTCGCGCAGCGACCACCCGAGCCGCTCCATCATGCCCTCGACGACGTAGACCACGCCGAGGCCGGTGGCCGGGCGGCGCTCGGTCGTCCCGCCGAGCACGGGCGGCTTGCCGGTGACGATCTCGGGCACCGAGTGGCCGACGGACTGCGAGTAGGTGTCGTAGAACCACGCCATCTCGCGCTCGCCGGTGCCCATGTCGGGCGCCGGGATGTCGCGATCGGGACCGATGACGGGGATCAGCTCGGCGGCGTAGCGGCGGGTGATGCGCTCCAGCTCGGCGACCGACAGGGTGTGCGGATCGCAGCGGACGCCGCCCTTGGCGCCGCCGTAGGGCAGCCCGAGCAGCGCGCACTTCCAGGTCATCCACATCGCCAGCGCGGCGCATTCGCCGAGCGAGACGCCCGGCGCGTAGCGGAAGCCGCCCTTGGTCGGCCCCATGGTCAGCGTGTGCTGCACGCGGTAGCCCGTGAAGTTCTCCACCGTGCCGTCGTCGCGCCGGACGGGGAAGTTGACGGTGAGCGAGCGGCGTGGCTCGAGCAGGCGGGTGCGCAGGTCGTCCGGCAGCCCGAGCACGTCGGCGCAGCGCATGAACTGGGCCGAGGAGATCCGGTAGAGCTCCGAGCGCCACTCCTCCCCGGGCTCGACGAACCGGCCGTCGTGCTCCGCGAGCTCGGCCCATCCGCCGTTGCGCTGGCTCTCTTCAAGCACGGCGACAGTCCATACCCGCTCGCGGCGAGGGCAAACGGCGCGGGTGCGCGCCCGGACGGATGTTCGACGGCGGCCGCTCCGTTCGGCGCCGTGCGGCGGTTTCAACGGCCAGTCCACACCCCCCCGATCCACGGAGGTTCGCATGCACCGCACCCGCTCGGTCGTCGCGGCGAGCGTCGTCCTGACCCTCGGCATCTCCTCGTTCGCGGTCGCCCGCAACGGCGATGTCGTCACGCAGGGCACGCGCAACGGCACGACGACGAAGGAGACGCAGATCATCGCCAACATCGGCACGACGAACGCCAACACCGGCGGCTTCTCGACCCGCCAGTCCAACAAGTCGAGCACGGGCGGCGGCGCGACGTACGGCTGCCGGGCCGAGGCTGCTCCGGCCAACAAGCCCTGCCTGCGGGCCAACAACCTGGCCACCGGCCTGGCGTTCGAGTTCCAGGCCACCAAGGGCGCCACCGGCGGCACGATCACCGTGGGCGGCGGCGGCGACGCCGCCAAGCCGTTCACCACCAACGCCACGGGCGTCGCGGACGGCTTGAACGCCGACCGCGTCGACGGCCAGAACGCCGCCGACATCGTCACGGCCGCTCGCGCCAACACGAAGACGCGCTGGCTGCTGGTCAACGAGTTCGGCGAGATCGTCGCCCAGTCGGGCGGGTTCCGCGTCCTCGACGCCTACGCCACCAACGACAACGTCTACATCGACTCCGGCGAGGATCTCACCGACAACGGCCTCGCCGCCACCATCGCCGTGCGCAACGTCGAGGGCTCGTTCGGCGGGGAGATCGCCGCGTCGCGGTGCCAGATCGCCGGCGCCGTCGAGTGCGCGCCGACCAGCGCCAAGAACAACCAGGCGTTCGTCGTCGCGCCCCGCAACAGCGACGGCAGCGGGACGACCGCGCAGACGCGCAAGCGCTTCTACGTCGTCGTCACCGAGTAGCGCGCGCCCCTCCAGCCGGCCGCGGAATCGGGTTTCGCCCGGCCGGATCTCGCTTCGCTGCGCCATCCCGCCGCGCCTTCGCGCGGCGGGATGCCGCTTCGCTCATCCTCTGGGCGACGTCAGAGCCGGCCCCGCAGCGCTTCCAGCTGGTCGCGCATCTCCTGCGGCAGCCGGTCGCCGAAGCGCTCCAGGTGCTGCTCGAACTGCGGCAGCGACTCGCGGACGGCGTCGGCGTCGACGTCGAGGAGCCGGCGCAGCGCGTCCTCCGGCAGGTCCAGGCCCTCGGTGTTGAGCGCATCCGTCGTCGGCACGCGGCCCAGCGGCGTGTCGACCGCCTCGGCCGCGTCGTCGCAGCGCCGGAAGATCCACTCCAGCACGCGCGAGTTCTCGCCGAACCCGGGCCACATGAACTTGCCGTCGTCGTCCTTGCGGAACCAGTTGACGTAGAACAGCTTGGGCATCTTGGCGCCCTCGCGCCGGCCCATCTCGAGCCAATGGCCCATGTAGTCGCCCATGTTGTAGCCGCAGAACGGCAGCATGGCGAACGGGTCGAAGCGCAGCTGGCCGACCGTGCCGGCCGCGGCCGCCGTCATCTCCGAGGACATCGTCGCCCCCAGGAAGACGCCGTGCTCCCAGTCGAACGCCTCGGCGACCAGCGGGACGACGGTCGCCCGGCGCCCGCCGAACATGAACGCGTCGATCGGGACGCCGGCGGGGTCCTCCCAGTTCTCCGCGATCACCGGGTCCTGCGACGCCGGGGTCGTGAAGCGGGCGTTCGGGTGCGCCGCGGCGGTGCCCGTCTCGGGCGTCCAGTCGTTGCCGTGCCAGTCGATCAGGTGCGCGGGCGGCTCGTCGGTGAGGCCCTCCCACCAGATGTCGCCGTCGTCGGTCTTCGCGCAGTTGGTGAAGATCGAGTTGGCGCGGATCGTCTCGATCGCGTTGGGGTTCGTGGCGACGCCGGTGCCCGGGGCGACGCCGAAGAAGCCCGCCTCCGGGTTGACCGCGTAGAGCCGGCCGTCCTCGCCGAACTTCATCCAGGCGATGTCGTCGCCGACCGTCTCGACCTTCCAGTCGGGCAGCGTCGGGACGAGCATGGCCAGGTTGGTCTTGCCGCAGGCGCTCGGGAACGCGCCGGTGACGTACTTGACCTCCCCCTCCGGCGACGTGAGCTTGAGGATGAGCATGTGCTCGGCCATCCAGCCCTCGTCGCGGGCCATGACCGACGCGATGCGCAGCGCGAAGCACTTCTTGCCCAGCAGGGCGTTGCCGCCGTAGCCCGAGCCGTAGGACCAGATCTCGCGCGTCTCGGGGTAGTGGACGATGTACTTCGTCTCGTTGTTGCACGGCCAGGGGACGTCCTCGACGCCCTCGGTCAGCGGCATGCCGACGCTGTGGACGCAGGGGACGAACTCGCCGTCGTCGCCGAGCACGTCGAGCGCGCCCTTGCCCATGCGGGTCATGATCCGCATCGACGTCGCCGCGTAGGCCGAATCGGTCAGCTGGACCCCGATGTGGGCGATCGGCGACCCCAGCGGCCCCATCGAGTAAGGCACCACGTACATCGTGCGCCCCTGCATGCAGCCCTTGAACAGGCCGCTCAGCTTCTCGCGCATCTCCGCCGGCGCCATCCAGTTGTTGGTCGGGCCTGCATCCACCTCGCGCTCGGAGCAGATGTAGGTCCGGTCCTCGACGCGCGCGACATCGCCCGGGTCCGAGAAGGCCAGGTAGGAGTTCGGGCGCTTGGCCTCCGAGAGCTTCTCGAAGGTGCCGGCCTCCACCAGCTTGGCGCAGAGCTCGTCGTACTCCTCGGCCGAGCCGTCGCACCAGTGGACGGCGGACGGCTGGGTCAGAGCGGCGATCTCCTCCACCCAGGACAGGAGCTTCTGGTTGCTGGTCAGTGTCGTTGCGATCTCATCGAGCACGGGGGCGGTCAACACTCCTCGGTCGTCTGAAAGTAGAGGGGAATCCGAGGGATTCTGACGCATGCCGCCGGTCAAGGACGCGCCCCGGGGGCCGACCACCCGGGATATGGCGTGGGTTCATTACTGCGTGTACTGCGGCGAGCACCGCGGCGCGGAGGGCTCGACGATGCTCGAGCCCGCCTGCGGCCGGTGCGGCTGCGCGGTGCGCTCGTGCCCGGCCGAGGAGTTCGAGGCGGTCGCCGCCCGGGAGATCGGCCAGCCCGCGGCGAGACCCGAGCGGCGGGACGCCGGGGCGTGGTTCGGCGCCTTCATGCTGGTCGCCTTCGGCGTGCCGCTGTCGGGGATCTCGTTGGCGGACCTGGTCTTCGCGGTCCCGCTGGTCCTGCTCGTCTTCGCGGCCCGGCAGGCGTTCGCCGCCGCCGGAGCCGACCCCGCCCGGGCCGGGGCGTGGCGGGCGTTCGCGCTGGCCGCCGCCGCCGGCGCGGCCGGGACCGGCCTGGCCACCACCGCCGCGCTGAGCGGCGGCAGCCAGCGGATCGCCTTCTACGCGGGCGGCCTCGCCTCGATCGCCCTGGCGGGCGGCGCCCTGCGCCTCGGCGCCGCGACGCTGCGCGGGACCGGGGTCGACGGCCTGCTCAACGCGGCGCTGGCCGCGGTCGTGGTGGTCGCGCTCGCCGTCCGCGGCGTCGTGATCCCGGGCGTCCGCGACGGCGACCCGGTCCTGACCGTCATCTTCTGCCTCGACCTGATCGGCCTGGTGGTGGCCGGCACCGTCGCGGTCGCCGCGCCGTCGGCCACCGCCCGACGCCTCGCCCGGCCGCTGGCGCTCGCCGGGCTGGCCACCACCGTCGCGGACGGGCTCGTGGCCGCGGAGGCGGCGGGCAAGCTGGCCGCCGCCGACTGGTCGCTCGCCGTCTGCTGGACGGCGACGGCCTGGTGGCTCGCCGCGGCGGCGATCCGGGCGACCCGGGCGGACGGGTCCGAGGAGCCGGCGGAGGAGCCGACCGGCTGGCGCTGGTTCGCCACCCGCGTCCTGGCCCCGTTCGTGGCCGCGAGCGCGCTGCCGATGGCCGGCTTCGGCCGCGCGGCGCTGCCCGGCCTGCTGGCCCAGTGGGAGTTCGTCTACTTCGGCCTGCTGAGCCTCCTCGTCCTCGGCCTGGCGTTCTGCCGCCAGGCGTACCTGCTGCTCGCCAACGGGCGCGCCGTCCGCCGCGAGCGGGCGCTGCGCGAGGACTCCCAGCGCCGCAACGAGGAGCTCGAAGCGCTGACGGGCCTGGCGACGACGATGACCCAGACGCTCGAGGAGAAGCCGATCGTCGAGCAGTCGCTCGAGGTGCTGCACCTGGCGGCGCGGGCGTCCAGCTCGGCGCTCTACCTCGACCGCCGCGAGGGCGGCTACCAGCTGGCCGCCACGGCGGGCGCCTGGCAGGGCGAGCACCCCTGGACGCGCCCGGCGGAGTCCGGCGCCGAGCCCCCCGAGGTGCGCGGCGACCGCCACATCACGCGCATGGCGCTCAGCGCCCGCGGCCAGGCGATCGGCACCGTGGTCTTCCTGCGCCCCGCGACCGACCCGCTGGCCGGCGAGGGCCTCGACCTCCTGCGGCTGCTCGTCGACCAGCTCGCGGTGGCGATCCAGAACGCCCGC
>DASVQH010000253.1:0-2016 GCA_036389195.1 Solirubrobacteraceae bacterium
CCGGCCCGCAGAGCAGCAGCGCGCCGGCGAGCGCGAGGAGGCAGACGATCGCGGCGCGCGGCACCCGCCGACCGTAGCGTGCCGCTGCCCGGCGGGCGCCGGCCGCGGTTGCCCCGCGCACACCGCCCGACGTAAGGTTGCTGACGACCATGACCAGCGGCCTGCTCGAGCCGACGTACCTGGTGGGCCGCCGGCGGGAGCGGGTGCGGCTGGACGAGCTGCTCGCGGCCGTGCGCCAGGGCGAGAGCCGGTCGCTCCTCCTGCGCGGCGAGGCCGGGATCGGCAAGACGGCGCTGCTCGACGACCTCGTCGCGTGCGCCGGCGACTTCACGGTCGCGCGGGCGACCGGCGCCGAGGCCGAGCTGGAGCTGCCGTACGCGAGCCTGCAGCAGCTATGCGCGCCGCTGCTCGACGACCACCTCGCCGGCCTCCCGGATCCGCAGCGCGACGCCCTGCGCGTGGTCTTCGGCCTGAGCGCCGGGCCCGCGCCCGATCGTCTCCTGGTCGGTCTGGCGGTGCTCGGCCTGCTGTCCGCCGCGGCCGAGCGGCATCCGCTGCTGTGCGTGATCGACGACGCGCAGTGGGTCGACCGGGCGTCGGCGCTCGCGCTGGCGTTCGTCGCGCGCCGGCTGCTGGCCGAGCCGCTGGGCCTCGTGTTCGCCGCGCGCGAGCCCGGCGAGGCGCTGTGTCACGTCCCTCGGCTCGAGGTCCAGGGGCTGTCCGCCGCCGACGCCCGCCGGCTGCTCGACTCGACGCTCGGCGTTCCGCTGGACCCGCCCATCCGCGACCGGATCATCGCCGAGACGCGCGGCAACCCGCTGGCGCTGCTCGAGCTGCCGCGGGGGCTCAGCCCGAGGGAGCTGGCCGGCGTCTTCGGCCTGCCGGAGGCCGGCGACCTCTCCGAGCGGCTCGAGCAGCACTACGCCCGCCGCGTCGAAGCGCTCCCCGAGCCGGCGCGGAGGCTGCTGCTGGTGGCGGCGGCCGAGCCGCTGGGCGATCCGCTGCTGCTGCACCGCGCGTGCCGGCGGCTCGGCGTCGACCCCGCCGCCGTCGACGCGACCGACGACCTGCTGTCGGTGGACGAGCGGGTGAGCTTCCGCCACCCGCTGGCGCGCTCGGCGGTGTACCGGTCCGCCGGCGGCGAGCAGCGGCGCGCGACCCACCTGGCGCTGGCCGAGGTCACGGACCGGGCGCTCGACCCGGACCGCCGCGCGTGGCATCTCGCGACGGCGGCGGCCGGCCCGGACGAGGCCGTCGCCCGCGAGCTCGAGCGCTCGGCGGAGCGGGCCCGGGCGCGCGGCGGCTTCGCGGCCGCCGCCGCGTTCCTGCGGCGCGCCGTGGCCCTGACGAGCGACCCGGCCATCCGCGCCGGGCGCGCCCTGGCCGCGGCTCAGGCCAGCCTGGGGGCGGGGGCGTTCGTCGTGGCGCACGGGCTCCTGGCCACGGCGGAGGCCGGGCCGCTCGACGCGCTCGGGCGCGCGCGGCTGGACCGGCTGCGAGCGGGGGTGGCGGCGCAGGACGCGCCCGGCGGCGACGCGCCCCTGCTCCTGCTGAGGGCGGCCAAGCAGCTCGAGGCGCTCGACGCCGCGCTCGCCCGCGACACCTACCTCGACGCGTGGGCGGCCGCGATCTTCGCGGGCGGCCTGGCCAGGGCCGGCGGCGGCCTGCGCGACGTGTCGCGCGCCGCGGCCGCGGCGCCCCAGCCACCGGGCGGCCCGCGGCCGCACGACGTGCTGCTCGACGGGCTGGCGCTGATCTTCACCGCGGGGCACGCCGCGGCGGCGCCGGTGCTGCAGCGCGCGGTCGCCGCGTTCTGTGGGCCGGCGGTCTCGCCCGAGGCGATGGTCCGCTGGGGGTGGCTCGCCACCCGGGCGGCCAACCTCGTGTGGGACTACGACCGCGGCGTGGCGATCGGCCAGCGCGCCGTCGAGCTCTGCCGCCGGCTGGGGGCGCTCGAAGCGCTCAACTCGGCCGAGAACTGCCGGGGCCAGGCCGCGGCCTTCGGCGGCGACTTCG
>DASVQH010000254.1:0-17757 GCA_036389195.1 Solirubrobacteraceae bacterium
CCGGGCCCGGCCGCCACCGTGTCGGTGCCGGGTCCGGGGAACAGGGTGTCGTCGCGCGCGCCGCCCGTCAGCCGGTCGTCGCCCGGGCCGCCCGCCAGCGTCCCGGCGCCAGCGGCGAGGCGCAGGTCGTCAGCGCCGTCCTCGCCGTACAGCGTCGCCTTGAACCGGGCGAGCCCGCCGTCGTCGCCGTCGCCGAGGCTCGCGGCGAAGCTGAAGCGCTTGCCGCGACAGACCACGGCGTGCTCGGAGCGCGCCGTGCATTCTCCCGAAGCCTGCAGCGGGGCGCCGGTGTCCTCGACGAGAAGGCCGCGGCCCTCGCGGCCGACCACGAGCCGGTTGGGCTCGCCGGGCGCCGCGCGGAAGCTGACCTCCGTGGTGGCGGGGACGCACGGTCCCTTCTCGTGGCAGAGCTCCGGGAGGGTCCGGGTGGAGACGGTCGCTGCGCGGGCTTGTTCTGCGCCCGCGGGGACGATCGCCAGCAGGGCGAGGAGCGCGAGCAGGGGCCGCATCGTGGTCGCTTGGAACGGGCCGCGCACGCCGAAGTTGCGTGGAGCGGCGCGGGCCGCGCTCGTCCGTTTGCTGACCGTCGTCGGCGCCGGAAGCGTCTGGGCGCCTCGTTGCCTGGCGCCGGGCGCCGCGGAGCAGGCAGACTCGTGGCGGTGCTCGCCGGCAACCCCCTGATCTTCGGCGGTGCGGACCACGGGACGCCGCCGCGGCCGTGGTCGAACGTGTGGGAGGGCTGGTGGCCGGTCCTGCACGCGCTCGACGCGCGCCTGCGGGCGCTCGACCCGCGCTACGGCGTCGACTCGGTGGCCGAGATCGACGGGCGGCTGGCCGTGGGCGTGACGGTGGCGCCGGCGGTGCGCGGCGCGGCCGACGCGGCGATCGCCGAGGCCGTGCGGGCGGCGGGGGAGACCTGCGAGTGCTGCGGTGCGCCCGGTTCGCTCCGGGTCGAGCCGCCGGGGCGGTGGGTCAAGACCCTGTGCGACGCCCATGCGGCGCCCGACGAGGTCGACGCGTGGACGGCGGCCGGGCGGGTGGCGGCGGCGTAGGGCACGTGGCGGGCGGACAACCGGACATCCGCGCGCCGAGATCCCGCCGATGTCCGGTTCGACGTGATATGGACGTACGAACGTCACACTCGCGGCGCGAGGAGCCGCGAATGTCACATTTGACGTCCTGAGCCCCACAACCGTCACATCGGCGCCCTCCGAAGGCACGAGTGTGACGGTGTGACGGACGCGCGGGCCAACCTTCGCGTCCTCACCCGACGCAGTCCAGTGATCGGCACGCGAGATGCAGTGCCGGAGTCCCGGAGCCTCCCGGGGGGCGAACCCGTCCGCGCCGCGCCTACCGTGTAGACCATGTCCTCCGCCGCCCCCGCCGTCGAACACGAGGCGCTCGCGCTCCTGCGCGAGCTGGCCGGGCCGGCGGCCGCCTTCCGCGAGCACCAGCTCGACGCGGTGCTGGACCTGGTCGAGCGGCGGCGGCGCGTGCTGTGCGTCCAGCGCACCGGCTGGGGCAAGAGCGCCGTGTACTTCGTGGCGACCGCGCTGCTGCGGGCGCGCGGGAGCGGGCCGACCGTGCTCGTCTCGCCGCTGCTGGCGCTGATGCGCAACCAGATCGAGGCGGCCGAGCGGCTGGGCATCCGCGCGGTCACGGTGAACTCGACCAACCGCGACGAGTGGGACGCCGTGGCCGCGCGCCTTGCCGCCGACGACGTGGACCTCCTGCTGATCAGCCCGGAGCGGCTCAACAACCCGCGCTTCCGCGAGACGATGCTGCCGTCGTTCGTCGAGCGTGTCGGGCTGCTGGTCGTCGACGAGGCCCACTGCGTGTCGGACTGGGGGCACGACTTCCGCCCCGACTACCGGCGGATCCGCGACGTGCTCGCCGCGCTCGCGCCCGACGTGGCGGTCCTGTGCACCACCGCGACGGCGAACGACCGCGTGGTCGCCGACGTCGCCGAGCAGCTCGCCGTCGGCGCCGACCCCGCGCACCTGACCGTCTACCGCGGCCCGCTGGCGCGCTCGTCGCTGCGCCTGGAGGTCGTGCCGCTGCCCTCGCCGGCGGCGCGGCTCGCCTGGCTGGCGATGTGGCTGCCGCAGCTGCCCGGCTCGGGCATCGTCTACTGCCTCACCAAGCGCGACACCGACGCGGTGGCCGAGTGGCTGGCCTCGCGCGGGATCTCCGCGCTCGCCTACTCCGGCGAGGTCGGCGACGAGGAACGCATCGAGGCCGAGCGGCGCCTGCTGGCCAACGAGGTCAAGGCCGTGGTGGCGACCAGCGCCCTCGGCATGGGCTACGACAAGCCGGACCTCGGCTTCGTCGTCCACTTCCAGGCGCCGTCGTCGGCGATCGCCTACTACCAGCAGGTCGGGCGCGCGGGGCGCGGCGTCGACGAGGCCCACGCCGTGCTGCTGCGCGGCGCCGAGGACCGCTCGATCCAGGACTTCTTCATCGAGACGGCGTTCCCGCCGCGCGCGCTGGTCGACGCCGTGCTCGCCGCGCTGCCGGCCTCGGTGCCGGCGCTGCAGGCCGAGGTCAACCTCGGCAAGACGCGGCTGGAAGCGCTGCTGAAGGTGCTCGACGTCGAGGGCGCCGTCCGCCGCGAGGCACCGAGTGGGTGCGGACCGGCGCGGCGTGGGCCTACGACGCGGAGCGCTACGACGCGATGACGAAGCAGCGGCGCGCCGAGCAGGCCGCGATGGCCGCGCTGGGCACGGACGGCCGCTGCCTGATGGAGGTCCTGCAGCGCGAGCTCGACGACCCGGCGGCGGCGCCCTGCGGCCGCTGCGCCGCGTGCACCGCGCCGCGGTTCGACGGCCCGGTCGACCCGGGGCTGGCGGGCGCCGCCCACGAGCTCCTGCGCTCGCAGCCGCTCACCCTCGGCGTGCGCCGCCAGACGCCGCGCACGGCCGACGCGCCCGGCAAGAAGATCCCCGCCGAGCTGCAGCTGGAGGAGGGGCGCGCGCTGGCACGCGCCGGCGACGGCGGGTGGGATCCGGTCGTGCGCGCCGGCCGGGCGGCCGGCCGCTTCGACGACGACCTCGCCGGGGCCTGCGCGGAGCTGCTGACCCGCTGGCGGCCGGCGCCCGCGCCCGAGTGGGTGGCCGCCATCCCGTCGCGGCGCTCGGGCGACCTCGTGCCGGCCTTCGCCCGCGCGCTCGCCGAGCGCCTCGGGCTCCCCTTCGTCGACGTGCTCGAGCGCACCGGCGACGGGCCGCCGCAGCGCGAGATGGCCAACTCCGCCCAGCAGGTCGCCAACGTGCGCGGCCAGTTCCGCGTCACGACCCCGCCGCCCGCCGGCCCGGGCCTCCTGGTCGACGACGTCCGCTACTCCGGCTGGACGCTGGCCACCGTCGGCGCGCAGCTGCGGATGAAGGGCGCCGGCCCGATCCACCCGCTGGTGCTGACGCTCGCCGGCGCCTGAGCGACTGTCAGCCTTCGTACATCGGCGCCCAGAAAACCGGGGCCGAGACGTTGGGTGGGCGCACGTCATCCCTCCGTGGAGGCTCATATGCCGGCCGTACTCCGTCGTCTGGCCGTACCCCGCGTCGCCGTCGCGCTTCTCGCGCTCGCCCTCGCGGCCCTTGCCTCCCCCGCACGCGCGGCCTATCCCGGCAGCAACGGGAAGGTCGTCTTCGGCGACTACGGGGACCACGACATGTCCGGCAACGCCTACAACGACCTCTTCACGGTCACGCCGGCCGGCGCCTCGCGCACGAACGTGACCCACACGACCGGCCAGACCGAGAACCACGCGCAGGTCGCACCAGACGGCCGGCGCGTCGCCTACGAGAGCGCGATCTCCAGCGGCCTCATGGTGCGCACGATCGGCAGCACCACGGCGACCCTGGTCCCCGACACGGCGTACGGCCGCTATCCGAGCTGGTCGCCCGACGGAACGCACCTCGCGTTCGTCTGCGACGGCCACCAGCTCTGCACGGTCGGCGTCGACGGAGCGTCGCTGCAGCAGCGGACCACGTGCGGCTGCGTCTCCGGGCCGGTCCGCTGGTCGCCCAAGTCCGGCGGCCCGATCCTCTACGGCGCGGACAACCGAGGGACGCGCGTCTACGCGTACAACACCGCGAGCGGCGCGTCGACCGACCTGACGCCTCCGTCCGGCCCCTACGGCAACGACGACTACGAGGACTTCGGCTGGTCGCCGGACGCGACGAAGATCGTGGTCGCGCACCACTCGGGGAGCGACATCGCGTTCCACCTGCGGGTCATGGACGCCTCCGGCGCGAACGAGCACGCGCTCGCGAGCGACACGACACGGGACGTCACCCACCCG
Organism: Solirubrobacteraceae bacterium; assembly: GCA_036389195.1. Classification (GTDB taxonomy): domain Bacteria; phylum Actinomycetota; class Thermoleophilia; order Solirubrobacterales; family Solirubrobacteraceae; genus JACCYI01. The sequence continues at coordinate 4,301 of DASVQH010000254.1, forward strand.
GTGTTCTCGCCCGACGGGAGCCGCATCGCGGTGCTGGACTTCCCGGCGTCGGGTAACCCGGTGGTCAAGAGCATCGACGCGGCGACCGGCGGCAGCCCCCTGACGCTGGCGACGCTCGCGGACCTCAACGACCATGGCGAACGCTCGTCGGTCGACTGGCTGCGCCTGCCGCCCGCGGGCAAGCCGGTCGTGACCGCGCGCGACGCGACCACGGTCAAGCAGACGACCGCGACGCTCCGCGGCCTCGTGAACCCCGGCGGCGCGGCCACGCAGTACCACTTCGAGTGGGGGACGACGACCGCCTACGGGAGCTCGACGCCCGTCGGGTCGCTCGCCGCGGGGAGCACGGACGTCTCCGTCGCCGCGGCGCTCGGCGACCTGACCAAGAAGACCACCTACCACTTCCGCCTCGTGGCGGCCAACGCCGCCGGGACCACCTACGGCGCCGACCGGTCGTTCAAGACGCTGCCCTCGCCGGAGGCCCACGTGAGCGGCGGGATCGCGTACTTCACCGCGCAGCCGGGGGAGAAGAACGACGTCGACGTGAGCTACGACGCGGCGGCGGACCAGATCGTGTTCTGGGACCGCGGCTCGCCGATCGTCCCCTACGGCGCCGGCTGCACGATCACCGGCACCGCCGGCGACCACGCGCGGTGCTCGGCCGCCGGGCTGACGGCGGTGCAGGTGAGCACCGGCGACTTCGCCGACCGGGTGGACTACGCCGTCGACGGTCCCTCGCTGCCGGCGACCATCCTCGCCGGCACGGGCGACGACGGCGTCGACGCCCACGCGGCGGTGCCGTACACCGTCTGGCTCGGGAGCGGCGCGGACCACTACTGGTGCTGGACCTGCGGCGCGAGCACCGTGCACGGCGGCGACGGGGCCGACGACCTCTACGTCTACGACGGCTCGACGACGCTGCCCGTCCTCACCGCCTACGGCGACGGCGGCGACGACGCGATCGGCGGCAGCGACGCGGCCGACACGCTGAACGGAGGCGCCGGGAAGGACAGCCTGCGGGGCCAGGACGGCGCCGATCACCTGTACGGCAACGCCGACGGCGACGTGCTCGAGGGCGGCGCGGGCGGCGACCGCCTCGACGGCGGCGACGGCGACGACCGCCTGAACGGCGACGGCTACGCCGCGGCGGCCGCCGACACGTTCAACGGCGGGGCCGGCGCCGACACCGCCGACTACGCCCAGCGCTCCGACGCGCTGAAGCTGAGCCTCGACGGCGTCGCCAACGACGGCGGCCTCTACGAGGGCGACGACCTCGGTCCGAACATGGACGTCGAGGACGTCGTCGGCGGAAGCGGCGACGACGTCATCCGCGGCAACGGGGCCGCCAACGACCTCAACACCGGGCCGGGCGGGACGGATTCCCTGTGGGGCCTCGGCGGCGACGACACGCTGAAGGCGACCGTGTACGCGGACGGCGGCGCGTTCCGCGGCGGGGAGGGCGACGACACGCTCGACGGCACCTCGGAGATGAGCCAGTACGTCACCCCGACCGGCGCGAGCTACTACGGCGGCGCCGGCGACGACCTGCTGCTGACGGCGAACGGCAACCCCGAGACGCTGATCCAGTGCGACGGCGCGACGCCGGCCGGAACCGCCGACCAGGCGGTGGTCGACGCCAACGACCCGGCGCCCCAGGGGTGCGAGACCGTGACGCCCTGACCGGCGCTCAGATCAGGACCGCGACGTAGAGCCGCGTCAGCTCGTCGATCACGGTCTCGATCGGCGGGCGCTCGTCCGGCCGGTGCTGCCAGTCGGTCATCACCTGCGTGAGCGCGCCGACGAGCGCCGGCGCGACCACGCGCTCCTCCCGCCGCGGGATCAGGCCGCGCTCGGCCAGGCGCTCGGCGTCGGCGCGCAGGAGGTCCGCGTAGGCGGCCAGGACGCCCAAGCGGTGCTCCTCCATCCGCTCGGACACGCCCACGACCTCGACCAGCGTGATCCGCGCCGCGCGCTCGTCGCCGGCCCAGCGCCGCACCGCGGCGTCGACGCCCGCCCGGACGTGGCCCTCGAGGTCGCCGGGGACCTCCTCGAGCGCCCGGACCACCGCGCCCGCGTGCTCGGCGATGACCGCGTCGTAGACCGCGGCCAGGAGGTCCTCGCGGCTCTTGAAGTGGTCGTAGAAGTTCCGCGGCGTCACGCCGGCCGCGGCGCACAGCCCCTCGATCGTGGTCGACGCGTAGCCCGTGGTCCCGAACGCCTCCAGGCCGGCGTCCAGCAGCCGCCGGCGCCGGTCGGCGTCGCGCGCCTCGGGCGTCATCCCGCGATATGGCCGTCCCGTCGTCGCCATGACGACCGCGACGGTAGCGGATCCGGTCGTCATCTGATACGAATCCTTTTCAGAAAAGATCGCGTATCACTTCTGGGGGAGATCGACACATGCGGGCACGGGTCGCCGCGGGCATCGCGGCGCTGACGCTGGGAGCGGGGCATGCGGGTGCCGCGCACGCGGCGGTGGACATCGGCGGCGAGCGCATCGTCGTCACGGGGGAGGGCGCGCGAGCGACGATCACCCGGGCTCCGCTGCGCATCGAGGTGGCCGACGGCGCCGGGCGCACGGTCCTCGCGCAGGTCCCCAACGACCGCCCCGCGCCGGCCGTCGCGCCGACGCTCGACCCGGAGCCGAGCGGCACCGACAACCTGCCCGACGGCTCGCTCTACGCGCCGTTCGTCTTCGAGGTCGGCGGCGAGCGCAACCTGCAGTTCCCCGCCACCTCGTGGGTGGGCAACAACCTGCTCGGCGGCCGCGGCGGCGTGCAGTACTCGGCGCGCGACGTGAAGGCCGCCCGCCCGACGGACAAGGGCGGCGTGGAGCTGGTGGTCGCGACGAACGACCCGTCCGGCCGCGAGCTCGTCGTCACGGTCGACCCCGACCGCCCCGGAGCGCTGCGCATCGCCGCGCGGGTGACGCCCACCGACGGGGTCTCCTCGCTCGGCGACTCGTTCGCCAGCGGCCCCGACGAGGCGTTCCGCGGCTTCGGCGGGCGCCACAACGCGCTCGACCAGCGCGGCAGCTCGTTCATCAACTGGACCGAGGAGGAGAACTTCGGCGCCGGTCCGCTCGCGCCGGTGGGCGACAACCTGCCCAACGGGGGCGGGAAGGGCTACCTCTTCCCGAACGGCAAGACCGCGGCCTACTACGTGCAGTCGCTGTTCTACTCCTCGCGCCCGTACGGCTTCCTGCTCGACCGCGACGAGCTCTCGCGCTGGCGGATGGCGTCGACCCGGCCCGACGCCTGGTCGGTCTCCGTCGCCGCGCCGGCCATCGACTACGTCGTCGCGCCGGGCGAGGCCCGGACGGCGATGGGCACGCTGACCGCGATCAACGGCCGCCACCGCGTCCCGCCGGAGTTCAGCCAGGGCCCGACGCTCTACCGCGGCGTCCGCGTGCTGTCGGCGGGCGCCGACACGCCCGCGAGCTACGTCGCCAAGGTCCGCGACGACATCGCGCAGATCGACCGCGCCAGGCTGCCCGTCAGCGCCTACGCCATCGAGGGCTGGGACTTCATCCCGCGCGCCGATCTCAAGCAGCTCGTCGCCGAGCTGACCCGGCGCGACATCCGGGTGCTCTTCTACTTCCGGTCCTACGTCTCCCAGGACGCCGGCCAGACCGAGCGCGGCGGGCTGTTCGAGGAGGCGGTGCAGAAGGGCTACCTGGCCAAGACGCCCGGCGGCGCGCCGTTCCTCTACGGCTCCTCGTTCATCGCCGGCGTCGCCGGGCTGATCGACTTCACGAACCCCGACGCGCGGCGCTGGTGGGAGGGGCGCGTCCGGGAGGCGCTCGACCTCGGCGCCGACGGCTTCATGGAGGACTTCGGCGAGCAGGTGCAGGTGGACATGCGCTTCGCCGACGGCTCGACCGGCGCGCAGATGCACAACCGCTATCCGGTGATCTACCACCGGACGACCCGCGAGGTCGTCGACCGCTGGGAGGCCGAGCATCCGGACCGCCCGGGCGTCTTCTTCTTCACGCGCGCCGGCTACAGCGGCTCCCCGGGCTCGGCGGCCTACGAGGGCGGGAACTTCCCCGGCGACGAGACGACGGACTTCAACCGCGCCTCCGGGCTGCCGTCGATCCTCCCCGACATGCTCAACCGCGCCGTCGGCGGCGCGGTCGGCTACACGACGGACATCGGCGGCTACGCCGACTACATCACCGGCCCGGTCACCGAGGAGCTGTTCGTGCGCTGGTCGGAGGCCAGCGCGCTGATGCCGTTCTTCCGGGTGCACAACTCCTCGTCGGGCGGGGTGAAGATGCCGTGGGCGTTCGGCCCGCGCGCCCTGGAGCAGTGGCGCTCGCTCGCCCAGCTCCACCAGCGCGCGCTGCCGCTGATCCGCCGGCTCTGGCAGGAGAGCGCGCGCACCGGCGTCCCGCCGACGCGCCCGCTGTGGCTGGCCGCGCCCGGCGACCCGACCGCCGCCCGCCAGGAGGAGGAGTTCATGCTCGGCGACGACGTGCTGGTGGCGCCGGTGGTCGAGCAGGGCGCCACCGGCCGCGACGTGTACTTCCCGGCCGGCTGCTGGGAGCGCCCGGAGACGCGCGAGCGCTTCGCCGGTCAGAGCACCGCGCGGGTCCGGGCGGGGCTCGGGGAGCTGCCGTACTTCTTCCGCTGCGGCAAGGACGCCTTCGCCATCCCGAAGGCCCGCCGCTGCAAGAGCAAGCGCGTGTTCTGGATCCGCCTGCGCGAGCCGCGCGGGCGCGACCGGCTGGTGCGCGCCCGCGTGACCGTCAACGGCCGCCGCGTGCGCGTGAAGCGGATCCGCGGGCGGCTGCGCGCGAAGGTCGACCTGCGCGGGCGCCCGAGAGAGGAGTCGGTCGTCAGGATCGTCGCGCGGACGAAGCAGGGCAGGACGCTGCGCGGGACGCGCCGCTACCACCCGTGCGTTTCGAAGCGGCTGAAGTCGAAGCGGCGGAAGCACCGGTGAGCGCGGCCGCGCTGCGCGCCGTCTGCGACGCGTTCCTGCCGGCGCTGGGCAACGGCGACGGCCGCCGCACGCCGAGCGCCTCGGAGCTGGGCGTCCCCGAGGAGCTCGCCCGGTCGATCGCCGCCAATCCGAGCGCGGCCGAACGGCGGCGCGCGGCCGCCGGGCTGCGGCTGATCGCCGTCGGCGCCGGGGGCGCGCGGCGGATCGACCGCGCGACGCTGCTCGCGTGGGCGGACTCGCGCTCGCCGCAGCGCCGCGCCGCCTTCCTGGCGCTGCGCCGCGGGGTGCTGGCCACGGCCTACGCGATGGGCGGCAGCAACGGCGATCGCAACCCGCTGTGGGAGGAGATCGGCTACCCAGGGCCGCCCGGCCGCCTGCCCGATGCGCCGCCGCGCGCGCTGCGCCCCGAGCCGGCGCCGGCCGGCGACACGACGCTCGACTGCGACGTCGTCGTGGTCGGCTCGGGCGCGGGCGGCGGCCCGGCCGCGGCGGTGCTGGCGCAGGCCGGCCTCGACGTCGTCGTGGTGGAGGCCGGCGGCCACCACGACTCGCCCGACTTCGACGGCGCGGAGCTGCCCGCCTTCCGCAGCTACTACCTGGGCGCGGGCGCCCTGGCCACCGAGGACCAGTCGGTCGTCCTCGCCGCGGGCACGATGCTCGGCGGCGGGACCGTCATCAACTACACGACGTCGTTTCGCACCGGCGACGAGGTGCGCGCCGAATGGGCGGCCGTCCACGGGCTCCCGGCCTTCGCCGGCGAGCGCTACGACGCGGCGCTCGACGCGGTCTGCGAGCGCCTCGGGGTCACGCAGGAGCACTCGCGCCCGGGCGCCCGCGACGAGCGCGTCCAGGCGGGCCTGCACGCGCTTGGGCTCCACGCCGGCCGGATGCCCCGCAACGTCGGTCCGGCGTGCGACCAGGGCGAGCGCTGCGGGCGCTGCGGCTACGGCTGCCCGTTCGGCGCCAAGCGTTCCTCGCTGCACACGTGGCTCGAGGACGCCGCGGCCGGCGGCGCGCGGCTGCTCGTCGACACCGAGGTGCGGCGGGTCACGGTCAAGGACGGCGCCGCCGCCGGGGTCGAGGCGATCCACCGGCCGACCGGCGCGCGCGTCACCGTGCGCTCGCGCGCCGTCGTGGCCGCCGCCGGCGCGCTGCACACGCCGGCGCTGCTGCTGCGCTCCGGCGCCCGCAACCCGCACGTCGGGCGCCACCTGCGCCTGCACGCGGGGTTCGGCGTCGCCGGGATCTACCCCGAGGCGCTGCGTCCGTGGGAGGGCACGATGCAGTCGGTCTACTCCGACGCGTTCCGGGACCTCGACGGCAACGGCTACGGCGTCAAGCTCGTGACGCTTCCGGTCGGCCCGGCGATCCTCGCCCAGTTCGCCCCGTGGCGCTCGGCGGAGAGCCACTTCGGCCTCATGCAGGCGCTGCCGCACACGGTGATCGTCGGCCTGCAGCTGCGCGACCGGTCGGAGGGCCGGGTGCGCCTCGGCCGCGACGGGCGCCCGATCGCGAGCTACGCCCACGTCCCGGGCGACCTCGCCCACCTTCGCACCGCCTTGCACGGAGCCGCCCGCGTCCATCTGGCCGCAGGCGCGCAGCACGTGTACACGGGCCACACCCAGCTCGTCGAGACCCACGACTCGCCCGAGGAGCTCGTCGCCCGTGCGAGCGCCGCGGGCTGGAGGGCCGGCCAGTGCGCCTATTCCTCGTTCCACCAGCTCGGCAGCGTGCGGATGGGCTCGCACCCGACGACCTCGGCCTGCGGCCCGGAGGGGGAGAGCTGGGACGTGCGCGACCTGTGGATCTGCGACGCCTCGGCGCTGCCGACGGCCACCGGCTTCAACCCGATGGTGACGATCACCGCCACCGCCTGGATGAACGCCCGCGCGCTCGCCGAGCGGCTCGCATGAAGGCGGTCGCGGCGGCGCTCGCGGCGCTCGCGTTCGCCCCCGCGGCGGCATCCGCCGCCGCCAAGCCGATCGTCGTCCGCGGGGCCGACGGCTCGCGCGTCGAGGTGACGCGCGCCCCTCTCTCCCTGACCGTCCGCGACGCGGACGGCCGGGCCGTCCTGCGCTCGGCCGCGCCCGATCGCGGGTTCCCGCGCCGCCTGGCGCCGACCCGCGACCCCGAGCCGCTCGGCCTGGAGCGCGAGCCCGACCGGGTCGTCTACGCGCCGCTGACCTTCGAGGTCGGCTCCGAGCAGCGCGTGCAGTGGACCGGGTCGTTCTTCCCCGGCAACCTCCTGTTCTCCAAGCGCCGCGGCACGACCCACGCCGCACGGCGGGTGCTCTCCGTGGACCGGACCGCGGACGGCGTGCGCCTCGTGGCCTCCACGACGGACCCCTCGCGGCGGCTGGACATCCGCGTCCGCCGGTCCCGCGGCGGCGTGCGCGTCACCGCGCGGCCCAGTCGGACCCGCGGCGTCATCACCACGGCGGCGAGCTTCGCCATCCGCGGGGCCGAGGCGTTCCACGGCTTCGGCGGGCGCCACCAGGGCGTCGACCAGCGCGGCCACAAGCTCTACGGCTGGGTCGAGCAGGAGAACACCGGCGGGCGCGCGACGCTCTCGCAGACCGCCCTGCTGCCGGCGGTGATCGAGGAGGGGACGGGCCGGACGCTCGATGAGCTCGGCCTCCCCGAGCTGACCGAGAAGGTCCTGCCCGGCGGCTACGAGCACTACATGGTCCCCAACGGGCCCAACGCCGCCTACTACGTGCAGAACCACTTCGTGTCCTCGGCCGGCTACGGCCTGCGCGCCGAGCGCTCCGAGCTGACGCGCTGGCGGATGGGCGACGACCGCCGCGACCGCTGGCAGGTGGCCGTCTCGGCGCCCACGCTCGACTTCACCGTCGTCACCGGCGGCGTGCGCCGGGCCACGCGCCGGCTGACGGCGCCCACCGGCCGCCACCGCCTGCCGCCCGCGTGGGCGCAGGGCGCGACCCTGTGGCGGGCGATCCAGGTCGGCGGGGCGGGGGAGACGCGCGAGAGCGCGCTGGCGAAGATCGAGGACGACCTGCGCCAGATCGACGCCCGCCGCGCGCCCGTGCGCGCCTACGCCTTCGAGGCCTGGAACCTCCTCGGCCCCGACTTGACGCGGGACGTCATCGCGCGGCTGCACCAGCGCGGGATCAAGGCGATCCTCTACGTGCGCGCCTACGCGGCCTACGACGAGCTCAACTCGCAGCCCGCCGGCGACCTCGAGCACATCCGCGACCAGGGCCTCTCCGTCCGCACCGCCTCCGGCAAGCCGGCCTTCTACGAGATGACCGGCTCGCCCGCGCTGACCCTGGACTTCACCAACCCGGCGACGCAGCGCTGGTGGAAGCGGCGCCTGGCGCGCCTGCTCGGCTACGGCGCCGACGGCTTCATGCAGGACTTCGGCGAGCACGTCCAGGAGACCGACCGCTTCCACGACGGCTCGACCGGCGTGACGATGCACAACCGCTACCCGGTGCTCTATCACCGCCTGACGGCGCGGCTGGAGCCGCAGCTCGAGCGCAAGTTCGGGCGCCAGATCTACTGGTTCACCCGCTCGGGCTTCACCGGCAGCGCCGCCGCGGAGATGTCGAACTTCCCCGGCGACGAGACGGCGGACTGGAGCTCGGGCACCGGACTGCGGTCGCTGGCGCCCGACATGCTCAACCGCGCCGCCGGCGGCGCCTTCGGCTACTCGACCGACATGGGCGGCTACCTCGACCTCTTCGCCGGCCCGCCGACGGAGGAGCTGTGGACCCGCTGGCTGGAGTGGGCCGCGCTGACGCCGCACTTCCGCCTGCACAACTCCCAGCGCACCGGCACGCGGATGCCGTGGTCCTTCGGCGACCGCGGCTACGCCCGCTGGCTGGCGATGGCTCGGCTGCACGCGCGGGCGGTGCCGCTGATCCGCCGGCTGTGGCGCGAGGGCCGCCGGACCGGGCTGCCGCCGACGCGGCCGATGTGGCTGGCGTTCCCGGGCGACCGCCGGCTGGCGCGGGAGTCGCAGCAGTGGATGCTCGGGCCGGACGTGCTCGTCGCGCCCGTCGTGCGCGAGGGCGCGGTGAGCCGCCGCGTCCGCCTGCCGCGGGGCTGCTGGCGCCTGCAGTCGGGGCCGGCGAAGGCCGTGCGCGGCCCGCGCACGGTGACGGTGCCCGCCCCGCTCGGGACGCTGCCGTACTTCGTGCGCTGCGGGGCGCGGCCGTGGTGAACGGCGTGCACCGCACGCCGGAGGCGCGCTTCGAGGGCCTGCCCGGCTTCGACGAGCTGCGCCCGCACTACCGCGAGCGCGAGGGGCTGCGCCTCGCTCACCTCGACGAGGGCGACGGCGGCGGATCGCCGGTCGTCCTCGTCCACGGGCAGCCGACGTGGTCCTACCTGTGGCGCAAGGTCCTCCCGCCGCTCGTGGCCGCGGGGCACCGCTGCGTGGTCCCCGACCACCTCGGCTTCGGGCGCTCCGACAAGCCGCAGGACCTCGCGGCGTACTCCTACGAGCGCCACGCCGGGCTGCTGGCCGACCTGCTCGACACGCTCGACCTGCACGACGTCACGATGGTCGTGCACGACTGGGGCGGGCCGATCGGGCTGCGGGTCGCGGTCGAGCGCCCCGACCGCGTGGCGCGCATGGTCCTCATGGACACCGGCGTCGTCACCGGGCGCGAGCGGTTGAGCGACACCTGGCAGGCGTTCCGGGACTACGTCGCACGCACCCCGGAGCTGCCGGTCGGCCAGCTCGTCGGGGCCGGCTGCCACGTCACCCCGCCGGCCGAGGTGCTGGCCGCCTACGACGCGCCGTTCGACGGCGCCGAGAGCCAGGGCGGCGTCCACGCGTTCCCGACGCTCGTGCCGGTGTCGCCGGACGCGCCGGGCGCGGCGGCGGGCGCGCGCGTCAAGGCGGCGCTGCGCGAGGACCGGCGGCGGCTGCTGATGCTGTGGGCGGCGGCGGACCCGGTGTTCCCGCTCAAAGCGGGCGAGGCGTTCGCGGCCAGCCTGGGGCGGGGGATCGACCGGGTGGTCGAGGACGCCGGGCACTTCCTGCAGGAGGACCGCGGGTCGGAGGTCGGCGCGCTGATCGCCGAGTGGCTCTAGGCGGTGGCGAAGCGGCTGATGGCCACCTCGGCGCGCACCCGGACGAGGTGGTCGCGGAAGATCCGGTAGTAGGCCAGCTCCTCCTTGGTGCGCAACGGCGGCGTGACGGCGTCGCGCTCGGCGGCGAAGTCCGCGTCGCTGACGTCCGCCGCGACGGCCTCGGAGAGCACGTCGCGCGCGCCGCTGCCGTCGCCGAACTCGGCCTTGTCGCGCCACAGCAGGTCGTCGGGCAGCCAGCCGGCGAAGGCCATCCGCAGCAGCCGCTTCTCGGGCTGTCCGGGCCCGGCCAGCTTGTAGCCGGCCGGCAGCCGCAGCGCCCACTCGATGACCTCGCGGTCCAGGAACGGCACCCGCGCCTCCAGCCCGTGGGCCATCGTCACGCGATCGCAGCGCTGGAGGTTGAGGTTGTGCAGGCCGCGGACCGTCCGCACGAGCTCGTCGTGGAGCTCGTCGGCGTCCTCGATCTCGCTCATGTAGGCGTAGCCCGCGAACAGCTCGTCGGCGCCCTCGCCCGTGAGCACGACCTTGACGTGCTCGGCGGTGAAGCGCGCCAGCAGGTAGTTGGGGACCGCGCTGCGGACGAGGCCCGGGTCGAAGGACTCGATCGCGCGCACGACCGTCGGCAGGGCGTCGAGGGCGTCGGCGGCCGTGTAGGTGGCCTCGCGGTGCTGCGCGCCGACGTGCTCGGCGACGCGGCGCGCCGCTTCGAGGTCGGGGGAGCCGGCGGTCCCGACCGCGAAGGTCTCCAGCCGCCGCCCGCGCGCCCGCAGCCACGGCGCGGCGATGGCCGCCACGAGGCTGGAGTCCAGCCCGCCGGAGAGGAAGACGCCGACCGGGACGTCGCCCATCAGCTGGCGCTCGACCGCGTGGACGAGCGCGTCGCGCGTGGCGCGCAGGATCTCGGCGGGCGGCTCGGCGCCCGGCGTGGCCGGACCCGGGAGCGGCTCGATGTCCTCGGGCACCGCGGCGGCGAAGCGCTCCAGGCCGCCGCCGGGCGTCCAGAAGCAGCCGGGCGGGAACGGCTCGACGAGCGGCTGCCAGTCCTCGTCGAAGACGTGCATCTCGGACGCGAAGCGGGTGACGCCGTCGCGCTGCGCCCAGTAGAGCGGCTTGATCCCGACGGGGTCGCGGGCGGCGACGAAGCGCCCGTCCTCGCCGGCGATCACGAACGCGAACATGCCGTTGAGCTCGGCCAGCGCCGCCGGCCCGCAGGCGTCGACGAGGTGCAGCGCGACCTCGTTGTCGGAGTCGGTCTCCAGCCGGCGGTCGCCCAGCTCGGCGCGCAGCGCCTCGTGGTTGTAGACCTCGCCGTTGCCGACCAGCCACAGCTCGCCGCCGGCCGTGACCAGCGGCTGGCGCCCGCCGTCCACGTCGACGATCGAGAGCCGGCGGTGGCCGAGCCAGGCGTCGCCGACGCCGACGCACCCGTCGTCGTCGGGCCCCCGGTGCGCGAGGCGCTCGAGCATCCGCTCCAGCGCCGCCGCGTCGTGTCCGCCGTGCTCGGCGACGATCCCGCACATACGGCTTCCCCTACCCCTGGAGGCTCGCGCCCAGCGCGGCGGGCACGGGGGCCGCGTAGGCCGCCGGACGCCGGTCGGCGAGATGGTCGATGTACGTGCGCGCCGCGGCGATCGCCGCCGCCGGGTCGATCCGGGCGACCGCCACGCCCGGCCGGTGGCCCGTCGCCGCCAGCACGCGGCCGTCCGGGTCGACCACCTTCGCGTGGCCCAGGAAGCGCAGCTTGCCCCAGCGCCCGGTCTGGTTGGCGGACACCCAGACGACCTGGTTCTCGACGGCGCGGGCGCGGTCGACGACGTCGAAGTGCTGCGTCTGGCGGTCGCGCCCGAGGCGCCGCGCGGGGTGATGGCGGTCGACCGGCCAGGCCGCCGGGCAGGCGACGATCTGCGCCCCGTCGGCGGCCAGCGCCCGCGCCGCCTCGGGGAAGAGCTTGTCGTAGCAGAGCAGCATCCCGACGCGGCCGGCCGGGGTGTCGAACGCCGCGAAGCCCTCGCCCGCGGTGTAGGCGAAGCGCTCGGCGGGCGGGAGGTGCACCTTGCGGTGGCGGCCGAGGACGCCGTCACCGGTGACGCAGACCGCCGACGCGTACCGGCTCCCGTCGCCGCCGTCCTCCGTGTAGCCGGCGCACACGACCGTGTCGCCGGCCAGGCGGACCAGGCGGGCGATCTCCGGGCCGTCGGGATCGAGCGCCGGCGGCAGGCCGGGAGCGGCGTCGCCCGGGACGGCGTCCTGGAGGTAGCCGCCGAGCGTCGCCTCGGGGAAGACGACCATGCGCGCGCCGACGGCCCGCGCGTCGCGGAGGAGGCGCTCGATGCGCGCGAAGGCGGCATCGAGGTCACGCCCGAACGGCGCGGCGACGGCGGCGATGGTCATGCCGGGCAATCTGCCCGGAGCGGAGCGCCCCGTCCAGCGACGGAAGGTCGAACTTCTCCGGTGGCGAGTTGGCCCGCCGGTCGAGCGCGGGGCTGCTAAGCCAGCACGCCGGCCAGCTCGGGCAGCCGGTCGCGGACCGCCGCCTCGGCGGCCGCGCGGCGCTCCGGGACCAGCCCGAGCCGGGTGCGGCGGTCCAGCAGGTCCTCCAGCGAGAGCGCCAGCTCGTGGGCGACCGCGAAGCGCAGCTCGGCGGCGCACACGCCGATCCCGGGGGCGAGCGGCTCCAGAAGCTCCGGCCGGCCGTCCGCGAGCGCGGTGACGTCCGGCGCCTCGGCGCCGTAGCGGCGGACCAGGCGGGCGCGGGCGACGGCGGGCACCGCGAGCCAGGCGGCGCCGGCGTCGGCGCCCGCCTGCGCGCCCACCAACGGCAGCGACGCCGTGCGGCACGGGCGGTCGCTGATGCGGTCGACGACGTCCTGGGCCATGCGCCGGTAGGTGGTCAGCTTGCCGCCGACCACGGTCAGCGCGCCGGTCTCCGGGTCCTCGACGACCGCGTGGCGGCGCGACAGGTCGGCGGTGGCGTGCTCGCCCTCCGCGGCCAGCAGCGGGCGCAGGCCGGCGTGGCGGCCGACCACGTCGGCGCTGGTCAGCTGGACGTCGAGCGCGCGGCTGGCGTGGGCGAGCAGCTCGGCCTCCTCGGCGGCGCTCACCTGCGGCTCGTCGGGGATCGGGCCGGCGTGGGGCACGTCGGTGAGCCCGATCGTCACCAGCCCGTCGGGGCGCGGCAGCGAGAAGACCCAGCGCGAGCCCTCGGGCGTCGGGACCGGGACGCTGACCGCCGCGCGGGGATCGGCGAGCCGCTCCGCGGGGACGACGAGGTGGGAGCCGCGGCTCGGGCGCAGCTCGACGCCGGGCGACAGCGTGCCCGCCCACACGCCGGTGGCCAGCACCACGCGGCGCGCGCGGATGCCGAGCGCCGCGCCGGTGAGCACGTCGCGCGCCTGGACGCCGCCGGCGTCGAGCGCCGTCACCTCGACGCGCGTGGCGATGCGGGCCCC
>DASVQH010000255.1:0-2678 GCA_036389195.1 Solirubrobacteraceae bacterium
GAGGACCGCTTCAAGACCACGCGCAACCGCGTCGGCCTCGAGCGCCTGCTCTCGCCGCTGATGCTGTACCAGAACTACCACCTCGTCCATCACCTGCACCCGCTGATCCCGTTCCACCGCTACCTGGCGGTGTGGCGGCGCAACGAGGCGCGCTACCTCGAAGGCGGGCCGGTCCTGTCGGACCCGCGCGGGCGCCCGCTGACCGTCGAGGAGTACCGGCGCCTGCGCGAGCCGGCGGACGCGTGAGCGCGGCGGCGCTCCCCGGCCGCGCGCGGGCCGTCGTCATCGGGGGCGGCGTCGGCGGGACGAGCGTCGCCTACCACCTCGCCAAGCTCGGCTGGCGCGACGTCGTGGTGGTCGAGCAGCACGACGTCTCGGAGGGCACCACGTGGCACTCCGCCGGGTTCGTCGGGCAGCTGCGCTCGACGATCAGCCAGACGCGGATGATCATGTACTCGACCGCGCTCTACAGCGAGCTGCAGGAGGAGACGGGCCTGGACTCGGGCTGGCGCCAGGTCGGCGGGCTGCGCATCGCCACCACGCCCGAGCGGATGGAGGAGCTGCAGCGCCATGCGAGCGCGGCGGCGACCTACGGCCTGGCCCTCGAGCTCCTCTCGCCGGCCGAGACGCGGGCGAAGCTGCCGCTGCTGGCCGTCGAGGACGTCCTCGGGGCGGCATGGCTGCCCGGCGACGGCTACCTGGATCCCGAGCTGCTGGCGCGGGCGCTCGGCGAGGCGGCGCGGGGGCTCGGCGTCGCCGTCCACACCCACACGGCGGTCACGGCGATCGAGCGCGACGGCAAGGGACGCGTGTGCGCGGTGGCGACCGATCGCGGCCGGATCGAGACCGACGTCGTCGTCAACTGCGCGGGCGCGGCGGCCGGCGTTGTCGGGCGCATGGCGGGGGCGGCGATCCCGATCGTCCCGATGCGCCACCAGTACGTCGTCACCGAGCCGCTGGACCCGCCGGTGGGGGAGATCCCCACCGTGCGCGACCCCGACCACATCGTCTACTTCCGGCCCGAGAACGGCGCGCTGCTGGTGGGCGGTTACGCGCGCGACCCGGTGCCGTGGGACACCCCCGCGCCGCTGGCCGAGCCGCGGACCCTGTTCGCGCCCGACCCGGAGCGCTTCGCCGAGTCGTGGGCGGGAGCGCAGAAGCGCGTCCCGGCACTACGCGACGCCGCCGTCGCCAAGACGGTCAACGGCCCCGAGGCGTTCACGCCCGACGGCGAGTTCATCCTGGGGGAGACCGAGGTGCCGGGGCTGTGGGTCGCCGCCGGGTTCTGCGTCCACGGGCTGGCGGGCGCCGGCGGCGTCGGCAAGGCGGTGGCCGAGTGGATCGTCGAGGGGCTGCCCGAGCTCGACATGAGCGGGATGGACGTCCGGCGCTTCGGCGACCGGCACCGCTCGCGCCGCTACGCGCGCCTGCGGGCCCTCGACGCCTACTCGATCTACTACGACGTCGTCCACCCCGGCGCCGAGCGCGAGGCGGGCCGGCCGCTGCGGGTCTCCCCGGCCTACGAGCGGCTGCGCGCGCTGGGCGCGAGCTTCGGCGAGAAAGCGGGCTGGGAGCGGGCCAACTGGTTCGAGGGCAACGCGGCGGCGGGCGACGAGGCGCTGCGTCCGCGCGGCTGGGCCGGGCGCAACTGGTCGCCCGCGATCGGCGCCGAGTGCCTGGCCGCCCGCGACGCGGCCGCGCTGTTCGACCAGTCCTCGTTCTCGAAGCTCGAGGTGCGCGGCCGCGGCGCCGCCGCCGCGCTGAACCGGATCTGCGCCAACGACGTCGACCGCGAGCCGGGCGTCGCCGTCTACACCCAGCTGCTCAACCAGCGCGGCGGGATCGAGGCCGACCTCACGGTCACGCGGGTGGCCGAGGACGCCTTCCGCGTCGTCACCGGCACGGCGTTCGGCCGCCGCGACGGCGACTGGATCCGCCGCCACCTTCCCGACGACGGATCGGTCGAGGTGGTCGACGTGACCGCGGCGCGCGCCTGCTACTGCCTGTGGGGCCCGCTGGCGCGGGAGATCCTGCAGCCGCTGACCGACGACGACCTCTCCCACGAGGCCTTCCGCTTCCTGCGCGCCCGCGAGATCTCCGTCGGCGCCGTGCCGGTGTTCGCCCAGCGCATCACCTTCGTCGGCGAGCTCGGCTGGGAGCTCTACTGCCCCGCCGAGTACGGCGCCGCGCTGTGGGATCTGCTGTGGGCGGCGGGGCGCGAGCACGGCATGCGCGCCGGCGGCTACCGCGCGATCGACTCCCTGCGGCTGGAGAAGGGCTACCGCGTGTGGGGCGCGGACATCACGCCGGAGACCACCCCGCTGGAGGCCGGCCTGGGTTTCGCGGTGCGCATGGACAAGCCCGGCGGCTTCATCGGCCGCGAGGCGCTGGAGGCGGCGGGGGAGCCGGCGCGCCGCCTGCGCTGCCTCGTGCTCGACGACCCGCTGGCCGTCTGCCTGGGCAACGAGCCGGTGCGCGTGAACGGCGAGCCCGTCGGGCGCGTGACCTCCGGCGGCTACCGGGCGATCGACTGCCTGCGGCTCGAGAAGGGCTACCGCGTGTGGGGCGCCGACATCACGCCGGACACGACGCCCGACGAGGGCGGCCTCGGCTTCGCGGTCCGCATCGACAAGCCCGGCGGGTTCCTCGGGCGCGAGGCGCTGGTCGCCGCGCGCGAG
>DASVQH010000256.1:0-3592 GCA_036389195.1 Solirubrobacteraceae bacterium
CGGCGCGCTGCCGCCGGTCGGCGCGGGGGCGTTGGTGCCCGGCGCGCCGGTCGACACGGTGCCCCTGGACCCGGTGCGCGAGTACTTGCCGAAGAACGGCGACGACTGGAACGGGTGGTCGGGCTTGCGGAAGTCGCCGCAGTAGCCGCGCTTGGCCTGCTTCATGTAGTCGCCCCAGATCTGGGCCGGGAAGGTGCCGCCGTCGACGTTGGCGCCGAAGTAGAGGCCGTTCATCTCGACGCGCGAGTTGGGGTAGCCGACCCACACCGCCGTGGAGAGCCGCGGCGTGAAGCCGACGAACCAGGCGTCGGTGTTCCGGTCGGTGGTGCCGGTCTTGCCGCCGGCCGGGCAGCCGATGTTGGCCTTCGTGCCCGTGCCGCCCTGGATGTTCATCTCGAGGATCTTCGTCGCCTCGTAGGTGACCGCGGAGTCGAAGGCCTTCGTGCGCTTGATGCGGAAGCGGCTGGGCAGCTTGGAGCCCTTCTCCTCGCGCCCGTCGGGGAAGCGCACGCGGGTGATGGCGGTCGGCCGGTTGCGGTAGCCGCCCGAGGCGATCGTCGCGTAGGCGTTGGCCATCTCCAGCGGCGAGACGCCCTCCTCGAGGCCGCCGAGCGTCTCGGCGCAGTAGCCGTTGAGCTTGGAGCGGACGCCGAGGTCGCGCGCCGTCTTCTTCACCTCGGCGGGACCGAGGTCCAGCGCCAGCTGGATGTAGACCGAGTTGTCGGAGATGAGCGTCGCCTTGACGAGGTTCAGCGCGCCGGCGCCGCGGCGGCTGTAGGTGTTGACCTCGTAGCCGGGGCACAGCGGGTCCTTGACCAGCGTCGGCGAGCGCGAGACGTACGTCGTGCTGTTGGGGTCGACGCCGCGGCGCAGCGCCGTCATCAGCGTGAAGACCTTGAAAGCCGAGCCCGGCTGGCGGTGACCGTCGGCGGCGAGGTTGAACTTCGACTCGCCGTAGTCGGCCGAGGAGGCCATGGCGACGATGTAGCCGTTCTTGGGGTCGATCGTCACGATCGCCGACGACGGGCCGATGCCGGCCAGGTTCCTGTGGATCGCCTCGCGCGCCTCCTGCTGCTTCTTGAGGTCGATCGTCGTGGTGACGCGCAGGCCGCCCTGACGCACGGTGCGGGCGCCGTACTCCTTGAGCAGCTCGTCCTTGACGTAGTCGAAGAAGTACTTCTCGCGGCGCGCCGTGAAGAACTTCGACCCCTTGACGGAGTCCGTGTCGACCTTCTTGCTCATCGCCTCCTGCGCTTGGAGCGGCGTGATCATCCGCAGCTCCTGCATCTTGCGCAGGACCTCGTCGCGCCGGCTCTGGGCCGCCTGGGGCGAGCGGAAGGGCGAGTAGCTGGTCGGCGCCTGGGGGAGGCCGGCCAGCAGCGCGGCCTCGTCGAGCGAGAGCCGCTGGACGGGCTTGTCGAAGTAGATGCGGGCGGCGGCGCGCGCGCCGATCGCCGACTGGCCCCCGGCCGTGCCGTAGGGCACGGTGTTCAGGTACGTGTTGAGGATCCAGTTCTTGTCGTGCTTGTCCTCGAGCTCCTCGGCGAGCTTGGCTTCCTTGATCTTGCGCTCGTAGGTCTTCTCGTTGGAGATGTAGAGGTTGCGCACGACCTGCTGGGTGATCGTCGAGGCGCCCTCGCGGGTGTCCCCGGCCTCGACGTTCTTGAAGGCGGCGCGCACGATGCCCTCGTAGTCGACGCCGCCGTGCTTGTAGAAGCGCTCGTCCTCGATCGCCACCGTCGCGTCCTTGAGGACCTGCGGGAGCATGTCGGAGGTCGCCGGGAGGCGCAGCTCCTCGGCCTGGATGACGCCGAGGCGGGCGCCGTCGGCGGCGTAGACCTGCGAGATCTGGCCCTTGTCGGCCGGCTTGAGCTCCGAGAGCGGCGGGGCCGAGTTGGCGATCGAGAGCACGTAGCCGACGCCGGCGAGCCCGCCCAGCGCGACGAGCGTCGCCAGCACCGCGGTGGCGAGGAGGGCCTTGTTGCGAGGGCGGCCGCGGCTGTGACGGCGTCGCCTTGAGCGGACGGACCGGCTCATGGATGTTCAGCGACTCGGACGGGCGCCTGCGTTGACCGCGGCGCCGCCGAACCGTGGATTGTAGCTTCGCGAGGGTGTTCTCCCGGGCGCGCACGAACCCTTCCGCCGGCGCCGTCCTGCTCGACGCGATGGGCACGCTGGTGACGTTCGCCCCGCCCGCGCCGCGGCTGGCGGCCGGCCTGCGCGAGGCGCTGGGCGTCGAGGTGGCCGAGGCCGACGCCGCCCGGGCGGTCCGCGCGGAGATCGCGTACTACCGCGCGCATCTGCACGAGGGCGCGGACGCCGGGGGGCTCGCGCGGGTCCGGCTGGCCTGCGCGCGGGTCGTGCGCGACGAGCTGGGCCTCGAGGTGCCGGCCGAGGCGGTGGTGGCGCCGCTGCTGGACTCGATCGTCTTCGTCGCCTATCCCGACGCGGCGCCGGCCCTGCGCGCGCTGCGGGCCGCCGGCCGGCGGCTCGTCGTCGCGTCGAACTGGGACGTGTCGCTGCACGAGGCGCTGGACCGGACCGGCCTGGCGCCGCTGCTCGACGGGGCGGTCGCCTCGGCCGAGATCGGCTCCGCGAAGCCCGCGGGCGCCATCTTCGCGCGGGCGTTGGAGCTGGCCGGGGAGGAGGCGGCGGGGTCCTGGCACGCGGGCGACTCGCTCGCCGAGGACGTGGAGGGCGCGATGCGCGCCGGCCTGCGGCCGGTGCTCGTCGACCGCGCGGGGCGCGGCGGCGCGCCGGCGGGCGTGCCGGTGATCGCCTCGCTCGCCGCCCTGCCCGCGCTGGCCGGCGCACCCGGCCCGTAACCTTGGCGCGGCCCGTGTCGAGCTCCCCGCCGCCCTCCTTCTCCGACCTGGGTCCCGTTCCGGCGCGCCCCGAGCTGCCGGACGGCGCCCCCGAGCCGCCCGCGGCCCCGGCCTCCACGCTGGCCGCGGTGCCCGCGTGGTCCCCGTTCGTGGCGCTTCTGGCGGTCGTCGTCCTGGCCACCACCGCGGCGGTGGTGATCGGCACGGCGCTCGGGGCCGATCTGGAGGAGAACCCGCCGGAGGTGGCGATCCCGAGCACGCTCGTCCAGGACGTGCTGTTCATCGCCGTGGCGTTCGCGGGCGCCGCGCTGTTCGTCCGCGGGCGCCTGCTCCCGTCGGCGCTCGGGATCCGCACCACGCGGCTGGGACCGGCGCTCGGCTGGTCGGCGCTGGCCGTCGTGGCGTTCTACGCGTTCGCGCTCATCTTCCAGGCGGTGGCCGGCAAGGCGCCCGAGCAGGATCTCGTCTCCGAGCTGCGCGGCGAGGACTCGCTGGCCGTGCTCGTCGGCTACGGCGCTCTGGTGTCGGTCGGCGCGCCGCTCGCGGAGGAGACGTTCTTCCGCGGCTTCATGTTCGGCGTGCTGCGCGAGAAGCTGCCGCTGTGGGGCGCCGCGCTGATCGCCGGCGGCGTCTTCGGCATCGCGCACGCCTTCGGCTCGCCCGTGCGCACGCTTGTGGTCCTCGTCTGGCTGGGGGTACTGTTCTGCCTCCTCTACTGGAGGACCGGATCCCTCCTGCCTGGAATGTCCCTGCACGCGATCATCAAT
>DASVQH010000257.1:0-30994 GCA_036389195.1 Solirubrobacteraceae bacterium
CCCGTCTCCCGGCGCCGCCGTCCGCCCTCGGCCGCCGTCTCGCTGCGGCTTTCTACGCGACCGGGCCGCGGCGCCGGCGCGACAGGACGCCAGCACGGGCGCGGTGGAGGTGCGGCATGAGACCGTAGATGACGATCGGGACGGCGATCGTCGCGAGGACGAACGTCCGCGCGACCGGCGCCATGGATCCGAGCCAGTCGCCGAACGCCAGGTTCAGCGCGGTGAGGGTCGGGAAGACGCAGAGCCAGATCATCAGGGCCAGCTGGTGCCGGCTCGGCGGCGCGGGCGGGGCGGGCGGGTGCGCGGCGTCGGTCATGGGGTCCTCTCAGTGGTGGTCGGCGATGTCGTCCGCGGCGAGCGCGGTGTTCATGGCGATGGCGACGGCGGACCCCTCGCCCGCGGCGGTGATCACCTGCGCGCGCGGGTTGCCCGCGTTGCCGGCGGCCCAGACGCCGGGCACGCTCGTGCGGCCTCCGGCGTCGGCCACCAGGAGCCCGTCCTCCCTCAGCGCGCAGCCGAGGGCGGCGCCGAGCCCGCCGGCGTGCGCGCGCAGCGCCGGCCGGATGAAGACGGCGGTCCGCTCGACCGTCCGGCCGTCGGCGAGCTGGACCGCGCGCAGGTGATCGTCCGCGACGACCAGGCGCTCGACGCGCCCGTCGACGACCCCGATCCCGCGGCGGTCGAGCGTGGTGCGCTCCGCGTCCGTGACGGGCTGCTCGTGCGTGAAGAGGACGACGTCGTCGCTCCACTGGCGGAGGAGGTGGGCGTGCTCGACCGAGCCGGGCCCGGTCGCCAGCACGCCGAGCGGCTGGTCGCGCACCTCCCAGCCGTGGCAGTACGGGCAGTGCAGGAAGTCGCGGCCCCAGCGCTCGCGAGCGCCTTCGACGTCGGGCAGCACGTCGGTCGCGCCCGTCGCGAGGAGGACGTGGCGGGCCGCGAGCGTGCGGCCGCCGGCCAGCCGCAGCGCGAAGCCGGCCGTCGCGTCCACCACCCGGTCCTCGATGACCTCGACGCCGTAGCGGCGCAGCTCGGCGCGGCCGGCGCGCAGGAGGTCGGCGGGCGCCGTCCCGTCGCGGGAGAGGAAGCCCTGCATGTGGGCGGCGGGCGCGTTGCGCGGCTCGCCGGCGTCGACGACGACGATCCGCCGCCTCGCCCGGCCGAGCACGAGCGCCGCGCTGAGGCCGGCGGCGCCGCCCCCGACGATGGCCACGTCATGGGTGTCTGGTGTCGGCATGGGCGTCACCTTGGACGCACCGCGCGGCGTTCACCAGGGTTCGTTGCCGTTTCCGGGAACCGCCGGTAGCGTCGCGGGCATGGCCGAGCTGTCGGCAGCCCCGGACGTCCTCGCCCAGGTCGGCCCGCGCCTGCGGCGGATCCGCCAGCGGCGCGAGCTCACGCTGACTGCGCTCGCCGAGAAGACCGGCATCTCCAAGAGCACGCTGTCGCGGCTGGAGAGCGGGCAGCGCAAGCCGAGCCTCGAGCTCCTGCTCCCGCTCGCCGAGGCCTTCCACCTGCCGCTCGACGAGCTCGTCGGCGCGCCGCGCGTCGGCGATCCGCGGATCCGCAGCCGGCCGCGGACGCGCAACGGGCGGCTCGTGTACCCACTGACCCAGCAGCCCACCGGGCTGGCCGTGTGGAAGGTCGTCATCCCGCCCGAGCGCGAGCGCCGGCTCCGGACGCACGCCGGCTACGAGTGGCTGTACGTGATCGCGGGCGACCTGCGGCTGATCCTGGGGCAGCACGACGTCACGCTGCGCCCCGGCGAGGTCGCCGAGTTCGACACCGGCCTCCCCCACTGGTTCGGCCCGGCCGGCGACGAGCCGGTCGAGATCCTGAGCATCCACGGCACCGACGGGCGGCGGATGCACGTCCGCGCGGCCGACGTCGAGCGGCGCGATCCGGCACGCACATGACGATCCGGCGGATGGACAACGTCCTCATCGTGGTCGAGGACCTCGAGGCCGCCAAGGCGTTCTTCACCGAGCTCGGCATGGAGCTCGAAGGCGAGACGCAGGTCGAGGGTCCCTGGGTCGACACCGTCATCGGGCTCGAAGGCGTGCGGGCCGACATCGCCATGCTGCGGACCCCGGACGGCCACGGCCGGGTCGAGCTCACGCGGTTCCACACGCCGGCGGCGGTCAAGGTCGAGCCCGCGAACGCCCCCGCGAACGCGCTGGGTCTGCGCCGCATCATGTTCGCGGTCGACGACCTCGACGGCGTCCTCGCCCGGCTGCGCCCGCAGGGCGTCGAGCCGCTGCGCGAGGTCGCGCAGTACGAGGACGCCTACCGGCTCTGCTTCGTGCGCGGCCCCGAGGGGATCCTCGTCGGGCTGGCCGAGCAGCTGGGCTGACGCCCCGCCCGCCCGCCCGGGCTTCGCGCTACTCGTCCTCCTCCGTGATCAGGCGGCCGGTCAGCGGGTTGTAACGGACCTCGACCGGCACCACCTGATCGGTCGGGAGCACCTCGACCCACTGATCGAAGATCTGGAAGTTCGGATCCGGGTTGTTCGGGTCGGGATGGGCCGGGTTGACGCGGAATCCGCCTTGCAACGGGAAGAAGCCGTGCTCGTAGACCTTCTCGACCGGCGTCGAGGAGACCTTGTCGTCGTCGTCGATGCCGTCGACGTTGGGGAACCGCCCGACCTGGACCTCCTGCGCGTGCTTGGCGGTCACCTGCACGCACAGATACCGGATCGCATCGGCCAGGGTCGGCTCCGCGACGACCGGTTCGTGCGGGTAGGCGGCGTGCAAGCCCTGCCGGATGGTGTCGAGCTCCGCCGGGGGCGCGGCGTAGGGCTTGCCGAGCCCGTCGACGCCCTCGACGTCCATCTGCTGCAGCCAGTTGATCGCCGCGGCTTCCTTGCCCGGCCGGATCGGCATGACCGCCTTGACCCACGGGGCGTTCAGGAAGGCGTTGCGATGGTTGTCGCCGTCGAGCTGCAGCAGCCAGCCCAGCGAGCTGCCCAGCTTCGCGGGCTGCGAGTCGTGCGTGATGAAGTAGTTGTCGTCGCGCTGCTGGTGGTCGGACCAGTCGACCGTCGTGTCGGCTCCGAAGGGCTGCGCCGACCCGACGGACTGGCCGGAGTGCCGCCGGGGCGTCCACCACTCGGGGGCGACGAAGTAGAGCATCTTGTCGACGTCGAAGATGCTGTTGATGAGCTCGGACAGCACGTGGCGGAGCTCCTTGGCCTCCCTGGCCTCGCCGGCTTCCGGCCGCTTGTAGAACTGGTCGGACATCAGCGTCCGGATCAGCTGCCGGTAGACGACGGTGCGCTCCTCCTCGCGCAGGTCGTCGAACGGCCGCGGACGGATGTCGACGGCCTGCTCGATGCGCTCCTTGGCCGCGCGCTGGAAGGCCTCCTCGTTCGCGCGCTGCTGCGCGCGCGACGCCGCGGCCCGGTCCTCGACGATCTTCGTGTTCGCCGCCGCGATCTCCGCGCGCTTGGCGGCCGTCGGGACGTAGGCGACCTCCCCGACGAGGACGTAGTCGACGCGCTCGTCCCACTCGATGCCGGAGGCGTTGGCGAGGACGCCCACCTGGATCTGGTTGGCACCCACCAGCTGGCCGACGAAGGCGTAGCGCTGCCCCTCCGAGTCGTTGCCCGACAGCGAGCTGATGGCCAGCGGGATGCGGGCGTTCGGCGTCTCGAGCTCGTAGCCCGACTCGGGCTGCACCGGCAGCGCCACGGTGTCGAGGGGGATGTAGCCGAGATCGAAATTGTTGCGCTTGCGTTCGTCCCCGAAGTTCCAGACGGCGTTGACCTGGAACGTCTTGACCATGCGCGGGGGCGTGGGGATCTCGTTCTGGTCGGGCTGGGGCTGCAGGTCGGCCGGCTTGGCGATGTGCACGAGCTCGGCCAGCCCGAGGCCGGCGCCCGGATCGTCGACGAAGGTCTCCCAGCAGAGGAACGTGCCGATGTCCTGCACCTGGACGCCGACCTGCCGCATCTTCCGGCGCAGCTCGTAGTTGAGGAGCTTGTCGGTCTTGTTCTCCAGCACGTAGCGCTTGCTCGACACGTCGGTCGTCTCCGTGACCGTCTTGAAGGTCGACTGGAAGTTGCGCCGGAGCTGCGTCGACAGCTTCTCGGTCTGCTGGCGCATGCGCTTGTGCGTGTCCTCGCGCGCCGTCTGCTGGGTGCGGTCGAGGTTCAGGCTCGCGGTCGCCGTCGCGTTCCCGCTGCCCCACGACTGGTGGACCGTCGAGGTGATCCCGAGCTTGGCGTCGTCGCGGTTGTCCTGCTTCACCGCGGCGCTGATCTCGTCCTGCTCGGTCGCGGCCCGCTCCGTGGTCGAGATCGACTCCTCGAACGTGGAGACCGTCCGCTCGACCGAGGTCCTGCGCGTGCTGACCTCGATCAGCTCCACCGTCGAGCCGGGACTCAGCCAGACGTGGCCGGTCGGCGTGCCGAGGAAGGTGTCGAGCTCGAAGAAGTACTGGCGGAAGAGATGGACGACCCCGATCGGCGAGAGGCTCACGTCGGCCGTGTCCTGCTTGGGCCGGAACAGCGCGAACGGGTCGTCGTAGGCCTCGCGGGCCTTCGCCAGGAACGCCTGCACCGCGTCCTGGTCCGGGGCGCCGGACAGCGAGGAGAAGAACAGCCGCGAGAGCGTGGCGAGGTCCTCGGCCTCGTAGAGGTCGAGCAGCACCCTGGCGGTCACCGACTCGCGCTGGAGCGCCGCGACGGCCCGGGCCTGAGCGGCCTCGCGGGCCGCGGCCTGGCGAGCGGCGAAGTGCCCCGCGTCCTCGTCGGGGAGCTTGGCGACCGTGCGCACCGCCGCGTTGATCTGGGCGGTGGCCTGATCCCGCCACGCGGGGAAGACCACGTTCTTCAGGCGGGCGTCGAACGAGTCCTCGAGCGAGGGTGCCTCGGTGCCCGCCTCCGCGACGTTCGTGAACACCTTCTTCCAGTCGTGCGCGGTCTTCGGCGGGTGCGGCTGGCGCTTGATGCTCTCGGCCACCGAGGCCAGGAACAGCCCTTGGTTCTGCGGCCGCGGACGCCCGACGTTGTGCTCCGCGGGCGCGAGCGTGAGCCAGGTGGTCCCGTCGCCGTCGAAGGCCACGTCGACGGCCGGGACGTAGGCCTCCGGCGGGATGCTGAGGCCGTCGAGGTCGTTCCCGATGCGGATCAGCTTGCGCCTCGACCGCCAGCCGATGAGCGGCTGGTAGACGCCGAAGATCTCGCTGGCGTAGGGCAGCGTCCCGCGGAAGCGCGAGACGTCGCTCATCGATCCGACCGGGCTCAATCCGGGCCTCCCTCGATGGGTTCCTCGCCCACGACCACGGTCGTCGTGAGGCGCCGTCGGAAGATCGGGACGGGGGTGCCCGCGAAGTCCTCGCCGGGCAGCAGCGGCTCCCCGCCGACGGCCGGGACCGTCTCGTCGGTGCTCTCGACCAGGACGTCGACCGTGTACGTGCCCGACGCCTCGTACGTCTCCTCGAACAGCGCGCGGTACACGCCGTCGCCCGTCACCCCGTCACCGGCCAAGGGCTCGTCACCGAAGCGCAGCTGCGAGCGGGTGCCGTCGGGGCGCGTGACCACCCCCCGGGCACGGAGCTTGGTGACGGGCGCGTCGAAGTAGGCCTGGAGGAAGACGGGAACCGCGTCGCCGGGCTCATACCGGCCCGGCGCGACGGTGACGAAGCCGCCGATGCGCGGATGCTCGCTGAGCGCCACCAGCCGGGCGTCCGTGTCCACCACGCCGGCGGACTTCACGTCGGCCGTCCACGTGCCCGCCGCCGGCTGCTGCACCACGAAGGCCGCGTAGGGGAAGTCGCCGGCGATCTGCTCGATCCGGCCGGGCACCGCCTGGTCGATCGTCTCGCCGTCCGGCGACTGCAGGACGAGCTGGAGCGAGACGTCCGGGTCCGGCCAGTTGACGACGAACGTGGCGACCTCGCTGCCTTCCTCGATGTCGATCGTGCGCTGCACGCTCTGCTCGCCCTCCATGAGCGGCGCGAGCTGCATCGACGCGACGCCGCAGTGGTCGCGCGCCAGGCCCGAGATGCGCGCGAACTCGTTGCGGATCTCCATCGCCTGGACGGCGCCGGTCTGCGTGGGGTCGATGCGCGAGAGCTTGCCGCCCGTCGCGTTGGCGATGTGGAGCA
Organism: Solirubrobacteraceae bacterium; assembly: GCA_036389195.1. Lineage (GTDB taxonomy): Bacteria > Actinomycetota > Thermoleophilia > Solirubrobacterales > Solirubrobacteraceae > JACCYI01. Next base: position 6,106 of record DASVQH010000257.1, read on the forward strand.
GCAGCGACGTGTCGACGGAGATGCCGACCGCGATCGTGTAGACCCGGACACGAGCGCGGACGATGTCGGGGAGGACCGTCAGGGGGTCCTCGCCCGCGTTCTGGATGCCGTCCGTGACCAGGACGATGGACTGCGTCGAGGCCGCCGTCCCGGAGGCGGTGATCCGTTCGAGCCCCGTGCGGAGCCCGTCGCCGATCGCCGTGCTGCCGCCGGCCGAGATCGCCTTGACCCGATCGTGCGCCTCCTGCTTGATCGAGGTCGTCCCGATCGTCGCCAGGGGGAGGTCGACGGTCGCCTCGTCGGCGAAGGACACCACCCCGAGCTCGTCCTCGGTCCGGGCGGCGTCGATCCACCACTGCGCTCCGAAGCGCGCCTGGGCGAGCTTGTCCTCGTCGCCCATGCTGCCGGAGCGGTCCACCACCAGGACGAACCGCTGGCCCGGGCTGACGAGGACCCAGTCGATCCCGGTGAAGGACGGCGCGGCGGGCGGCTGGTCGAGCTCGGGGAACGCCGCGACCATCGTCGCCCAGCAGGACTCGTGGTGCCTGGCCTCCTGCAGGGTGTCGTGATCGGGATCGTGGTTGCCGGCCGTGCAGAAACGGCGGTAGCGGCCGCTGACCAGCGCTCCCCCCGTCCCGTGGTCGCCGAAGCGGTCGCCCTCGTCCCAGGGCCCTTCCATGATGCAGGCGTCGCTGGTGCCGTCGTCGAGACAGCCGGCCGGAGCCCCGCCGGGCCCGAACCACTCGTCCCACACGCCATAGGCGTACGGGGCGAACAGCCGGAGGATGACGAACGGCCTGAAGCGCTCGTCGCCGTAGAGCGTCATGTGCGCGCCGGCCACACCGAGTCCGGGCGCCGCTTTCGACTGGTTCTTCTCCTCGAACAGCCAGGCGTCGGCGTCGTCGTCGCCGGCGAAGGCGTTGAAGACGCGGATCTCTCCGAGCTGGTGGACGCCGCCGGTGGCCTCGAACAGCAGCCTCGAGGCGTGCTCGAACGAGCGCCGCCACTCCTCGCGGCGGTCCAGGTCGGCGGCGTGCCGGAAGGAGACGGAGAGGTCGAAGCGACCGTTGACGAGGCGTCCGGTGCCCATCGTCAGGCCCCGCGGTCGGACGGTCGACGTGCCACTTCGTTCACAGCCGCATCCGTACGCAAGTTGCACCCGCGGGTCGTGATCTCACAGCCTCGGAGCGACGCTATCCGACCCTCCGTGTCGCGTCAACGTCGTCGAGCGGGCGCTTGCGTTCGCCGGTCCAGGCGGCGAGGATGTGCGTCGTGGCCGACCCGCCTTCGCCGATCGCGCCCCCCGCGCCGATCCGGCCGCCGTCGCCGCCGATGCCGCCGTCGCCGCCGATCCCGCCGCAGGCGCCGTCCCGTGCGTTCGCCACCTGCACGTCCGACGACGCGGCGATGGTCCGCGTGCCGGCCCGCCACGACGACGACCCCGCGTACAAGAAGCGGGGCGTCCGTCTGCCGACGGCGTGGTTCCCGGCCGCGCCGGCGCCGACCACCGGCAATCAGGTGGTCTCCTACACGTACGGCGTCTGCGCGTTCAACGACATGGCCGAGGCCCTGCTCACCGCCTTCGCGCCCGAGCATCGGATCTACATCGCCGGGTGGGGCACGAACAAGGACGTCGTCCTGAAGGCGGGGACCACGACCACGTTGGAGGGGTACCTCAGCAGCACGCGGGCGCAGGTCCGCGGGATGTTCTACGACGGCGTCATCGGCGTGTCGCCGTGGCTGTCGACGAAGGCGCCCGTCGAGAACAAGTGGGTGACCGACGCCATCAACGCCCACCCGTCCGGTGGCGCGGTCCTCGACGGCAAGCTGCCGCCGATCGGCTTCCACCATCAGAAGCTGCTCGTCGTGCAAGGGCAGTTCGGGCTCGTGGCCTTCGTCGGCGGGATGGACATCGACCCGTCGCGGATCAGCGTCGACCCGGGCGCCGGGCGGCCGATGCACGACACGCATCTGCGGATCGCCGGCAACGCCGCGCTGGCCTGCCGGCGGATCTTCGAGGATCGCTGGCTCGACCATCCCGCCACGCACCAGCTCGACCAGAAGCTCGGCGCGTCCGCGACGGCGACGACGCAGGAGCGCCGGGCGCTGGCGTTCCCGGCTCCGGCCGCCTTCGACCCATCCGGGCTCCCGAGCTGCACCTACCTCCCCGGTTCCAAGCGCGAGAACCGCCCGCTGCGAGTGGCCGTGGGCCGGACGTTCGCGAACCTGACCAAGGCCGGGCGCACCCCGTACGGCTTCGCACCGAACGGCGAGTACACGGCGTGGTCGCTCATCGAACGCGGCATCCAGCAGGCGGTGCGCTGGATCTACCTCGAGGACCAGTACCTGATCAGCCGGATGGCCCGCGCCGCTCTGCTCGACAAGTTCAAGGATCCCGCCTTCGAGTTCCTGCTCATGGTCATGAACGGGTCGGCCGCCGCCGCCGTCGACGTCAACTTCCTCGTCACCGCTCGCAACGAGCTCCGCCGCGACCTGGCCAAGATCGACCCGGGCCGCACGCGCTGGGGGATGTACACGCTGAAGGACCTCGGCGATCCCGAGCGCCAGAAGTGGTGCGGCACCTACCTGCACAGCAAGACCTGGATCTTCGACGACGGCTACACGATCATCGGCTCGGCCAACTGCGACAACCGCGGTTACACGCACGACGCCGAGCTGATGGTCGGCGTCGCCGACGCCGACGCGATCACCGTCCACCTCGGCGAGGGCTTCGCCGCCGACCTCCGCACGCGCCTCTGGCACAAGCACCTCGGCCTCCCCCACGCCCAGGTGCGCGATTTCGAGAAGGGGCTCCGCCACTGGAGGAAGCCGCCGCCGACGGCGATGATCCAGGACGCCTCCGCCCTCGAGATCGACACGCACCTGTCACCTCCCGCGCAGTTCCCTTCCGCGGCGGAGGCCCCGAACTACGAGTTCGCCTGGACGAAGTTCGTCGACCCGGACAGCCGCTAGTGGCCCGACGGACCTCGTGCTACTGCCAGACGGCTACGCCAACCTCCGTACCGGAACGCGCGCGGATCAGCCCAGATGGAGAGCAAGAGCGCTGTCCGCGCGATGGACCTCCCGCTGGAGGCCCCGCGTTTCCGCTCATCTCGTGTCTGAACGAGACGAACCGCCTCGATCGGGACGAGCTCGGGGTCCTCGTGGCCCGGTCTCCGGTCGTCGTCTAAGGCGTCCGAAGGCGCCGTTCCGAGAGGACGGATCGCCGTCGTGACCGGGCTGCACCGACCTTCGGTCGACACGCCCGGAGTGGACAGCGTTGTCGTGTGCGGTACATGGCGACCGCGGGATGACCTCGCAGCGCTCGTCGGTCACCGCGGCGTTGCCTTCGCCGGCCCCGCTGCCCCGCAGGTGCGTGAGGCGCTCGGGAGGTCCGCGAGCAGGACGTCTAGCCGAAAAGCCCTGCTCAGCGGTGCAGCTCTTCGCTTCTGGACGTTTGTTCTATTGCAAGTGCCCCGTTGCCCAACAGACTGCCGCGCCTCTCCGGTGAGTTGCCGGTAGCGATCGACAGGGGCTTTCAATGGGTTTCAAGCGGGCGACCGGTGCTGCCGGCCGTAATTTGCGCATGCCTGCGTGGCTGTGCGCTGCAGTCGTGCTGGCGTTCGCGGCAATCGCGGCGGTGTCGGCGACGGCGATCGCCGGGGCGGCGGCCGGCGGGCGGACCGCGACCCCTGAAGGCGAGGAGCTCGAGCGGATCAACGCGAAGGTCAAGGCGCGGCAGCAGTGGCTGCGGTCGCCCGAGGCACGCCAGGAACGGCGCGAGTCACGCTCGGCGTACCGGAAGCTCGGCAAGTCAGACGCGCTCGACGCGGACCGCCACGCCCATCCCGGCGTCACCAAGAAGCCGGTGTGGACCGGTCTGCCGCTGCACCTCGGCGATCGTGTCGTGCACTTCGCGGGTCCGTTCGGTGCGGAGATCGAGCGTGGGGAAGGCAAGGGCCGGGCGATGGTCGAGTCGGCCCAGCCCGTGGCGCTCAAGAGTCGTGACGGCAAGGCGCGGCCAGTCGATCTGCGGCTCCGCGAGCGCAACGGCGGGTTCGTGCCGGAGACCTCTCCGATCGAGATGCGTCTGGCGGCGCGGATCGCCGACGGCATGGCGCTCACCGGCGCCGGCGTCCGCCTGGTGCCGCTGACCTCCAGCGACGGCGACCTCAGCACCGAGGACGCCCGGCTCGGCTGGACCAACGTCGACGTCGACACCGACTTCTTCGTCACCCCCGGCGTCGCGGGCTTCGAGACGTCGCACCTCTTGCGGTCTCCGGAGAGCCCTGAGCTGATCCGCTTCCGCCTCGAGATCCCCGAGGGCGCGACGCTCGAGCTCGTCGAGCACCGCCCGGGCGTCGCTGACGACACCGTCGAGGTGCGTCGCGACGGCACCTTGCTGGCCACCGTCTCGCCGGCCGTCGCCTGGGACGCGCAGCAGGCGAGCGTCCCGCTGACCACGTCGCTTGAGGGCAGCGTGCTCTCCGTGCGGGTCGCGCACCGGGACGCCGACTTCGCCTACCCCATCGTCGTCGATCCCGCGGTGACGGACGAGCGCGTCGAGGGGCGCCAGTTCTGGGATGACCCGAACAGCCCGTGGTACGGCAAGCCCCAGACCGGATGGAGCTACACGACCACGGCCAACGTCTTCAGCGCCGACAACGGCTATTGGGGTCCTGCCCGCTACTTCCAGACCTATGCCGCGACGCTCAACGCGAGCGAGTACGGTGAGGCGAGCTTCCGCGCCCCCGGCGACTCGCGGATCTTCGAGGTCCACTTCAACCACCTGCGCGGTAACTACCTGCACGACGACCAGGGCGGCGCGTGTGTGACGGTGGGCGTCTACGACGACTCTCGCAACGCGTGGGACAACTCGATCGACCCGAACAGCTGCCGGAACTTCGATCCGACCGACCCCATCTTCAGCAAACCCGGCGGGCTTCCGCCGTACTACGGGTACCCCCTTGCGAGCCGGGACGGCAATCGTGCGGTGTTCAAGCACTGGCTTCGCTGGACGGGCTGGCGCGGCACGCACAGCGTCAGCACGCTCGGCGGCGCGGTCGTCTGGATCGACGACGACCACGCGCCCACCGTCGCGACCGCCAACTCCACGGGCTCGCCCGACGCCTGGACGCAGGACGGCGGCAGCGGAGTCGCGAACCTGACCGGCGTCGACGAGGGGATGGGCGTCCAGCAGCTGTCGGTCGTCCAGTTCGACGCGCGGACCTATGACGCCGGCCAGCGGGATGTGGTCCGGGAGTCGTTCCGCTGGTACCCGCAGGCTGACGGCTCCACCAACGACCAGAAGTGCACCGGCCAGAGCAACGACCGCTGCCCGCGCACGCTCACCGACGACGTCTCCCACGACACCTCCGGGCTCCCCGAGGGCCGCAACCCGGTGGTCGGCCGCGTGTACGACGTCCTCGGCCGCTCCAAGGACACGGCGACGTGGGAAGTGAAGATCGATCGCAGCGCGCCGGAGGTCGAGGGCACCGGGAGCCTCTTCACCCAGCGCGTGAGCAAGAGCGGGACCGCGGGGGTGATCAAGGCCACCGACGGCTCACGCGGGCCCCGGTCGCAGGAACGTTCCGGCGTCGCCGACATCGACGTCTACGTCAAGCGCGACGCGATCGGCGCGATCTTCGCCAAGGAGCCCGACGTCCCGGAGCAGACGTGTCCGGCGAGCAGCTGCCCGATGGAGCGGAGCTTCTCGCTGAACCGACCCGACGGCAAGTACATCGTCCGCGCCATCGTCCGCGACCAGGTCGGCCGCTCGACCACCAAGGACCTCCCGGTGGTCATCGACAGCACCGGCCCGAAGGTCGAGGTCAGCGGTTCACTGGCGCTGGCGGAGAACACGATCCTGGTCGCCGGCGCCTACAGCCTCCATGCCAAGGCCGTCGACTGCGCCGACCTCGCCGACGCGTCGGGCACGAACCGGATGGAGATGCTCCTGCGCAAGCCGGGCTCGAGCGCCTTCGTGTCCGTCGCCAACAAGAGCCGGCCCCAGCCCACTTGCGTGGTCGAAGACGACTGGTCGTTCCGGCCCGAGGACAACCCTGAGGGCGAGTACACGCTCCGCATCGTCGGTCACGACGAGCTCGGCACGCCGACCACGCCGCCGCGGGACCTCGTCTTCACGGTCAAGCACGCGCCGCTTCCCGAGTCCGGCTCCCGACTCGGGCTCGAGGACTACTTCGACTACCGGTCGGTCGAGACGGGCGCCGGCACCGCCGCGCACGTCAACCTGGCGACCGGCAACCTCGTCTGGCACGGGCTGCCGCTGATCAACCGTGGCCGCGGGCTGTCGACGGTCGCGAACCTCACCTACAACGCGCATGCGCCGGGGACGGCGGCGGTGACCGAGTACGCGACCGCCGGGCGCGGCTTCTCGCTCGGCATCTCCGGCATCACGCGGATCAACGATCGGCTGGACGTCGCAGGGGCCGAGGCCGGCAAGCCGATCCTCCTGACCGACGCGGACGGCACCGAGCACAGCTTCCCGCCGGGCGGCGACGGGCCGGACGCCGACGTGCTTCCGGACCACTACGAGGCGCCCCCGGGCGTCCACCTCCACTTGCGGCGATTCGCGAAGAACTCGCCGAGCGAGCAAGCGTGGGCGGCGACCCGTCCCGACGGCGTCACGTACTTCTTCGACGATCTCGGCTACCAGACCACGGTCGAGGACCGCAACGGCAACATCCTCCGCTTCGAGTACGAGTGGGCGCTCGTCAGCAACGGCGAGGTGTGCACGCCAGGGAGCGATCCGATCAACGACCTCACACGCTGCGCGCGGCGGGTCACCGGCGTAACCGACGCGGCCGGCGTGGTCGACGGTGCCGCCAACCGGACCGTCAAGGTCGAGTACTGGACCTCGGCGGAGGAATCGGCCCGCGGCAGCGATCCCGCACCGGGGGCCTCGAAGACGAAGGTCAAGGCGCTCGTGGATCATGGGGGCCGGCGGCTTGGCTTCCGCTACGACCTGCGCGGCCGGCTCGCGCGCCTCACGCAGGCCGAGGGCGCGGGGATCCAGTCCACCGGCGTCCCCGTCGAGCGGAGCTTCGAGCTCGGCTACGAGGACGACACCGTCAAGGCGCGGCTCAGCTCGATCCGCGACGGCCGCGGTGCTGCCACGCGGATCGACTACTCGGGCTCCACGAGCACGACCAGTCTCTCGCCACGGCTGGTGCAGACGATCTACAACCGGCGCGACGCGCGCACCGAGTTCCACTTCGGTGCCCGGGCGAACGATGCGGGCACGACCGCTCGGATCACGCCGCCGCGCGCCTACGAGGACCTTCCCGCCGGTAGCGAGCCACGGGCCGGCTATGGCATCTCGATGACCTACGACCATCGCGGCCGGCTGACGCGCCGAGTCGAGGCAGACGACACGGCGACCGCGCTGACCTGGTGGGACAGCATCAACGGCGTCTGGACGATCACACGCGCGTCCGGCGACACGGCGCAGGACTCGCGGACGATGATGTACTACAACGCCAACGGGCAGCTGACGACGAGCATCGACCCGTTGGGCAACCGGACCGTGCTCGGGTACCGCAACTGGGCAGGGCCGGTCAAGCTCCGCAGCGAACGCGGCACCGATGACGACGACGCGTTCGTCTCCGATCTCAAGACGATCACGCGCCCCAAGGGCTACCTGAGCGACACCGTGGCCGGGGACCACCAGACGCGCTTCGTCGTCAGCGACGAGGGCAACGTTCGCGAGCGGCTGCGTTCGGGCTCCACCCTGCCGGCGAAGTTCGAGTACGACCGGGGCCAGCTCACGAAGTTCACGGACGAGGTCGGCAACGTCACCACCTATTCGGACTTCGATCCCAACGGCCTTCCTCGCAAGGAGATCGATCCGAAGGGCAACGCGACGCCCAACATCGCGGACGACGGCGTCTGGGGCCGCCGCTACGACGCGGTCGGCAACGTCCTCGCGGTGACGGACCCTCGCGGCTACGGCAAGGGCGGCCCGGCGTCGTCCACGGCCCCGTTCACCACGACGATCGCCTACGACAAGCTCGATCGCGTCATGAGCGTGAAGAGCCCGAGGCTCTCGCAGTCCGGCGATTTCGGTCTCGAGAGCTCCTACTACGACCGCAACGACAACGAGACCGCGCGGTACGACCGCAATCGCAAGACGTGGACGACGACCTACTCGCCGACCGATCAGATCCTGACCGCCGTGACTCCGTCCAGCGTCCACGCCGGTGAGACGAAACCGACCGGCGAACCGGCCAGCGCGACGGAGACCACCGGGTACAAGTACGACCTCGAGGAGAACCTGATCCGCGAGACGCCGCCCGAAGGCGGGCGGACCCCGGCGGCCGACGACTTCGTGACCGAGACCCGGTACGACGTCGTCAACCAGCCCGTCGCAGAGATCCAGCACTCGACCCGGGCCGGCGATCCCCGCTACCTGATCACCTCCCACGCCTACGACAAGCGCGGGAACCGCGTCGGCACGGTCGACCCGCGGACGAACGCGGCCACGACGGCGTCCCAGGCCACGCTGGACGAGAAGGTCGCCACCGCGATCGCGAACGCCCGCGACGAGGGCAAGCTACGCGTCCGCAGGGTCTACGACGTCGCGGACCAGCTGACCGACGAGATCGAGGCGCCGGGCAAGGCGGGTTACGCCTACAAGACCCACTACGGCTACGACCCGAACGGCAACCTGGTGGAGACCATCGATCCGCGCGGCTACCACGATCCGGATCCCAACGACACCACGAAGCCGTCAGAGGCCGACTACACGACGAAGCGCGTCTACGACGAGCGCGACTGGCTGACCGACATCACCGACCCGCCCGCGGCGGCCGGCGGGACGACGCACTACGAGCTGCGCGACGACGGGAAGCTGCAAGCGGAGATCTCCCCGCGAGGCGTGAAGTCCGGCGGTGGGACGTTCCGCACCGCCTACGGCTACGACGGCTTTGGCGACCTCGTCGAGCAGACCATCCCCCGCGCGCCCGGCCAGTACGGGCCGACGGGGCTGCGCTGGCGGTTCGTGCGCAACGCGGTCGGCGACCCGGAGACGATCATCGACCCGCGCGGTTCCGAGGAGTCCGGGCCGCTGCGCGACCGGTACTCGATCCACAACTCGTTCTACGACACCGGCGACCTCAAGACCACGGACCGCCCGTCGTTCTGGCAGTTCGCTCCGGGCGGCGACGGCCCCGAGGTGACCGCCAAGCCGCTCGACTCGCTCGGCAATCAGTCCGGCCGCAACGAGCTGCCGTCCGCCGGCAGCCAGGGCGACTTCGGCACGGTCAAGCCGCAGGACGCCCCGGGGCTGTTCCCCAAGAAGGGCCCGATCGAGCTGTTCTACGACAAGGAGATGCGCCTCGAGTCGGTCCTTGAGCGCGCGACGTCCGCGGCGACGGGCAACCCGTGCGCCGAGCCGACGAGCGATCCGGGCGCCATCTGCGTGAACCTCACCCGTGACGAGACGGGCCGGGTGACCGGGCTCAAGCGGCCGCTCGACCCCTCGAGCACGGATCCCGCGCAGCGCCTCATCACCGAGGCATACGGCTACGACCGCAACGGCAACCTGCTCGAGTCGGTCGACGGCGAGGGACAGAAGACGTCCATGCAGTACGACCAGTTCGGCCGCGAAGTCGCGCAGGTCGCGCCGGGCGCCAACGAGGGTTCCGAGACCACCGCGACGGAGTACGACGAGAACGGCAACGTCCTCGTCCGTCGCCTGCCGCGATCCGGGACCAACGAGCGCCTCACGTACGACGAGGTCGACCGTGTCCAGACCCGGCGCAACGGGATGAGCAGCAAGTACACCCTGCGCAGGGCCGAACAGCCCGTCGACGGCGAGAAGTGGACCTACGGCTACGACGCCGCCGGCAACCAGACCTCGCAGATCTCGCCCCGCGGGCACGACGACCCGGCGATCGCGGCGGACCCGAACGCGACGTGCCAGGCGCTGGCGTCGCAGACGCCGCGCAACACCTACGAGCAGTCCTGCTTCAAGTCGACGACGACCTACGACGCGCTCAATCGGCCAGTCCAGAGCGTCAACGGCTTCGGGCGCATCTCGGAGTGGGCCTACGACGAGGACGGCAACCTGTCCGAGGAGAAGCGTCCCGGCACCAGCCCCGGGTTCAACATCGCGACGCGCAGCCACGTGACGGCGCGGACCTACGACGGCCGTGGCCTGCCCTGGACCGAGACCACCGGTACCTCGCGCCAGCGGACGACCATCACCGAGTACGACCCGATCGGCAATCTGCGCCGGGTGGTCAACCCGGAGGGCGTCCTCTCGGGCCAGCCGAAGACCGCCGACGCGGCGCCGCTCACCACGTCGCCGTCCGACCAGGCGCATCGCGACGATCCCGCGCTGCGCGAAGCGACCCGCAACAGCACGGTCTTCGAGTACAGCGAGGACAACCTGTTGACCTCCGTGCACATGCCGTGGGACGACCAGGACACGATGCTCGGCGCCGAGTCCGGCGCTGGGCAGGACCGCCAGCGCTACCGGCAGGACTTCGCGCTCGACGCCCGCGGGCGGGTCAAGAGCATCGACGCGCCGTACGAGTGGACGCTCTCGACGCACGAGCGCTGCGCGGAGCGGCCGCAGACGACCGAGAACCCGGGGTGCACCGCGCGGACCGGCTACGAGTACTACGAGACCGGCTGGATCCGGACGTCGTCGGACCCCGTCTCGGTCAACCCGTCCAGCAAGCGCCGCGGCGGTGGCCGCCGGATCAGCTACGCCTACGACCGCCGAGGCCTCCAGAACCGCTGGGAGGTGTACGCCAACGACGGACAGCGCCAGCGGACCATCACCCGCGCGTTCTTCGACAACGGGCTGCTTCGTCACCGCGAGGGCCGCAAGGACGACAGCGACGCCAAGCCGCGGATCTACGACTACGAATACGACCGCAACCGGAACCTGACGCGGATGATCGACCGCAAGGGCACCGGCGACGCGGACGACCGCACGACCACGATCAGCTACGACCTCGCGGACCGCGAGATCCGCGTCAACGAGAAATTCGACCACGACGAGGACACGCTGCTCTTCCGCGACGCCGAAGGCAACGTGATCCGCCGGCTGACGGACGGCCACATCGAGACGGAGCCCGAGCCCGACGAGTACAGCGCGAACGGCAAGGAGACACGGCTCTGGTTCGACCCCCTCGGCCGCAACATCCGCGGTGAGATCAACCGTGACAAGGAGCCGCGGCGGGCGTTCGACATCACCTACCACCAGTCGGGCCAGCGGGCGATTCGCAAGAAGCGGACCGGCGACGCGAAGCTGGTCGTCGACCAGTGGTGGTTCGCCGACGACGGCCGCGTCCTGAAGACCCGCCGCGGCAAGGAGGGCGACGCGGACCTCAACGACCTCAAGGACCAGGACTACAGCTACGACGACAACGGCAACCGGATGAGCGACGAGCGCGGCGAGTACAGCTACAACAGCCGCGACCAGCTCACCGGGTGGAAGCGGTCCTCCGCGGAGGGCAAGCCGCATCCCGGGACGCTGGTCCGCTACTGGCTCAACGGCAGTGGCCAGCAGCTCAAGAAGCGGGACGAGGCGCCGGCGAGCGCGCTGGGCGGCACGACCACGTACTCCTACACGGGGGAAGAGCTCGACAAGGCGCACCTCGACTCCAGCGACGGCTCCGTCAAGCCGCTGGACTTCCTCTACACCTACACGCCGCTCGGCAGCGTCAAGCAGATCAGCATCGCCGACAACGACAACAACCCGGACAACGACGTCCAGCCGACGGAGTTCGACTTCGACCCCTACGACCGGCTGATCGGATCCAAGGGGCCCAAGGAGCGCCGCGGCACGAACGGCGCTGCGCCGACCCAGTACGACTACGACGCGCTGGACCGCCGCGACACGAAGTGCAGCGGAGCCACCGGGAGCAACTGCGCCGAAGGGCGCAAGACCGACCTCTCGTACGTGGGGCTGAGCGAGCGGCTGTCGGCCGAGACGCCGCTCAACGCAGCGGCCGATCCCGAGCGCAGCTACGACTACGGCGGCGACCTCGACCCGCTCGGGACCGCGTTCAAGAAGCGCGGCGACGCGGCGGACGCCGCACCGACCTACCGGCCGTACGCGACCGACGTCCTCGGCTCCGTCGAGGGACTGGAGCAGGCCGACGGGTCGCTGAGTACCGGCGACAACTCGCAGACCTCGGAGAAGGAGCCCAAGGACTCCTACGACTACGACCCCTACGGGAATCTGCAGCAGGGGCCCGGCACGTCGGGAACCGGCGTCGACACCGACGTCGAAGCCACGCTGTCACCCGAGGCCGGCGGCAACCCGATGCGCTTCGAGGGCTTCGCCTACGACGGCAGCACCCGCACCTACGACATGCAGGCGCGCCAATACCTGCCCAGTGCAGGGCGGTTCCTCACCGAGGACCGCTTCGAGGACTCGGTCGGCGACTTCTCCCTGCAGTCCGACGTGCTGACCCAGAACCGCTACGCGTTCGCGGGCGGCAACCCGGTCAACCGCATCGAGTTCGACGGCCACAAGTGCGTCGACGAGCCGGGCGGAAGCCACTGCAAGTTCGCCAACTCCAAGGGCCAGGTCACGCCGCAGCGCGAGAAGGACCAGCAGACCTGGCAGATCCAGCGCGTGCCGGTCCAGTACTCGCAGGAGCAGTGGCGGACGGCTACGAGCACCGACCCGAAGGCGTCGGCCGCGCCGGCGCCCGCGCCGCCCAGCACGAGCGACAAGGTCCGCGACTTCCTGCGCGACAACGTCCTGGACATCGCTGTCGACAAGAAGTGCCTGAACCCGCGACGAGGCTGCCAGGCGGTGACCATCGCCGGCAACGATCCCGTCAAGGGACTCGACCAGATCACCGGTCTGATCCCGCAGGGACGCGGCGCCAAGGCGGCCGTCAAGGGCATCCGCGAGGGTGTTGAGCAAGCGGCGAAAGCCTACCGGCGACTGAAGCGGTCGCGGCAGCGCGCCAGCGCGGGGGCCGGCGCCGGCGATGGCGTCGTCCGGCGGCCCCGGGACAGCGCCGCAGGAGGTGCTGGGGACGATGCAAGGCACACGGTTACGGCGCTAACGCGCGAGCAGGATGCCGCTGTCTCGGCCACGCTGCGTGATCCGAATAAGCTCCGTCACATCTTCGACAAGCCTGAGCACAATCTGGGTGGGCTGACTCGTGAGCTCGGTGGCCGAGAGTCGGTCGTGCGCGAGGCAGTGCTCGCGGTGCCGCGGCGAACGACGGGTACGTTCGAGGTCAGCAGACAGGTTGGTCGCTACAACCTCACGGTGCGAGGACGGGTGGTCAACGGCGTGCCTCGGATCGGGACGGTGTTCGTGCCGTGAGGTACAGCGAGTCGTCCGCCTTGAACGAGGTGTATGAGCTGATCGCGGTTTTCTACGAAGCGCAGTTCCGGGAGTCGCATAGTGCCCAGCGCGCCATGATCATCGCGGCGGCGTTGGTCGAGTTGGGTGAGCATCGGTCCTGGGCGAGTGTGTGGTGGGCTTACGGCGCCATCCATCACGACCTCAGCGATGAGGCGTTGAAGCGGGCACTGGATCTGCTGTCGGAGGTCGCTACGCCCGACCCCGCTAGGGCCGCGGCTCTCATGCTCGGGGCGGAGATCAAGTTCAGCCAAGCGCTCAATGCCGGCGAGGAGCCGAATCCTCGCGAGCAGGTCTCGCTTCTGGCGGAAGCGTCGAGGCTGGCACCGGATTGGCCGAGCATCAGGGTGCGCCTGGCTCGCGCCCTGCACGAGGCGCGGCGGGACGATCTGGCGCGTGAGCATGCGGAGGTTGCGGTCACGCTCGTCGGGCCGACCAGGTCGGCCGATCCCTTCGATACCGCCATCTCGGGGCGAGGGCTCCGTCCCGGCTGGGTGCACGACGAGCTCAACGCGCTCGGCCTGCTTACCGGCTGAGGTTCTGGCGCCGGTTCTGGGCGCCGACGCGTCCCGGGTCGTGGCGGGGCGGGGCGCGCCGTTCGACCAGCCGGGGTGATCCTGGGCTGCCGATCTCGACGAAGTCGGTGCGCACCGAACCGGATCCGCAAGACCCAAGTTGTCACACGCTTTCGCGGGCTTAGAACCGTGTCGAAGGTACAAGAAGCACGGCAGCACGTTCCGCGATGAAGATCGCCTTCTGCCGGCGGGCAACAACACCAGCTGGACGGTCCCGAATCCGGGGGACACTACGCGGGGAGCAGGCTCGTGATCGACCGAGGAGCGGGAAGGGCCTTCTACTCGTGGGACCACTGCGGAGGCGTCTGGGAGCCTCTGGCGTGCCAGCAGCGGTCAGCAGGCGGCGATTACGCTGAACGGGCTGTCCTGCGGGGATCCGTCCGGCGCGGACGTCCGAACGAGAATGCGTGGACCCGAGAGGCCCACGGTGATCCGCCCGGCCGGGATCACGCCGATCGTGCTCGTAGGTGCGTGCGTTTGGTGGCTATGGCCCAACTGGCAGGGCAAACGCCTTGCGGTCAGGCGCGCAGGCGACGCCTACGCCGCCGAGAGACGCTCGTCTCGCCGCCGGCCGGTCCACCGAGCGAGCCGGCCCAGTTGCCGACGCCCAGCTGGTCGTCGGCGTGTCGGGGCACCGCCGAAACCGGAGCTGGCCGAAGAACGCGGCGTACGGAGGCCACAACTGACCAGCTGACGTTACGGCTCCTCCGTCCTCGGCATCGCGCGGCCGTGAGTTCCGCTGGCGCTGAGGACTGAACCCGCGCGCTGAGCCGGAGCGCCGAGGCTGCTGCCTGCCTGGTCGAGTGAGCTCGGCCGGTCCGTGCGACGCCCTGCGAGCCTCGTCGAACCGATGGCTAGCCTCGTGCTACTTGATCCCTGCTTGCTCCCTCACCACCATGGGCGCGCGGACCCGGCCGTCGCGCCGGACGAAGTTCCGCGGCACAACGGCGAATCCGGGCGATGGGCCGTACTGGGCTCGAACCAGTGACCTCCTGCTTGTCGAGCAGGCGCTCTCCCAGCTGAGCTAACGGCCCGGGAGGACGGTGAGGGTATCACCGCGCCGGGTCTCCTAGGATCTGTCCCCCTGGCGACGTGGCGGAGTGGCTACGCAGCGGCCTGCAAAGCCGTGTACACCGGTTCGATTCCGGTCGTCGCCTTTCCCCCGGGGCTGTCTCAGCGCCGTGCCACCCGCGAGACCACCACCCGCCGGGCCGCGCCGCGGCCGGTCGCGATCGCCACGGTGTAGCGGCCGGGCCGGGCGCGCAGGGTCGCGGCGAAGCGGCCGCGGGAGACCTTCCCGCGCGCGACGGCGCGGCCGTTGCGCAGGACCGTCGCGGTCGCCCGCGCGGAGCGCGCGACCTTCACGCGGCAGCGGATGCGGACCTTGCCCCGCCGCACCTCGCCGCGCTGACGGCACGTGACCTTGACGCCCCTGGCGTCGCGGCCGCGGGCGCCCTGCGCCCCCGCGGGACCGACCGGGCCGACCGGCCCCGCCGGACCCGCCGGCCCGCTGGGCCCGGCCGGACCGACCGGCCCCGCCGGACCCGCCGCGCCACCCGCGCCGAGCAGCCGCCCCGGCCCGGCGACCTGCTCGCAGTCGGGCTCGACGAGATCGAGGGCGTCCGTGGCGGTGTCGTCGGTCCCCACGCCGCACGCGATGCGGTCGGCCTCGCCGTCGGCGGCGGGGATGGTGTCGTCGCCGGCGTCTCCCGACAGGTCGTCCCCGCCCTTGCCGCCCCACAGGTCGTCGTCGCCGGCCCCGCCGGCGAGCGCGTCGTCGCCCTCGCCGCCCAGCAGGACGTTGGTGTCGGCGGTGCCCGTGGCGACGTCGTCGCCGAAGCCCAGCGTCGCGTCCTCGACGCGCACGACGAGGTCGCCCTCGGCCGGACGGTCGCCGCCCGCCACCAGGCCGTCGTTGGCCACGCCGTCGCCGAGCGTCACCGAGAGCGGGGCGCGGCGGAACTGGTACGACATGACGTCGTGGCCGGGGCCGCCGTCGAAGGTGTCGCCGTCGGGGCCGTCGGCCGGCTGGGCCTGGTCGAGCGTGGCGTCGAGCAGGCCGTCGTCGCCGTCGCCGCCCATGACGGTGTCGCGCCCCTCGCCCCCGCAGAGCCCGTCGTCCCCGGCGCCGCCCATGATCAGGTCGTCGCCCGCGCCGCCGCGCACCTGCGTGTCGGTGAAGCACTCGACGTCGCCGGCGTTGAGGTAGCCGTCGTCGCCGCCGCCTGCGTCGATCGTGTCGTCCCCGGCGCCGGCGTCGATCGAGTCCGGATCGTCGCCGCCCTCGATGTCGTCGGCCCCGGCCCCGCTGTCGACCATGTCGCGGCCGCCGAGCAGCGCGACGGTGTCGTCGCCGGCCGACGTGAAGACGTGGTTCGGCGCCGCGGTGCCGGTGATCTCGTCCGCCCCGGTGCCGGTCATGGCGCCCTCGACGCCGGTGACGGTGTCGCCTTCGCCGGCCTCGCCGTCGTCGGCGGCGGCGTTGCCGAGGGTCAGCCGCACCCCGCCCGTCCGGCCGGCGTAGGAGACCATGTCGCGCTCCCCCGCCCCGCCGTCGAGGACATCGGCGCCGATGTCGGCCGGCTGGTCGAAGCCCAGCGCGTCGCCGTCCGTGAGGAAGTCGGCGCCGTCGCCGGCCTGCAGCGTGTCGGTGCCCTGGCCGCCGCAGAGGGCGTCGTCGCCGTCGCCGCCGGTCAGCTGGTCGGCGCCCGGGCCGCCGCTGACGCCGCAGTACACCGCCAGGCCCTCGAGCCCGCTGCCGTCGTTGCCGGGGCCCCCGTCGAGGACGTCGTCGCCCAGCCAGCCGTTGAGCTGGTCGTCGCCCGTGCCACCGGTGAGGGTGTCGTCGCCCTCGTCGCCGTACAGCGTCAGCGCGAGGACGCTCGCCCCGGCCGCGCTCGCTGTGTCGTCGAGGTCGCCGAGGTAGGCGGCTCCCGTCTGGGCCGTGCAGGTGGCCTGGGTGCCGGATACGGTGCAGGCGTCGTCCGGCGCGCCGTCCTGGACCGTCACGCCCGGCCCCGCCTCCGTGAAGACGATCGTGCCCGCCGCCGGGGAGGTGACGGTCAGCGCGTTGGCCTCGCCCGGCGCGGCGCGGTACTCCGCGCGGCCCTGGGAGATCGCCACCGTGGCCGCCTGGCCGGCGGCCGGAGCGGCCAGCGCGACCCCCGTCAGCGCCATCGCCGCCGCCAGCGTGCGGCGCCGCCGCGTGCCCTCCGCTCCCATGTGCGCTCCTGGCCCCTCGTGCCACCCGGCGGGCGGCGGTCCGCGGAGCGTAGGGCACCAAGCGGTCAGAGAGCGTCAGTGGTGGGACTGCCCGTCGGCTGACGCCGCGACTTGAGCGCCGGCCGCCGCGCCTGCCACCATCGTTCGCTCATGGTCGTCGTCTACGCCGCCACGATCTGGCTTCTCTGGTCAGCCTTCCTGCTGTTCCCGCACTTCGGGCTGCCGCGCTACATGGCGCGCGCGGCGATGACGCTGCTGTGCGGCGAGCTGCTGGCGCTGCTGGTGGCGTTCTACGCCGTTCCCGGATCCGTCGCCCACGAGGCCGCCCGCCTGGTGGCCGGCGAGGTGCCCGCGCTCGGGGTGGGGCTGCTCGCGGTGGCGATCTGGCTGGGGCTGCGCGCGGCCCGGGCGCGAGCCGGCGCGCGCCCGGCCGTCGAGGCGCTCACCAGACGTAGCCGTTCAGAACCGTGAGCATGTCCTCCCGGCTGACCGGGCCGAAGCGGACGATCCAGCCGCTCTCCCCCTCGCGCCGCAACGCGGCCGCCAGCCCCGCCTCGCGGATCTGCCGGTGCACCACCTCGGCGCGCCGGCGCCCCTGCGGGCCCAGGTAGAGGACGTCGATCCCGAACGTCTCGTGCTCGGTCGGCCAGATCGAGAGCTTGTCGGGCCGCGTCGGGCGCCCGTCGGCGTTGACGGGAACCGCCGGGAGCGCCGCCGCGCCGTCCCGGCGGCCGAAGAGGCGGCGCCTGCGCATCGCCTGCCATGGTGGCAGGCATGGCCTCCCCTGAAACCCTCTCGGTCCGCCGCGTCCCCGTCCCCCGCCTCGGGTTCGGGACCTGGCAGATCACCGGGCGCGACTGCGAGCGCGCGGTCGCCGACGCGCTGGAGATCGGCTACCGCCACATCGACACCGCGCGGGCCTACGGCAACGAGCGCGAGGTCGGGCGGGGCCTCGCGGCCTCCGGCCTGGCGCGCGACGAGATCTTCCTGGCGACGAAGCTCTGGATGGACGAGTTCGAGCCGGACCGTCTCAGGGCGGCCGCCGAGGACTCGCTGGCCAGGCTCGGGACCGATTACGTCGACCTCCTGCTGCTGCACTGGCCGAACCCGGACGTGCCGCTGGAGGCGACGCTCGGCGCGATGGTCGAGCTGCGGGAGGCCGGGCACATCCGGGAGCTCGGCGTGTCGAACTTCCCGCCCGGGCACCTGCGGCGGGCGCTGGCCGCCGCGCCGGTGTTCACCGACCAGGTCGAGCTGCACCCGTTCCTCGGGGCGCCCGCGCTGTTCGAGATCAGCGAGGAGCAGGACGTGATGATCACCGCCTACGCCCCGCTCGCCCACGGCAAGGTCGTCGACGACCCGACCCTGCGCGAGATCGGCGAGGCCCACGGCAAGTCGGCCGGCCAGGTGGCGCTGCGCTGGCTGCTCGACCAGCCGCGCGTCGCGGTCATCCCCAAGGCGTCGAGCCCCGAGCGCCGCCGCGAGAACTTCGACGTCTTCGACTTCGCGCTCAGCGCGGAGCAGCGGGCGGCGATCGACGCGCTGCCCAAGGACCGGCGGGACTTCTCCCCGGAGTGGGCGCCCGACTGGGCGGACTGATCACCAGGTCTTCAGCCGCTCGGCGGCGCGCGGCGGCCCGAGCCGCAGGCGGGCGTCGAGGACGACGCAGCCCTCCGGCAGCACCCGCACCGGGTTGAGGTCGCACTCGCGCAGCTCGGGCAGGCCGGCCACCAGCGCGGCGAAGCGGGCGACGAGGTCGGCCAGGGCGTCGGCGTCGAGCGCCGGCGCGCCCCGGTAGCCGCGCAGCGCCGCCGCCACGCCGCGGGAGCTGGCGACGAGGTCGGTGATGTCCAGGTCGGTCAGCGGCAGCAGGCGGAACGAGGTGTCGCCGAGCAGGCCGGCCTGCCGGCCGCCCAGGCCGAGGGCGACGAGCGGCCCCAGGTCGGGATCGACGACCGACCCCACGAGCACGTCGATCCCGGCGGGCACGAGCGGCTGGACCACCGCGCCCGCCCACGCGCGCCCGGCGACGCCGACGCGCCGCTCGAGCTCCCGCCAGCCCGTCTCGATCGCCGCCCCGCCCTCCAGGCCGAGCAGGACCGCGTCGATGTCGGAGGCGTCGGCGGGCGGCGCGAAGTGCGCCTTCAGCGCCACCGGGCCGCCGGCCCGCTCGGCCGCCGCGACGGCTGCCTCGACGCGGTCGCACGGCTCCGAGGCCAGCAGCGAGACGCCGTGCGTCGCCAGCAGCGCGCGCGCCGTGGCCGTGGGAGCCCAGCCGGCGCCGGCGCGCGCCAGGTGCTCGGCGGCCAGGGCGCGGGCCGCGTCGCCGTCCACCCCGTCGAGCACCGGCGCCTGCCCCAGTGGGCGCGACAGCCAGTCGCGGCGGTCGGCGGCGAGCGCCAGGACCCCGGCGCAGGCCTCGGGGAAGCGGTAGGTCGGCAGGTCGACGTCGGGCGCGCGGCTCGCGGCCGCGACCGCCCCGTCGGCCTCCAGGATCGACGCCGCGATCGGCTTGGCGTGGCGCCGGCCCTCGGCGGCGACCGCGCGCACGACCGCGTCGGCCTCGCGGCCCGCGATCTCCACGTAGAGCACCACCGCCGCATCGACCGCGTCGTCGGCCAGCAGCCGGCGCAGCGCCGCGGTGTAGTCCGCCGGCCCGGCGGCGATCCCCATGTCGATCGGGTTCGACGTCCGGTCGGCGCGCGGCAGCGCCTCGCGCAGCGCGGCGGCGGTCTCCGGCGCGACCTCGGCGAGCCGCAGCCCGCGCGTCTGGCACGCGTCGGCCGCCACCGTGCCCAGGCCGCCGGAGTTCGTGAGGATCGCGACCCGCCGGCCGGGCGGCGGCGGCTGGGCGGCCAGCAGCGCCGCGGCGTCGAAGAGCTCCTGGGTCCCCGCCACCGGCAGCACGCCGGCCTGGCGGAACAGCGCGTCGATCCCCGCCTCGGTGCGGAAGGCCGCCGCGGTGTGGGAGGCGCTGCCCGCCTCCGCGGGGCGCGTCCGCTGGCCCTTGACCGCGAGGATCGGCTTGCGCCGGCTCACCCGCCGCGAGATCTGCGAGAACCGTCCCGGGTTGCCGAAGGACTCCATGTAGAGCAGGACGATCGCCACGTCGGGGTCCTCCTCCCACACCTCGAGCAGGTCGTTGGTGGACACGTCGGCGCGGTTGCCGAGCGCCACGAACGCCGCCACCCCGAGCCCGCGCCCCGCGGCGTGGCCGAGCAGGGCGATGCCGAGCGCGCCGGACTGCGAGGAGATCGCCACCTGGCCGGCCGGGACGGCGACGCGCGAGATGGTCGCGTCGAGCCGGTGGCCGTCGCCGGCGCGCAGCAGGCCGAGCGAGTTGGGGCCGAGCATCCGCAGGCCGTGCTCGCGGACGCGGGCCAGCAGGCGGTCCTCCAGCTCGGCGCCCTCGGGGCTCGCGTCGCTGAACCCCGCCGCGACGACGACGAGCGCGCGGACCCCGGCCGCCGCCGCCTCCTCGGCGACCTCGAGCACCTCCTCGGCCGGGATGGCCAGCACGGCCAGGTCCGGGATCTCGGGGAGGTCGGAGATCCGGTCGGCGGCGCGGATCGAACGCACGACCGTGCGCGTGCGGTTGACCGGATAGACGACGCCCTCGAAGCCGCCGGCGACGATGTTGTCGACGATCGCGCCGCCCACGCTGCCCGGCGCGTTGGAGGCGCCGACGACCGCCACCGAGCGCGGGCGCAGCATCGGCGCCAGCGAGGCGACCGTGGCCGAGTGGTCGCGCTCGGCGATCCGCTCGGCGAGCCGGGCGGTCGGGCGGATGTCGAGCGCCATGCGGACCTCGCCGCCGAAGCCGTGGCGGCGCACGTCGAACCCCGCGGAGCGGAACACCCCGAGCATCCGGCGGTTGTCGGACAGCACCTCGGCGTCGAAGCGGTGGATCCCCTGGGTGGCCGCCACGCCGGCGAGCTGCTCGAGCAGCCGGGTGCCGGCGCCGCGCCCCTGCAGGTCGGTGGAGACCGCGAACGCGACCTCGGCGACGCCGGGCTCGCGGAGGCGGTCGTAGCCGGCGACCGCGACGATCCTCCCGTGCAGGTGCGCCAGCAGCGCGACGCGGGCGTCGCCGTCGGCTTCGGCGTAGTAGCGCGCGAGCGCCGCGGTCGAGCCGTAGCCGTGGAAGCGGAGGTACAGGCTCTCGCGGTCGAGGCCGTCGAAGAACGCCTGGATCGCCTCGTGGTCGTCCGGCGCCGGCGAGCGCAGCCGCAGGGTCGTGCCGTCGCGGAGGATGACGTCCCGGATCATCGTCGGGGCGAAGGCTAGGCGAGGCGCGCGAGCTGTTCGCGGGCCGCACGATCTGGAACGTCAACTCGACGCCCCGCGGCGTGGCCGAGATGCTGCTGCCGCTGCTCGCCTACGCGCGGGGGATCGGGGTCGACGCGCGGTGGGAGGCCATCCGCGGCGACGAGCGCTTCTTCACGATCACCAAGCGCATCCACAACCGGCTCCACGGCGCGCCGGGCGACGGCGGGCCGCTCGTGGAAGCCGAGCGCGCCGCCTACGACGCGACGCTCGCGCCCAACGCCGAGGCGCTGAGGGCGCGGCGACCATCGGGCGCGCGGCGTCGGACCGGGTGCGGACCCACTTCCTCGGAACCCGCTCCTTGCTCGACTACCTCGACGTGCTGCGCCCGCTGGCGCGCTGAGGGGGCGGCGGGCGCGCGGGCGGGTGTCCGGGCTATAATCCGCCGCTCGCGCGGATGTAGCTCAGTTGGCTAGAGCGTCTGCTTGCCATGCAGAAGGTCGAGGGTTCGAGTCCCTTCATCCGCTTCGCGCCAGGCTCACGGGAGGGACGTGGAGCGGCGCTCGCCGTCCTCGCGCCACGCCATCTCCGCGCCCGTGAGGGTCAGCGAGCGCAGGTCGAGGGCCGGCCCGCCGGCGACCATCACCGGCGCGGCATGGCGGCCCCGGGCCGTGAGGATCTCGCGGTGGCCGCGCGTGTCCAGGGTCGCGCCGAGCGCGCCCGAGCGGCTGACGACGAGGTCGGGGACGCGGATCGCGTCGAACGGCTCGCTGCAGAAGGTGGATCCGAGGAACACTCGTGTCACGGTGCGGCGGCGGCGGAGGTCGGCGGACGTCGCCGTCGTGCTCGCACAGCCGTAGTGGTCGATCTGCCGCACGACGATCGCGCCGAAGCGGCGCGTGGCGCGGGCGCGCACGACCTCGTCGACGAACCCCTCGTTGGCCTCCAGCCGCTGGATGAGGAACCGGCGCTGCCCGCGCCGGCAGCCGTAGACCGGCAGGAAGTCGGCGGGGGCGTCGCGCGTGCCCCTCAGCCGCCAGACGACCGTCCCCTCGCCGCGGGCCAGCACGTCGGCGCCGGACGGGACGATGCACCGCCGGCGCGGAGCGGCCCCGGCGGGGCCGGGGGCGGACGCGACCAGCAGGAGCAACGCCGCGACGGCGGGAGCGAGGCGACGACCGTGCATACCGTCTTGGACGTCCGGCGGCCCCGGTTGTTGCGTCCCTCATACTGCGCGCATGAGCGAGCGCAACGTCCTCGGCGGTGAGCTCGAGCCCTGCGGGACCGACCCGCTGACCGGGTTCTTCCGCGACGGGTGCTGCCGCACCGGGCCCGCGGACCAGGGCCGCCACACGATCTGCGCCGTGGTCACCGCGGAGTTCCTCGAGCACCAGCGCGCGATCGGCAACGACCTCGGCACGCCGGTCCCGCTCTACCGCTTCCCCGGCCTGGTGCCGGGCGACCGCTGGTGCGTCACCGCGGTCAACTGGCTGCGCGCGCACGCCGACGGCGCCGCCGCGTTCGTGGTCCTCGCCGCGACGCACGAGCGCGCGCTGGAGATCGTCCCGCTCGACGCGCTGCGCGAGCACGCGGTCGACGTGCCCGCGGACCCGGGCGCACTGGGCGCGTAGCCGCTCCCCATCTGAACGTCGCGGTTCGGCGCCTCGAGCGCTGGGTACCGCCACAAGCGTGAACGGACGGGAGGCCGGGACATGAGTCAGGCACTCGGCGTGCTCGCTGCGCTCGCCGCCGCCGTGCTCTACAGCATCGGCGTGACGCTGCAGTCCATCGAGGCGCGCAACACGCCGGAGTCGGAGTCGCTGCGCCCGTCCCTGATCCGTGACCTGCTCGCCCGCAAGCGCTGGCTCATCGGGACGGCGTGCGTCGTCGGCGGCTGGTTCATGCAGGCCGTCGCCCTCATGAACGCGCCGATCACCGTCGTCCAGCCGGCGCTGGCGGTCAGCGTGGTCGCGCTGCTGTTCATCGGCGCGCGCTGGTTCGGCGAGCGCGTCCGCCCGAAGGAGATCCTGGCGGCGCTGGCCATCACCATCGGCGTCGGGGGCCTCGTCGCCGCGTCGCCCGGCCACAGCGACTCCCACGCCGCGCCGCTGACCCTCGCGCTCGGCATGACCGTCCTCGGCGCCATCGCGCTGGCGCCGTTCCTCCTGAAGGGACGCAAGCTGGGCGGCATGATCTCGCTCGGCGCGGGGATCGCCTACGCCTGGACGGGCTTCAGCACCAAGTTCCTGGCCGACAGCATGGCCGACGGCTCGTGGGTCGTCGCGCTGCTGTGGCTGGCCGCGACGGTCGGCGCCGCGGGCGTCGGGCTGCTGTCGGAGATGACCGCGCTGCAGAGCCGCTCGGCGATCCGCGTCTTCCCGGTCGTGCTGGTGACTCAGATCGTCGTCGCGGTGCTGCTCGCGCCGCTACTCGCGGGCGAGAGCTGGAGCCCCGACCCGCTCGTCATCGCCGGCCTCGGGGTGTCGCTGGCCATCGTGGCGGCGGCCACGCGGGCGCTGGCGGGCGCGACGGCGGTGGAGGCGGCGATCGCCACGGCCGCGGAGCCCGCCTGACGCATCGGCCCGCGCGGCCGGCCGCAGCATCCGGGCGATCCCGGCGAAGGTCGGGAACGGCAGCGCGCCGATCATCAGGGTGGCGACGGCGAGGAGCAGGACCAGCACGAGCGCGGCGGGCAGCCCCGCCGTGGCCGCGCCGCCCAGGATCAGGCCGGCGGGCGGCAGCGGGAGCCCGACGAAGCGGTGGCGGTCGTCGGCCAGCGCGCTGAAGCGCGCGAGGCGCCAGGCGCCCGCCAGCACGTAGAGCAGGCAGGCGGCGGGGCCGAGCCCGGGGAGATCGTGCAGCGTCGCCTGGTAGAGCATCACCGCGGGCGCCATCCCGAAGGCGGCGTGGTCGGCCAGGGAGTCCAGCTCGGCGCCGAAGCCGCCGTCCGGCGGCATGCGGCGGGCGATCGGCCCGTCGATCGAGTCGAGGACCGCCGCGACCCCCACGGCGATCAGCGCCAGGCCGATGCGGCCCTCGGCGGCGGCCACCAGCGCCAGGAAGGCGGCGGCGAGGCTGCCGGAGGTGATCAGGTTGGCGAGGTTGACCTGCCGCCTCACGCCGCCACCTCCGCGGCGACGTAGCGGGCGATCGGCGTGATCCCGGCGCGGACCCGCTCGCCGACCGCCACCAGCGGCCGCGCCTCGGCCGCGGGCACGTAGACGTCGGCGCGCGACCCCAGGTGGATGAGCGCGATGCGCTGCCCGGCCTCGACCCGGTCGCCGAGCCACGCCCACGAGGAGATCCGCCGCGCCAGCATCCCGGCGAACTGGACGAGGATCACCCGGCGGTTCCCCGCGTCGATGGCCAGCCGCTTGCGGTGGTTCTCGGTCGCGCGGCCGAGGAAGGCTGGCGCGTAGCCGCCCGGCGTCTCGTCGGCGGCGGCGATTCGCCCGGCGGTCGG
>DASVQH010000258.1:0-27840 GCA_036389195.1 Solirubrobacteraceae bacterium
CACAGCCAGGCGGCCAGCGTGCCGGCGCTGATCAGCGTGTCCATCGTGGCGGTGGCGTGGCGGAGGTTGACGTAGGCCGCGCGGTGGAACGGCCAGGCGCCCCAGAGCACGACGGGCGTGGCGAGGTTCAGCGAGAGCCACTGCCAGTTGTCGAACTGCAGCGCGGGGATCATCGACAGCGCGAGCACCGGGACGGCGAGCAGCGCGCTGACGACCAGGCGGCGGCGCAGCGCCGCCGCCGGGTCGTGCTCGGCCGCGCCGCCGGCCTCGGCCTCGGCCGCGGCCGGGGCGATCGCGCCGTAGCCGGCGGCCTCGACGGCCGCCACGAGCTGCTCGACCTCGACGCCGGCCGCGTACTCGACGGCGGCGGTCTCGGTCGCGTAGTTGACCGACGCCGTCACGCCGTCGAGCTTGTTGAGCTTGCGCTCGACGCGGTTCGCGCACGAGGCGCACGTCATGCCGGTGATCGGGAGGTCGATGCGCTCCGTGAGGGCCGTCGTGCTCATCGGTTCAGGCCGCGACGTCGTAGCCGGCCTCGTCGATCGCGTCCCGGACGGCGGCGTCCTGAAGGCCGTCGCCGGTGACGGTCACGACCTTGGCGTCGAGGTCGACGTCGACGACGCTGACGC
Organism: Solirubrobacteraceae bacterium; assembly: GCA_036389195.1. Taxonomy (GTDB): domain Bacteria; phylum Actinomycetota; class Thermoleophilia; order Solirubrobacterales; family Solirubrobacteraceae; genus JACCYI01. Next base: position 630 of record DASVQH010000258.1, read on the forward strand.
CGGCGACCTTGGTCACCTCGCCGGCGATCGCCGTGCGGCAGTGGTCGCAGGAGACGCCGGGGACGGTGTAGAGGAGGGTCTGCATGGGGCTGGTCCTTTCGGGGCGTGGTGGTCGGGTGGTCAGGCGACGGGCTGGGTGAACGCGACGGTGTGGACCCGGCCGCCGGTCTGGAACTGCAGGAACAGGCGGTAGGCGCCGCGCGCGTGCAGCTCCGTGTCGAACGTGATCGCGCCGCCGGCGCGGTCGGTGCCGGCCGGGTGGACGTGCGAGTACGCGAGGTCCGGCGCGTGCAGGGCGACGAGGTGGCCGTAGGCGCCGAGGTAGGGCTCCAGGTCGCGGACCGGCCGGCCGTCGCGGGTCACGCGGAACGTGAGCTGCGCCTCCTCGCCCGCGCGCAGCTCGGCCGGGCGCTGGAGCTCGACGTCGTAGCCGTCGGCGCGCGCCTGCAGCGACGGCCGCGGGAGCGCCCGGTCGGCCGCCTGCCCGGGGACGTCGAGCGTCGTGCCGACGACGTACTTGCGGCCGTCGACCACGAAGTCGGCGATCGCCCGGTAGCGCCCGGCCCGCGGCGTCGCGACGTCGATCGACCACGTCCCGTCGCGCCCGAGCACCGGGTGCAGGTGCTGGTAGGCCGTCAGGTCCGAGCGGACGACGATCAGGTGCAGGAGCTTGCCGTTCTCGGGCTCGAGGTCCCGCACCGGCGCGCCCTTGCAGTCGACCAGCTCGAACCGCCACGTCGCGGTGCCGCCGGCCGTGAACGTCCGCCGCACCGGCCGCAGCGTCAGGCCGGCCAGCGTGGTCCGCAGGCCGTCGGCGCCCGGGACCGCTTCGACCATCGGCTCGCCTCCGTGGCCGGCGTCGTCGTCCATCGCGTCCCGGCCGAAGCCCGCATCGGCGGCGGCGACCTTCAGGCAGTCCTGGAACGGCGGGGCGGCGTCGGTGGCGGCGCCGACGCCGGCCGCGCCGCCGCCGACGAGGGCGAGTCCTGCGGCGAAGGCGGCGAGCCGGGCGGTGGTGGAGGCGAGCATGATCAGGCCTCCGCCCGGACGGGCTCGCCCTCGAGCGAGACGCGCGGCAGCCAGTCGAGCTCGCGCGGCAGCCACCAGTTCCACTCGCCCAGCAGCTTCATGCTGGCCGGGAGCAGGATCCCGCGGATGATCGTGGCGTCGAGCGCGACGGCGACGGCGAGGCCGACGCCCATCTGCTTGAGCGCCACGCTGTCGAGCGTCCCGAACAGGGCGAACACGCCGACCATCACGAGCGCGGCGCTGGTGATCACGCCCGCGGTGCTCTTGATGCCGTGGGCGACGGCGTCCTGGGTCCGCATCCCGCGGTCGTAGGCCTCGCGCACGCGGCTGAGGACGAACACGTGGTAGTCCATCGAGAGGCCGAACAGGACGACGAACAGGAACAGCGGCAGCCAGGCGACGATGAACCCGTCGCGCCCCTGGAAGACCGCCACGAGGACGCCGTAGGCGGCGCCGACGCTCAGCAGGTTGAGCAGGATCGCCTTGGCCGGGATCACCAGCGAGCGGAACGTGACGAGCAGCAGCAGGAACGCCGCCCCGAGCACGAAGGCGAACACGATCGGGGTGTTGCGCGCGAGGCTGGCGTTGAAGTCCGCCGTCTGGGCGGCGAACCCGTCGATGCTCGCCGTCGCGCCGGGCGCCCGCCCGACCGTCGCCGCGCTGGCGTCGCGCAGCAGCGCCAGGCCGCGCTTGGAGGTCGCGTCGTTGCCGCTGCCGGCCGCCGGGATGGCGATCCGGGCCAGCGTCCGGTCCGGGCTGATCTGCGTCGTCGCGCGGCCCGGGAACAGCTCGGGGTGGCGCGCCAGGGCGGTTTCCAGCCGCGCGGTGGCGGCGGCGATGGCCGGGGCGGTCACGTCGCGCGCCTGCACCACGACGTAGGCCGGGGCGTTCTCGGCCGGGAACGCCGCGCGCAGGTGGTCCATCGACCGCACGGCGGGGATGGCGCGCGACAGCGAGTCCGTGCCCGGGAGCGAGGACTTCATGCCGAGCGCCGGGACGGCGAGGGCGAGCAGGACGGCGGCGCTGGCGAGCGCGGAGAGCTTCGGCCGGCGCAGCACGGCGTCGACGATCACGGTCCAGATCCCGCGCTCGCGCTTGCGACGGGCGGCGAACGGGATCCGGCCCTTCTCGACGCGGTCGCCCAGCAGCGACAGCGCGGCCGGCAGCACCGACAGGGACCCGAGGACCGAGACGGCGACCACGACGATCGTTCCCGTCGCCAGCGAGACGAACGTGGGCGAGCCGGCGAGGTACATCCCCGCCATGGCGACCATGACCGTGAGGCCGGAGACGAACACCGCGCGGCCCGAGGTGGCCGCGGCCGCCTCGATCGCCGCGTCGTTGGAGCGGCCCGCGGCGCGCTCCTCGCGGACGCGCTTGAGGTAGAAGAGCGAGTAGTCGACGCCGACCGCCAGCCCGATCAGCAGGATCACGTTGCTGATCGTCTGGTCGACGGGGATGAGCTGGCTGAGCGGCCCGACGAGCCCGAGCGTCGCCGCCACGCCGGTGAAGGCCAGCAGCAGCGGCAGCCCGGCGGCGACGAGCGCGCCGAAGGCGAAGATGAGGATCGCCAGGGTGAGCGGGAGCGAGGTCGACTCGGCCTTGCCGAGGTTCTCCTCGAAGCTCTGCTCGATCCCGCGCAGCGTGCTCGCGTCGCCGGACTGCTCGATCCGGAAGCGGGGGTGCGCCTTGGCCGCCGCGGCGACCTCGGCGAGCGGCTGGTCGACGATCGTCTTCGTGCGCGCCTCGCCGCCGGGGATCGAGAACGTCACGAGCGCGGCGTGCCGGTCGCGCGAGACCGCCCCGCGCCGGATGCTCGCGAGCTGCGGGATGGTCCGCAGCCGGCGCATCACGTCGGCGGTGGCGGCGTCGAAGGCCCGCGTCCCGGCGGTGAGGCGCGGGTGCTGGACGAGGACGGTCTCCTTGGCGCTCTGGGGGAACGCGGCGGCGGCGGCGCGGGCGGCGCGCCCGGATTCCCCGACGCCCGCCTCGCTGGTGGTCAGCAGGTTCTTGCCGACGGCGCCGCCGGCGACCACGGCGAGGACGACGAAGAGGAGCCAGCCGGCGATGGCCGTCTTGCGGTGCCGGGCGCTCCAGCGTCCGGCGCGGGCGGCGAAGCCGCCGGGGGAGGAGTGGTTCGCGTGCATGGCCGCAGCGTCGTCGCCGCGGCGCGTCCGGTCATCGGGCAGGCACCCGTAGCGGGCACCCTGATCCCGGCGTCCGTGTGGCGACGCGGGCTTGTCGGGGTGGGCGGCGCGCGGTTAGGGTCGGAAGGAAACGCATGTCAGTGACCAGCTCATTCGTCGGCCGCAGCGCGGAGCTCGAGGTGCTCGCGGAGGCGCTCGAGGCGCTCGAGCGCGGCGGGCCGCGGGCGATCGAGATCGTCGGGCCGGCCGGGATCGGCAAGACCCGGCTGCTGGCCGAGCTGACCCGCCGCGCGAACGAGCGCGGCCACGTGGTGCTGGCCGGCGCCGGGGCCGAGCTCGAGCAGGACCTGCCCTTCTGGGTGTTCGTGGACGCCCTCGACGAGTTCGTCGAGGGCGTGGATCCGCGCCGCCTCGAACGCCTCGACCCGTCGGTGCGCGCGGAGCTCGGCCAGATCCTCCCGTCGCTCGCGACGGCGTCGCCCGCGGCGCCCGGGACGCTGCACGAGCGCTACCGCACGCACCGCGCCGTCCGCGAGCTGCTCGAGCAGCTCGCCGCCACCAAGCCGCTGGTGCTCGTGCTCGACGACTTCCACTGGGCGGACCCCGCGTCGGTCGACCTGCTGGTGGCGCTCCTGCACCGCCCGCCCGCGGCCGGCGTGCTGCTCGCCGTGGCCGCGCGCCCGAACCAGCTGGCGCCGCGGCTGGCGGCGGCGCTCGAGCGCGCGCACCGCGACCGGACGCTCGGGCGCCTCGAGCTCGCGGCGCTCGACCGCGAGGAGGCACGCGGCCTGGTCGGCGAGGACGCCGACCTGCTCTACGACGAGAGCGGCGGCAACCCGTTCTTCCTCGAGCAGCTCGCGCGGGCGCCGCGCCGCGCGGGCGCCGGGACCGGGCCGGAGGTCGCGCTGGCCGGCCTGCGCGTCCCGCCGCTGGTCGCCGCGGCGCTCACCGAGGAGCTCGGCCTGCTGTCGGCGGCGGCGCGCGGCGTGCTCGACGCGGCGTCGGTGGCCGGCGACCCGTTCGAGCTCGACCTGGCGGTGGTGGCCGTCGCGCGGCCCGAGCCGGAGGTCCTCGACGCCCTCGACGAGCTCGTGCAGGCGGACTTCGTGCGCGAGACCGACATGCCGCGGCGGTTCCGCTTCCGCCATCCGATCGTCCGGCGCGCGGTCTACGAGGCGACGCGCGGCGGCTGGCGGATCGGCGCCCACGAGCGGGTCTCCGAGGCGCTGGCGGCGCGCGGCGCGCCGGCCAGCGCGCGGGCGCACCACGTCGAGCGCTCGGCCCGCCACGGCGACGTCGCGGCCATCGCCGCGCTCCGCGAGGCCGGGCGCGACGTGCGCTCGCAGGCCCCGGCGACCGCCGCGCGGTGGTTCGCGGCCGCGCTGCGCCTGCTCCCGGCCGGCGCGCCAGTCGACGAGCGGGTGACGCTGCTGCTCCCGCTCGCGCAGGCGCAGGCGGCGACCGGGCAGTTCCGCACCAGCCACGCGACGCTGCTGGACATCCTCGACGTGCTGCCGGCCGGCGCGGTCGTGCAGCGGGTCGAGGTCTCGGCGTGGTGCGCGCGCATCGAGCACCTCCTCGGGCTTCACGAGCAGGCCCACGACCGGCTTGTCGCGGCGCTCGAGGGCGTGGAGGACGAGGCGTCGCCGCAGACGCTGACGCTGCTGATCGAGTTGGCGCTCGATGGCCTCAACCGCATGGACTACGCGTCCATGCGCGGCTGGTCGGAGCGCGCGCTGGCGCTGGCCGAGCGGATGGACGACCCGCTCATGCAGGCCGCCGGCATCGCCGCCGCGGCCCGCGGGCTCGCGTTCTCAGGCTCGCCGGAGCCCGCCCGCGCCGCGCGCGACCGCGCCGCCGCGCTGGTCGACTCGCTTCCGGACGCGGAGCTCGCCAAGCGGCTCGACGCGGTCGTCGACCTCGCCGGCGCCGAGCTCTACCTGCACCAGTTCGCCGACGCGTCGCGGCACGCGCAGCGCGCCCTGGCCATCGGACGGGCGACGGGCCAGTTCCAGCTGTTCCCGGTCGCCTTCGCGATCCTCGGCATCACCTCGAAGTTCCTGGGCCGGCTGCGCGAGACGCTCGATCCGCTCGAGGGCAACCTCGAGGCCGCGCGCCTGTCGGGCAACGCGCAGACCATGGCGTGGGCGCTCTACGGGCTCGCGCAGGTGGCGATCGCCGTCGGGGACGTCGAGCGCGGGATGGCCGCCGCCCAGGAGGCGGTCGACGTCGCCGACGACGGCAAGCCCAGCCACCACGTCGCCTACGCGGCGCTGGCGCTGGCCGAGGCGAACCTCCTCGCCGGCAAGCCCGAGCGCGGCCTCGAGCTGCTGGTCCGGGCCTCCGGCGGCCCGGACATGCCGCTGGTGGCGCCGTCGTGGCGGTCCTACTTCCTCGAGCTGCAGGCCCGGATCCGCCTGGCCGTCGGCGAGCCGGAGGCCGCGGAGCGCGCCGCGGCGCTCGCCGAGGAGAGCGCCGCGGCCACGGGCCTGCCGCTGCTGCGGGCGTGGGCGGATCGCGCGAGCGCCGCGGTCGCGCTGCACCACGGGGACGCGGGGCGCGCGGCGGAGCTCGCCCTGCGGTCGGCCGCGGTCCTCGAGGACGCCGCCGGGCCGTTCGATGCGGCGCTGTCGCGGATCGTCGCCGGCCGCGCGCTCGCCGAGGCCGGCGACCGCGAGGCCGCCACCGAGCACCTTCGGGTCGCGGCGGTGACGCTCGAGCAGCTCGGCGCCCTGCGCTACCGGGATGAGGCCGAGCGCGAGCTGCGCCAGCTCGGGCATCGGATCCACCGGCGCTCGGGGGCCGGCGGCGCGGGGGCGGGGGCGGGGGGCGTGGAAGGGCTGAGCGCCCGCGAGCTGGAGATCGCGCGGCTGGTGGTCGACCGGCAGACCAACCGCCAGATCGCCGAGGCGCTCTTCCTCAGCCCCAAGACGGTCGAGACCCACATCCGCAACATCTTCGGCAAGCTCGGCGCCGACTCGCGGGTCGAGGTGGCGCGGATCGTCGAGCGGGCGGACCGGCTGGCCGCGGCGCCGTAGGCGTCGCTCAGCCGACCTGCGGGCCGCTCAGCAGCGCGCGGAACGTCGCGATCTCGGTGACGGCCGCGCCCACCAGCGCGTGGTGCGTCGCCTCCATCTCCTCCCGGAGATCCTCCAGGTAGAGGTCGTTGTCGTCGATGCCGTCGAGCGCGGCGGCCGCGCGCTCCGCGTGGAGCGCCAGCAGGTGGTCGTGGAGCTGGGCGGTGTTCATACCGCGAGCCTCCTCTCGACGCCGCTCCGCGACATCGGGGCGACCCCCGCATCGTTACCCCTGAGGTTGGGACCCGCGGCCCCTAGCGGAGGTCCGGACGTAGGGTGCGGCGATGCGTCTCGCGGAGCCGGTCGGTCGTCGACCGTCCAGGTCCCCTCGCCGTCGGACACGAGGACGGTCGCGCGCGGGCCGGCGTCCCCGCCGCGGGCAAGCTCGTCGAGCTGCAATTCTTCGACCGCGGCAAGTGGCGGACGTTCCGGACGCTCCGAGCCGCATCGTCCAACGGTCGCTGGAGTTACAGCTACAGATTCGACGGAACCCGGGGGAGGAGAACCTACCGCTTCCGCCTACGAATCCCGAAGGAGTACGGCTATCCGTTCAGCACCGGCCACTCGCGGCGGGTGGCGGTGACGGTCCGGGGTCTGTGAACGAGGAGGACGATGTGCGAGGGCTAGCAGCGAGATTGAGCTACGCGAACGTGACCGCCTCTCTGGCGCTCTTCGTGGCGCTGGGTGGGACGTCGTACGCGGTGGCGCAGTTGCCGCGCAACAGCATCGGGTCATCGCAGATCAAGAAGTCGGCGGTGGGGCCGTCCGAGCTGCGGAGAGGCGCCGTCAGCAGTCGGGCGATCCGCAACGGTTCCGTGACGGTTCGCGACGTCTCGCGTAAGGCTCGCGCTGCGCTGCGGGGGGCGAAGGGCGATCCGGGGGTGAAGGGCGACCCGGGAGCTCCCGGGGTCGAGTATCGCGCGGTCGTGAATTCTGGCGGCGGCCGTGTACGTGGCAACGCGCTGACCGTCGACCACCAGGGCGGCAGCGGCGAGTACGCGGTTGCCTTCGACCAAGACGTGACCGATTGTGTGGCGACGGCGACCCTGAGCGACGCGCAGAACGGCCCGAGACTCGAAACCCCGCCCGCTGGGCGCACGACACTCGGCCTAGCCGGTCCGCGGGTCCTTGTGCGGACCTTCGCGGTGGACGGGTCCCCGCAGGACCTTCCATTCAGCGTGATCGTCGCCTGCTAGGCCGACGATGTCCGAGGTCGGTTCGTCGATGCCCCATCCGGGCGGCGGCTGGATCCACCGCTTGCAAGGACGCACGATGCGACGTGCCGGCGAGCGGATCACGGGGATCCCGCGCCGCCAAGCGTCGGGCTGGGCGCCCGGTTAGCGCGCAGTCCTGACGATGTCGTAGGCGAACGACTGTCGGCCGGCCTCCTCGACGGAACGCACCACCGAGAAGTAGACGCTCGATCTGCCGACGGCGAAGTCGAGGGTCCCCAGGGGAATCGCGGAGTCTGTAGTCGGCTGTCCCGCGCGCGAGAAGGTACGCCGGGTTCGAAGCTGTCCTTGACGCGCGACGAGCGCGAAGATCGAGCCGGAGGACTGGTCCGGGTTCGACACGTTCTTGAGATCCTCGATCTGACAGGCCGAAGCCACCGTTCGCTGGTGCGCCGCGGCGCCCGCGAAGAGTTGCGTGCCGAACGGTTCGACCTTGTCGTCCTCTGGATCCCTTTCTTGCCGTCGGCACTCCACCTCCTGGTAGAGCCACGCCGACGCCAGGCTAGCGCCGCGCAGATCGGTGCCCGTCAGCACCGTCCGGGCAGCGTCGCGGAACGCCCCACGAACCGGCAACCTGACCTTCCGCTCGTGCCCCGATCGCAGTGAGCGGATGACGAGCTCCGGTGCTCCCTGCCGGCGGCTCACCCGGCCAAACGCGATGCGGTCGCGCCAGATGGCCGGAAGGAACTCCCCCCGCCCCTGACGCCGAGGCGATCGCACCCGCCGCTCCTTGCGCTCCTCGAAGCTGAACCGATACAGACGGCAGTCCCTCCCCGCTGCGTAATCCGGGATGAAGTTCTGCTCTTCAAAAGGCTCAGGCTCGACTCCGCACCGCGAGTACACGGCGGTGACCTCCCCGTCAGGCCCGAGGCCGAGATCGGCGTCGAACGCCACGGCCCGCGACCGGATCGGAAGCCTCTCGATCCGATCGCCCGCGAGGCTCATCAACGAGTACCGCTTAGTGGCGGGGTCGAAGGAGCTCCACACTACGAGATCGCCGTAGGCAGCGACCGCCGTGCTCGCTCGCTCCGTGGCGATGACCTCAGGAGCGTTGACGGCGGCAGGCGATGGGTCGGCCGCGACGGCGCCGAGCGTGATCGCGCCGAGGCAGAGCGCGCGCCAGCGGAGCGACCATATAACTCGATGTTTCGGCGCCATGTATGCGACCAAACCCCATGGGGGCTTGGGAGTTGCTCCTAAACGCATCCCGCTGCGGGTCCCTTCGGGCACGTCCGCTGCCGGTAGAGGTCGTACAAGGACCGCGGGTTACCGCCGATGTCTGGTGGCCGGATGAGTCCCGTGTCGTGTTTGTACCTGCCATTGGGCAGCTTTTGCCCAAACGGACCTTCTCCGAAGTACTGGTAGTAGTAGAACCGCTTGATCCGGTCTCCTGTGTTCCATTCGGCCTCGCTGTCAGAAGCGCCGGTCGGCACCTTCGTGCTGGGTAGGTCTAGAAGGACGCCCATGTCCACTTGTGCTTCCCGTTCAGACGCCGCGGGGTCGCCGGCTACCCGTGGGCCCTTTTCCCGCTGCGGCTGCTGGACGTAGGCGCCCTGTTCGGTGAGCCAGATGGCAGGCTGTTTGCTCGTGTCCTTGCGCCTCGTCACTTTGAAGAAGCCCCGAAGCCGGCTTCGGCTGCGATGCAAGCCGGAGGAGTACGCATGCCAGGCCCAGATCCGCGGCCTCTGCGCCCGGAGACCGTCGGCGTCCTTGCTCCGAAAGGCACCGTCCTTGTAGTCGGAGATGTACTTCTTGAGGTTCTTGGCCCTGGCCTCGAGGAACTCCCCCGCGGCGACCGTGCACCCAGTGTCCTTGCACATCGCTCTAAGCACGCGCCAGAAGCGTCCCGCCGAGAACGCCCCGTTACGGCGATACCAGTAATCGAAGGCCGCCGCGGTGGGTTGCGCCCGCTGGTTGGGCTCGTTCCAGGCGGTGTAGGCGCCGACGAACGGAATGCCGTCGCCGGTGTTCTTGTCATATGGGAGCGCGTTGTATCGAGCCATGAACGCTTGGACCCCGGCGCGATACTGATTCAAGGTGGGTAGATACCTCGCGAATTCCTCTCCGCTCGTCTTGTTGAAGCTGATCAACGGGCGAATGTGCATGTCGCTGACCTTCAGCATCCACGCATCGAGTCTGTCGCGAGTCTCTCTGTCAGCCCGCGCTATCAGGGTTTCCTCTGTCCCGGCGATGGTTCGCTGCTTGTACACCTGGTCGGCGTCACCGCGCGCGACCACGTCCCACGGAACCAAGATTCGCGCTCGCGTCAAGCCAAGCGCCGCGAAGCTCGGGTGGCTGAAGGTTTCGAAGTGCTGGTCTGCGATGCCGTAACCGGAACCTCCCTGCACGAGTCCTGGAGCCACGGTCGCTGCGGGGGTCGACGTGGAGAACCGGTTCAGTGCCGGTTCCTGAACGGCCTCCGACTCCGCGTCGTTGTCGGGCACGCTCTCGTCGCAGTCCGCCGTCGATCCGCTCGCGTCGGGCGTGCAATAGCTGAGATCGTCGCCGTCTCCGTAGTCGTCCGAGTCCGAGCCGTCGTCACCGGGCTCGATCTTGTCGTCGTCGTGGGCGTAGTCGAGCAGGACCGTCCATTCCCGGCTCGCGCTGCGGTGACCCAGTTGATCGACTGCTTCCACCCGGACCTGATGCGACCGTCCATCTGAGTACCGGCCCGTGTCGAGCTCGAAGCGTCGCGTCAGCGAACAGGACGACTCGGGGCACGCCTGCTGCCCGTCGTCTGGCTGCAGCTCCTCGTCGACGAACACGTCGATCCGGTTCACTCCTGATCGCTGCTGGCTCTCGGTACCGCCATAGACTCCGTCAGAAGCGGTTACGGAGATCGATGCGTCGTCGTAGGGCACCGCCTCCTTGCGATCGAAGAGCGGTCCTGCGAGGCTGGCGACCTCAGGTGCGGAGTGGTCGATCTTCAGGCTCCAGATCGACACCGCGCTGAATCGCCCGACGGCGTCGCTGGCGCGGACATACGGCCTGACCGCCGAACCTTCCCGAAGCTCCCCGCTGTTGTACGCGAGCCGAGTCGCCGGCGTGACCTTCGGGCAGCGTTTTGTCAAGTCGGTCGACAGGACGCAGTCCGTGCCCGACGTGCTCTGCATCGGCCTGATGTCGTAGACGATGCCGCTCGGGGTTCCCTTCACGAGCGTGAGGCTCTTGACGCCGCTGCCGGCGTCGCGCGCGACCGCTGTCGCCGAGAGGTCCACGGCGTCGATCCATCCGGTGGGCAGCGCGGGGTCGTGGGTGAGCGGATCGAGGGTTGGCGGGTTGAGGTCGACGTAGAACTTGAAGTAGCGGACGCTGACGTGGCGGGCCTTGTACGCGTCGGGGACCCTCTCCCAGAGCCGGTCCTTTGCAGTCATGCGGATCGTATGCAAACCGTCGCCGAGCGCGGCGGTGTCGACCATGTAGGACGTCGCGCCCTCACAGCTGTCGCCGGTGCAATCGGAGGTGTCGGCGGCGGCGACTGGCTGGTACGTCCCCACTCCGTTCTTCAGCAGGTCGAGCTGAAGCGTGGCGACGCCTGACTCCTGCTGGCTCGGAGTCCCGCCGCGAACGCCGTCTGAGGCGTTCACGTCGAGGCCATATGTCCCGGTGGCCGTGATCGCTTTGCCGTCGAACGCGGACGCAGCGCCGGCGGATGTGATGACGGGCGCCGAGTGGTCGACCTTAAGCTGCCAGGACCCAGGCTCGGACCGGCGACCGGCCGCGTCGACAGCCTCGACCTTGGGGGTAACGTAGCCCTCTCGATAGTTGGTGGTCGTGTAGCTGAAGCGCTTCGAGCCTGAGGGCGGACACATGTTGGTCAGCGTCCCTTGGCAGTCGGCGCCGGTGAGCGCGTTCTGGAAGCGCTGTGTCTGGGTCCGGTCGCCGGAATCGGTATTCGGGGCGCCCGCCGGCGGCTTCAGCGGCTCAGTCAGTTCCATCCGATGCAGCCCGGCGCCGGCATCGACGGCGTCCCCGCTGACGTTTGCTGAGTAGATATCGATCCAGTCAGACGGCGGCGGATCGGGGTCGTGGCGAAGCGGCGCGAGGATCGGGTCAATCAAGTCGTTGACGATGGTCCAGCTGTCTTCCCAGTCGTTCCCGACGAAGTCCTTCACGGACACCTTGATCGTGTGCGCGCCGTCCGGCTCGTCGTACTGGTAGACCCGCTTCAGCGGGCAGCTGTCCGGGCTTGTGCGCGCGACGCCCGTGGAGTCCGAGTACGGACAGGCTTGCGGCAGTGGCTGCGTCGTGGTCGGGGCCTGAAGCTGGTCGTCGACCCAGACCTCGATCGACTTCACGCCGGAACGACGAGCTGAGTCGGGCCCGGCGGGATTGCCATCGGTCGCGTCGACAGTCAGCTGACCGGTGTTCGACTTGAAGATCTGGTTGCGGCTCGTGGCGATCGAGCCGCCGAGCTTGACGACGGGGTCGCTGATGTCCACGCGTGTCGTCCACGGCTTGGCGGCCGAGGCTCGTTCGAAAGGGTCCACGGCGACGGCCGAGACGGCCGACTTGCCCTCGGGCACGCGGTAATCGACGTCGGTCGCCGAAGTCGGGGTCGGACAGTCATAGACGGACGCGCAGGTCATTGCCTTCGAGAATGTCCCTGACGGGGTGGTGACGTCAAAGCGCTTCACGCCCGTACCGGTGTTGGAACCGTTCAGCGTCACCGTGCGGGCCGTCGCGGTCTGCCACGCGCCGCTCGCTAGCCCGGGCGTATGCACAGGGATCGATGTGATCGCCGCGGGCGTCTGGTCGATCGTCACCGTCCACGGAGCGGACGGGGTGGTATGGCCGAGCGCGTCCTTGACGATCACCTGCAGCGTATGCTCGCCGTCGCTGAGCGTCGGCGTGAACGGTTCGTTCGTCACGGCGCAGCTGTCCTGCCCGGCGCAGGCGGCCGGGTGAACGAAGGGCGTCGCGCTTCCGTCGACTCTGAGCGCGACCGAAGCGATCCCGCTGTTAGCCGCCGACGCCGGGTTGCCGGTCGCGCCGTCCCTTGCGGTCACGTTGAGGGTCGGCATGCCGGTGATGGGCGCGGCACGACCGGTCCAGAGGTTGCCGCTCATCGTCGGTGCGTTCGGAGCCTTGCGGTCGACGTCGACCGTCCACGTGGGGGCGTCCGTCGACAGACTGGCGTTGATGGGATTCTCGGGCGTTCCAAGGGGGCCGTCGGCCGTCCCGAGCGCATCGTAGGCTTTTGCGCGCAGCTTGTTCTTGCCGTCTGGCAGCTCGTCGACGTTGTAGCCGATCCCCCACGTCGGCGGCGCCTTGGCACAGGGGTCGGCCTGGATGCCCAGACACCACCATGTCGCCGGCTTGTCGTCGGTCCCACTTCCGAATGTCGCGAACCTCTCGATGGGAGCGGAGCCATCCCGCCTTGGCACGAACAAGGACAGGCGCTGGATGCCGAGGCCCTGGTCGGTGGCGGTGATGTCGGCCCGCCCTTCGCCCGATTCGACCCAGCCGTCGGCGCCCCATGCGGGGGCGACCTCGACCTTGTCCGGAGCATGTAGGTCATCGAGCCGGAACAGCGCACCACCGAGCGTGCTCACACCGTGCGTCGGGCGAGTCCACGAGCCCCATACGTCGTGCTCGAATCGGGCCTCGTTGCCGTCGATGTTCGTGTAGTCGCCGTAACGCCAGCCGTAGTATGGACCCGGCCCGCGATCGCCACTGCCGCTCGTTGTGAAGATCACGTTGGCGTTCTCGAAGTTCAAAGTGCAGCCGTTGAAGTTGTCGAACCGTTGCCAACCGTTCAGCCACATGCCGACGGTCGTGCAGGCCCCACCTTGATCTGCGAGTAGGTACTGGCCGCGGACGTGGTTGAAGTGCGCCTCGATGATGCGCGAATTCCCCGGTGCCCGGAACGTCGCGCGCCCGAAGTCGCCGTCCGTCAACCACCCTGCATAGGTCTGGAAGTAGCGCGCGGCCTGCCAATAGCCCGTGTGGTTGGAGTACACCGGCCCCCGGGAACTGTAGGTCCATCCCCGCTCCTTGGACGGGTCCTGATCCCAGAACTGCTGGTTCTCGACCAAGATCCCGTCCTCGATCACCGGATCGACCACTACCGGATACGCCACGTCTCTGTCACGGTGGGCGACATCCATCACGACGTTCGCTCCGACGACCCGTGTGTCCACCTTCACGCTGGTCTGCTGCGCGTCCCAAGCAACAGGCGCGGAGATCGTTGCCAGCACGATGTCGCCCCTGACGACCTCGATCGTTCCCTCGGGCGCATGCTGCTCCGCGGGGACCGGACGCATCTCCGCACCGCTCGGCAGTTCGACCCTGAACCGCAGCTGCTCCGGGCTGGCCGGCGAGCGCAGAAAATGCACCGTCTCGAATCCGGCCGGGGTCGGCGTGACCGCGAAGTCGGTGTCGACTTCGACGTTCGCCCAGCTGAGGCGCGCATCCTCGACGACGGGTGCGCCGTCTGGACGAGCCACCACCGGCGTGACCTTCAGGCCCGCATCGCTCAGCCTCATCCCGTCGCCGAGCGCCCGTGGGAACACGATGCCCGCCGCGGAGCTCGCCGGCGAGTAGCTGTTCCAGCCCGGCTGCAGGCTCAGGTCGACCGGTCGCCGCCTGCCATCATCCCCCAAGACGCTGAGCGGCAACGTCGACTCGACCAGCGCGGGGCGCTCACCCTCGCCACGGTCGATCCGCGCGCCGAAGTTGCCGAGGAAACGCTCCACCCCCTCGCCCGGGTGCACCTCCAACCCGGTCCACACCTTCCCCCGCGCGATCTTGGGGTGCGTGAGGGCGTCCGCCTGCAAAGCAGCCGCGTCGTTCAGCTCGCGATGTGCCGACCGGGAAACCGCGCGCTCAGCCTTCGCCTCGTCCGACCCTGCCGAAGCGGCTCTGGCTCGACCTCGATCGCGCATCTCCGTGCGCTCATCGGCGTCGAAGGACGGGGCGCCATTCGATGCGCCGGCCGACGACGGCGAGCCTGTTGCCGCCAGCATCATGACGAAGCCGATCCCGCTGGCGCGGGTGACTCGTCGACTTGCTCTCGTCATCGCTTGCGTGATCCGGCCCAGACGCATGCGTGCTCCTTCTTGGTGATGAGCCGGCTACATGCCGGGCCGCACGCGGAACTTAGTGCTGAACAAGCAAGGCCAAATAGAACATCCGTCTAGTCAAGTCGGCGGGGCGTTGGTTTCGCCGGCCATGGGGTCTACGCGCCGCTCATCACTTAGTAGTCGGGACGGCGACTCGCAGCGGCAGCGTCGCCAGTGAGCAACGCCCTCAGTCCTTTTGGAGGTTGAGCCCGGCGCACGGCCGCCAACCAGGCACGCGCTAGGCCCAGCTAGCTGGAACATGTAACGCGTCGGACATTGGCGGCGGACCGGCCGAGAGATTCGGTCGATCGGACAGCCAGCGCCGTTGGGGCGTCCGTCTCGGTGTTGTGGATCAGCTGAAGTTGCTCGATGACCAGCCCGGCGGCGACGGCGACGAGTGCGAGCGCATTCCGGTCGCCGGACTCAGCGTCGCGCGCTCGTCCAGACCCGCCGAGTCCGCCGTCGGGGCGCCGCCGAACGGCCGAGTCCTTCGCTGGACCGTCGCCCTCTTGGCGGTTCTCGTGGGAACGCTCTCACTTCGACCCGGCGAGCGGCTCACGACTCCCACTGCCGCTACCCGGCCGCCGGCGACCCGTCCCGCGCTCCGGACCGGTGCTTCTTCGGAAGCGCCCGAACGACCGGCGCCGCTAGACGCCGGGAAGCCGTCCGCGTCGCGCGCCCGTCGGGCGAGCGCGCGGTCGAACGAGCACGCTCGAAACGGGCGACGAACTCGGCCTCCTCGTGCTGTCAGACACCGCGCCACGGCCACTCGGTCAGCGGCTGCAGCCTCGCCCGCTCCGCCACCGCCGGTCCTCACTTCGGTCACGCCGACCGGCCCTCCGGCTCCGTCGGCACCCGTGCAACGCCCGGCAGACGACGCCCTCGGGGCTGTGCCGCCTCAGGGCTGCGAGTTCGAGCCGTCCTGCGGAGGCGGGGAATGAGCGCGGGCTCTCTACCGCTCGGCTCGCCCGCGGCGGCGGTCATCCCGCTTGCGGCGGTCGTCGCCGGCTTAGCCGTCCTGGTCGTGACTGGCGCGCTGACGGGCGCAGGCGAGATGACGTCGGCGCCGTCGTCCGTCCCGGACATCCCGGCGCGGTACCTCGTGCTCTACCGCGACGCCGCCGCGCGCCACCGACTTGGCGCCGACGGCTGGAGCTATCTCGCGGGAGTTGGGAAGGTCGAGTGCGACCACGGCCGGTCGCAGCTCCCTGGGTGCCATAGCGGGTCCAACTACGCAGGCGCGCAGGGTCCAGCGCAGTTCTTGGCGTCGACTTGGGCGATGTACGGAGTGGACGGCGACGGCGACGGCCGGCGCGACGTCTACGACCCGGTGGACGCGATCCCCGGCATGGCCCGCTACCTCCGCGCGAGCGGAGCTCCGGCCGATTGGCGCCGTGCGCTCTTCGCCTACAACCACGACACGGCGTACGTCGCCCGGGTCCTGCAGATCGCCGCCGGGTACCGAGCGGCTGCCGCTCAACCCGCGCCGATCGCCGGCCACGTCCTCGCTGGGGAGGGCACCTGGCTGGCGCCGATTCCAGGCTTCCCGGGGGAGCGCTGCGACGCGCGCATCGTCCCGGACGTCGTCGCGCTGAGCCGAAGGCGGTCGTACTACCCACTACTGACGACTCGCAATTGATCCGAAAGCTAGCTAAAGCTTCCTGAGCCAACCGTCTCAATCACAGGAGGCCCCAAATGGCAGTCTTCGGGAAGAGCGAGTCCGACGCGATTGACGCGCGCACGCTCAACCTCACTCTGGGAAGCGGCTTTGCCGCGTTCATCGCGACGGCCGTCGTAGTCTTCAACAAGTCCTTCAAGGCGATATTCGGTGAGGATCTGGGCCCGGAGGCGCTCGCCACCCACAAGGTGGCGGTACTCGTAGCGGTGATCGCGGCGTTCGCCGCCATCGCCGTGGCGGACATGCTCTCGCGTGCGTGGGCAACGGCGTCCAAGGCGAACTCGACGGCTCTCGGTAACAACTTCGTGATTGCCGCCGCACCGTCTCGCCTGAAGGCGATGAAGACTACGGGCACCGATGAAGACGGCTTCATGGTCGCTGCTATCCGGTTCAAGCCGAGCGCACCCGACGACGTGGAGTACTTGCTGATCAAGGCCGAGCGCCCACCCGAATGGGTCGCGGGCAAGGAACTCGCGCTCTCCGCCAGATAGGCGCCATCCGCTGGTCGAGCCACGAGCGATGGCGTAAACGATCGCGAGGAGTGGGATCAAGTCTGGCCGCACCGACCTAGGTGGCTTACCGACAAGTGCCCCGGGCGACGCTGGAACGTCCCCGGGGCTGGCACAGGAGGCAACGCTCCGATGCATGACCACCCTAGTCCAGGTGGGCAGCCCCAGCTGCCGCCATTCGAGCGGGCGCAGCAGCTCTTGCTGCTCGAGCTCGTCGTCGACCCGCCACGCGAGGGGGATCGGATCTCAGATCTCGCCTCGCGACTCCAGCTATCGCCCTCGATGATCACGACCGCGGCGGAGGTGCTTGCGGAAGCCGGCCTGGCCAAGATGGATGGGGACGTGGTCCGCGCATCACCGACGGCCCTACGGTTCGAAGCGCTCTGGCCGATCGCGCCATAAGTGGCACGCAGTCCCTTCGCCGGGGGCCGGGTCCGCGTGTCTCTGTGCGACCCGGCGCCAGGCCCGGCGGGTAGCCAGCAGGCAGGAACGAAAGACGTGCGCAACCTGTCTCGCCTATGGCCGGCGGCCAGTTCCTCAGAACGCCATCAGCATTGCGTCGTCAGCGGTGAAGGGGTGTCCACCGAACCTCTCACGGATTGTAGTCGACCACTCTGCGGTGTACTGCAAGCTGCCCTCAATGCGATCGACGAACGCCTGGGCGCTCGATTGACGATTGACGTCGAGGTCGCTCGCCATGATCGTCTCGTCGAACACCACCATGGCGAGGTCCTCACCGGAAGCCATGTACGCGCGGCCGATCATGAGATCCCTATTCCCGGTCGCGACGTGCCTCGCCAGTGCGTCAGTCCGCGGTATCGCGTGCGCCACCCCGCCACGAAACCACACGAAGGGATGGCGGGAGCTCCCCGCGCGGACGAGCGCCACAGCGGATCCCGTGTCTAGGATCCATCCCGTCTCGGGTGCGCCAGCGATCACAGGGATGACGTTCGAGCAGCACGTCAGAGACTGTGTCGCGACGGCGACGCTGAGCGACGGGCAACACGATCCGACGCCTGAGATGCCGCCTAGTGGCAGACCAGCGTGGAACGGCGAGAGCATTGTCGATTCGCGTCACATCCTCCCGCGTTGATCGCCCATCGTCGCTCAGCTCGGCAGTTACACTAGACGCGATGTCTCAACGTGGCACGCTGGAGGCATACGCGCGAGCGTACATCGATGACTTCGTCGAGAAGGGCGTCGCCCGGTCGATCGAGGCTCGTGAACGCGGTCGGTACGACTTCGCGCTGGCGATCGACGACGGCGATATCGAGCTGTTGACGAGGCGTGCTCTCCTTGTGGCGGACAAACTCGTGCTGGCCCATGGTCCGAGCACTGCGCTTCAGTTGCTGTCGTCGGTCAAGGACGAGGGCTTCGACTGGTGGACCGACACGAGCACGTATGTTCGGTGCCCCGACCTGACTGCGCTGGGCCGGTACCTGACGGCGTGCGAGCCACTGATCGCCAACGGCACCCTGACGTACCTCCCTAATATCGAGAGGCACTGGACTCACGTCGATGATGCGCCCGACTCGCTCGGAAGTGGTTATATGGGTCGGAGCGACGGTGTCAACAGGAGCGACACCGTGCAGAGGATCCTCGACCTGACCGTAAGCGGTGACCGTGTCGTCGACGTCGGGGTGAGCCATCTTGTCCGCCGACTGATGACGCCACTCCTGCAGCTTGAGGTGCCTACCATCGAGGGCACGACGCTGAGGGACTACTGCTCGATCCTCACCGGAGAAAGCGATCGACTCTCCGCTGCGCAAGACGCTCTTAGGCTCCGCTTGCTCGACTTGACCGCCAGCGAGGAGACGTGGCCGGCTCAAGTCGACGTGGCCCGCGTCGAGATCGACCTACGCGAGAACCTGCGAGAGCTCGAGTCGGAGCTCCGCCGAGTGAGTCGGCGGAACGCTGTACAGGTTGCCGGCGCCGCCATTGGTACGGTTGCCGCGACCCTTGTCGCGATCACAGGGGATGATCTGGCGGCCGCCCTCGCACTTCTGAGCGCCTCGGGAGGAGTTTGGGGCTTGGTCGGCGCTCTGGCCGATCGCGGCGACCAACTCGAGCCTCTACGCCGAAGGCCCGACTATCTGTTTTGGATCATCAGCCGTCGTTCGCGTAAGGGCGGGACGCTGTCGAGCGGGTCCCTGGCAGGGGATCGAGCCCGCCGCTCCTAACCCCACAAGCCTGCCGATCTCCTGTCCAGAGGCATACCGGCCGACCGAGGTGGGGGGCTGAACTTCAGCCGCTGGGGCCTACCGTTGCCGTGGTGCTTGACCCCTGCTTGACCCCGAGCCCTTCGCACTTCAGCGTGCCCGCGGCGCGGAAGGCCTCGTTTGGCTTGATGGCGGGGGTCCCGAGGATGGAGCTAGCCGGACTCGAACCGGCGGCCTCCTGGGTGCGATCCAGGCGCTCTCCCAACTGAGCTATAGCCCCGCGCTGCGAATGCCGATTGTAGCCCCGCGCGCGGGGAGGTGCGAACGCCCCTGCCCTCGAACCCCGATTAGGCTGGCCGCAGGGGCCACCAGAAGATGAGCTTTCGCAACCGCCTGACGCTGTTCTTCATCGTCATCGTCATCCTCCCGATGCTGGCGGTGTCCTTCGTGCTGTTCCGGCTCGTCTCGGACTCCGAGGAGGGGCAGGCGAACGCGCGGCTGAGTCAGGCCCAGCGCGCCGCGCAGGCCATCTACGCCGACGGGCGCGAGGGGGCGGTGGAGGCGGGGCGGCTGATCGGCTCGGACCCCGGGTTGGCGACGGCGATCGCCGCGAAGGACCGATCCCAGATCACCCAGGAGCTCATGCGGCTGGCCGCGCGAGCGTCCGCGGCGCGCGTGCAGGCCGACCTGCAAGGGCTCGGGCGCTTCGACGTCAACCCCACGAGGCAAGTAGTCGCGCCCGCGGCGAGCCGGCTGGTGGACCCGCAGCGCCGGCCGGTCGGGCGCCTCCGCGTCTCCGTGCTGCCGGCCGCGGGCTACGCGAGCCGCGTGAAGCGGCTGACCAGCCTGGACGTGGTGATCGGCAAGGTCGCCTCCACGCGCCCGCCGCTCAAGCAGCCGCTCCCCCGCCGCGGGACCGTCGAGGCCGGCAAGACGACCTACCAGCTGACCAGCTTCCCCGCCGACGACTTCGACGGCCGGCCGCTGCGCGTCCACCTGCTCGCCGACCAGGACGACCAGAGCGCCGACTCGCTCTTCTCGGGGACCTCGGCGCTCGTGGCGATCGCGCTGGCCGGGTTCCTGCTGCTGGCGTTCGCGTTCGCGCTCACCGTCTCGCGGTCGCTGCAGTCCCAGGTCCAGCGCCTGCTCGACGCCGCCCGCCGCATCGGCACAGGGGACTTCCGGATCCGCGTCCCCACCGAGGGCAGCGACGAGTTCGCCGAGCTCGGCTCGGAGTTCAACGCGATGGCCGGCCAGCTCGAGGCGCGCCTGGAGGAGCTCCAGCAGGAGCGCGCGCGGCTGCAGGGGGCGATCCGCCGCGTCGGCGAGTCGTTCGCCAAGGGCCTGGACCGCGACGCGCTGCTGGGCATCGTCGTCCAGACCGCGGTCGACGGCGTGGTGGCCGACTGCGGGCGGGCCACGGTGCGCGCGCACGCGGCGGGGCCGCCGGTCGAGGTCGCGCGCGCGGGGGACCTGGTGGCCCGCAAGGACGCCATCCACGCGGTCGAGTCCCAGGCGCTGCGCGGCCGCGTCACCGCCGAGGCGACGGTCGACGGCGCGACGGCGATGGCGCAGCCGCTGCGCTCCTCGGAGGGCGATCACGTCCTCGGCGTCATCTCGGTGGCGCGCGCGGGGGATCGCCCGTTCACCGACCCCGAGAAGGAGCTCTTCAACTACCTCGCCAGCCAGGCGGCGGTCTCGATCGAGAACGTCGACCTGCACGAGACCGTGCAGCGCCAGGCGGTCACCGACGAGCTCACCGGCCTCTTCAACCACCGCCGCTTCCAGGAGGTCATGGCGCTGGAGATCGAGCGGACCCGCCGCTTCGGGTCCGACATGGGCCTCATCATGCTCGACATCGACAACTTCAAGAAGGTCAACGACACCTACGGCCACATGCAGGGCGACATGGTCCTGCGCGAGGTCGCCCAGGTGCTGCGCGACTCGGCCCGCGAGATCGACGAGCCCGCGCGCTACGGGGGCGAGGAGATGGCGGTGGCGCTGCCGCAGACCGACCTCGACGGCGCGTTCCAGTTCGCCGAGCGCGTCCGCCGGCGGATCGAGTCGCTCGAGCTGCCGATCCTCGAGGGGGAGGGCACCCTGCGCGTCACCGCGTCCTTCGGCGCGGCGGCCCTCGGCGGCAACGGCCCGGTCCGCGACGCCGACAAGGAGGCGCTGGTCGCCGCCGCCGACGCCGCGTTGTACCGTGCCAAGCGTTCGGGGAAGAACCGCACCGTCAGGGCTGAGTAGAATCGGGGATTCGATGGGACTGCTGGATGACGCCATCCGCGAGCACCTCGAGCTCAAGCGGCGCCACGGGGCCGCCGAGGAGGAGGTCCGCCGCCAGGAGCAGGAGGCGCTCGGCCCGCCGCGCCGCGGCGCGGTGCCCGAGCCGCTGGTCGCCCCGAGCGCCGATGCGCCGGCGACGCCGGCCGCCGCTGCCGCCGCCGAGCCCGACCTGGAGCCGGACGTCGCGCCCGCGCCGCCCGTTGCCGACGACGACGACCTGCTGTTCGAGGACGACCGGCCCGCCGCCTACGCGGCCCCGGAGCCGGCCGCGGCACCCGAGCCCTCCGTCTACCACGACGAGCCGTGGCTCGAGGACGCCGCCCCGGCCCGTCCCGCGCCCACGCCGGCGCCGGCCCCGGCCCATCCGGCCGCCGCCGAGCCCGAGCCGAGCGACGACGTGCTGGAGGAGACACCCGACTTCCTCCAGGAGACGCCGGAGCACGATCGGCTCTGGTTCGAGCAGAAGCCGCCGCGCGACTTCGACTTCGACAAGTAGCTGGACGGATGGTGGACGCCCCGGCGTCCCCGCTCAGCTGATCCGCCGCGGCGGCCGAATCCACCTCTGAGCCTCCGGAGTCCTTCGGGGGCAGGCTCGCCGGGACCTATCCGGCGGGAGCGCCCTACTGCCCCAGGGCGCTCCCGCCGGCCCGCGCGCCGCGCGTCAGCTGATGTAGCCGCGCGTCTTGGCCGCTTCGAGCACCCGCTCGATGCCCACCTCGAAGGCCGCCACCCGCAGCGGCGCGTCCTCCTCCTTGTGCCGCGCGGAGACCTCCTTGTACGCGCGGCGCATGATCGAGCCGAGCTTGTCGTTGACCTCGCGCTCGTCCCAGCGGAAGTGCTGCAGGTTCTGCACCCACTCGAAGTAGGAGACGACGACGCCGCCGGCGTTGGCCATCACGTCGGGGACGACGTGGACGTCCTTGTCGTTGAGGATGTCGTCGGCCTTGGGCGTCGTGGGGGAGTTGGCGCCCTCGATGACCATGCGGCAGTTGAGGTCGTCGGCGTTCTTCTCGTGGATCATCCCGCCCAGCGCGGCGGGGATGAGGACCTCGCACTCCAGCGCCATCAGCTCCTCGGGGCTGATCGCCTCGACGCCCTCGCCCTCGAACTCCGGCAGCTTGCCGCCCTCCTTGACGTGCTCGGCCAGCGCGTGGGAGTCCAGGCCCTTCTCGGAGTGGATCGCGCCGTGCTGGTCGGAGGCGCCGATGACCTTCGCGCCGAGGTCCTCGATGATGCGCGCCGCCCAAGAGCCGACGTTGCCGAACCCGAGCACGACGACGCGCGCGCCCTTGGGGTCGATCCCGAGCTGCGGCGCGGCCTCCTTGAACATGTGGACGACGCCGCGGCCGGTCGCCGCCTCGCGGCCGTAGGAGCCCTCGAGCGAGAGCGGCTTGCCGGTGACGATCGCCGGCGTGTGGCCGTGGAGCTTGCCGTACTGGTCCATCATCCACGCCATCGTCTGGGCGTTCGTGTTGACGTCGGGCGCCGGGATGTCGCGCGTCGGCCCGAGCACCTTGTCGATCTTGTCGATGAACGAGCGGGTGATCTGCTGGAGCTCGTCGGTCGTGCAGTCGCTGGCCGGGACGTTGATGCCGCCCTTGGCGCCCCCGAACGGGATGCCGGCGATCGCGGTCTTCCAGGTCATCAGGCTCGCGAGCGCGCGGACCTCGTCGAGGTTGACCTCCGGGTGGTAGCGGACGCCGCCCTTGTACGGCCCGCGCGCGCCGTTGTGCTGGACGCGGAAGCCCGAGAAGACGTGCAGCTTGCCGTCCGACAGCTTCACCGGGATCTGGACCTGCACCTCCCGGTAGGCCGAGCGAAGGACCGCGCGGACGTCGTCGGGGATGCCGAGGTTGTCGGCCGCCCGCTCGAAGTAGTGCGAGACGATCTCGTAGTTCGAGACCTCGGCCGTCACCGGCCCGGACTCCGAGCCCTTCTCGTCGCGTCCCTGGTTGGCCGCGCGGGGCGACTCGTCCTCCTGCGACGACTCGGCCTGCTCGACCGTCTCCGTGGCGCCTTCCTCCATGCGACCGCTCCTCCTCCAGGTGCGAACTCAGACGCAGACGTTCGTTCCCCGCACGCCCTGCGCTCATGCGCCCGCTGGCTAGACTCGCTCACCGCGCGGGGCCATAGCTCAGCTGGGAGAGCGCCTGCTTTGCAAGCAGGAGGTCGCCGGTTCGATCCCGGCTGGCTCCATCGGCGCGGCGCCGCGCGCGCCGCCTCCTAGCCTGGGGACACGATGTCGTTCTCCGTCCAGGTCGGGCTGGTCCTCTCGGTGGGCTGCGCGTTCACCGCGATCCTCGGGTTCCTGTTCAAGCAGCGCGGCGCCGCGGGGGCCCCGCCGGTGCAGTGGCGCCATCCCGTTCGCAGCACGATCGGGCTGTTCTCGAACCGCTGGTGGACGCTGGGGATCCTCGTGGCGATCGGGGCCTGGGTGCTGCATGTCGCCGCGCTGTCGCTGGCGCCGATCTCGCTCGTGCAGGCGACGATCGCCGGCGGGCTGGTGCTGCTGACCCCGGTCGCCGACCGGCTGTTCGGCTTCTCGGTCACGCGGCGCGAATGGGTCGGGGTCGGGCTCACCGCGGCCGGGCTCGCGTTCCTGGCCGCCACGCTGGGCGACGTCGGCGACTCGGCGCACAGCGGGCACGAGACCGGCACGCTGATCGTCTACGCCGGGGTCGCCGCGGGCGCGGCGATCGCGCTCTGCTTCCTCGTGGTCGGCGACACGCCGCGGGCCGGTCCGGTCCTCGCCGTCGCGGCCGGGCTGCTGTGGGGCGGGTCGGACGTGATCATCAAGGCGGCGTCGCCCGAGCTGCTGGAGCGCGGGCCGCTCGTGCTGCTCACACCGCAGGCGCTGGCCATCACCGTGCTCAGCCTGATCGGCCTCGTCGTGTCGGCGCGGTCGCTGCAGCTCGGGCCGGTCGTGCCGGTCATCGCGATCACCAACGCGGCGGCCAATGTCTGCACGATCGCCTCCGGGCCGATCGTCTTCGGCGAGCCGATGCCGGCCGACGCGCTCGGGGTGGCGGTGCGCGTGGTCGCCTTCGCGCTGGTCATCGGGGCGGCGGCGCTGACGCCCGGGCCGCTCGAGCGGCCGCGCTCCGTCGCGCCGGCCTGATGCAGCCGCCGCGGGTTTCTGACACGGTTCCGTGTCAGTCATGCCCGACCGCCTCGACACCGATCGCCTGCTGGCGATCGTGCGCATCCAGAACGAGATCGCCGGCAGCCCGCTGGCGCTCGACGACGTGATGGGCGTCGTCGTCGCCGGGGCGACCGAGCTGACCGGGGCGGATGCCGGGGTGGTGGAGCTCGTCGAGGGCGACGAGATGGTCTACCGCGCGGCGTGCGGGACCGCGGCCGCGCACGTCGGGCTGCGGCTGAAGCTGGCCACGAGCCTGTCCGGGCTCGCGGTCCGCGACGACGAGATCAAGCTCTGCGACGACGCCCGCGAGGACCCGCGGGTCGATGCGGCCGCCGCCTCGGCGGTCGGCGCCGTCGCGATGGTCTGCGTCCCCCTGCGCCACCACGACCGCACCGCCGGCGTGCTGAAGGTCTACGCGAGCCGGCCGCGCGCGTTCGGCGAGCAGGACGTCGCGACGCTCTCGCTGCTCAGCGGCGTCATCGGCGCGCACTTGACGCACGCCGCCGAGTACGAGCGCCGCGAGCACGAGAGCCGGCACGACCCGTTGACCGACGTCGGCAACCGGCGCGCCTACGACGAGCGCCTGGTCAAGGAGGTCGCGCGCGCCTGCCGCTACGGGCGGCCGCTCTCGCTCGTCCTGCTCGACCTCGACGGGTTCAAGGCCGTCAACGACCGCGCGGGCCATCCGGCCGGCGACGAGGTGCTGCGCCGCGTCGCGGCGATCCTCCGCGCCACCCGCGTGGCCGACGACTGCTACCGGCTCGGCGGCGACGAGTTCGCGCTCCTGCTCCCCGACACCCCGCCCGAGGGGGCGGCGCTCGTGGCCGAGCGGGTCGCCGCGCAGGTCCGCGCGGCGGGGCTGGGCGGCGGCCACGGCCAGGTGACCGTGTCCTACGGCGTCGCGTCGTGCGGGAGCCCGGACGCGCTCGAGCTGCACCGCGCCGCGGACGAGCGGCTGCTGCAGGCCAAGCGCGCGCTCGGCGCCTCGCGCCGCTAGCCGGCCTTCGCCGGCAGCCGGCGGGCCACCGCCGCGGCGGTGGCGGCGTTGATGTCGACCGTGTCCGCCACGTCCTCGGCGTAGCCGCCCGCGAGGACGACGCACACCGGGATCGCCCGCGCGCGCAGGCGGTCGAGCACGCGCTCGTCGCGCGCCAGCAGCCCTGCCTTGGTCAGCGCGAGGCGGCCCAGCCGGTCGCCCTCCCAGGGGTCGGCGCCGGCCAGGTAGAAGGCGACGTCGGGAGCGGGGAGCGCGGCGAGCGCCCGGTCCAGCGCGCCGTCGAGCGCCTCCAGGTAGTCCGCGTCGCCCGTCCCGGTGGGCAGGTCGAGGTCGAGGTCGGACGGGATCCGCTGGAACGGGTAGTTGCGCGCGCCGTGCAGCGAGAGCGTGAAGGCCTCGGGGTCCGGGCCGAGGATGTGCGCCGTGCCGTCGCCCTGGTGCACGTCGCAGTCGACGACGAGCGCCGTGCGGGCCGCGCCGGCGTCGCGCAGATCGGCGAGCGCGACCGCCACGTCGTTGAAGAGGCAGTAGCCGCGGGCGTAGTCGCGCCCGGCGTGGTGGGTGCCGCCGCCCAGGTTCATGGCCACCCCGCGCTGCAGCGCGAGGTGCGCCGCCGCCACCGTCCCCGCCACCGCGCGGCGCCCGCGCTCGACCAGCGCCGGCGACCACGGCAGCCCGAGGCCGCGCTGCTCGCGGACGCTGAGAGCGCCGGTGCGGATGCGCGCGACGAGGTCGCGGTCGTGGACCCGCTCCAGCGACGCCCACGGGACCGGCTCGGGCTCGACCAGCTCGTCGGGCCGGGCGGTCCCGTCCTGCACGACCCGCGCCGCGAGCCGCGCGTACTTGTCGAGCGGGAACTTGTGGTGCGGCGGGAGGTCGAAGCGCCAACGATGGTGGGTCCAGAGTTTCATCGCGCGTGCGCAGGCAAGGATGACTCACACCATGAGCCTGCCGAAGCCAACTTCCGACTCCACCGTCCTCGTCACCGGCGCGTCCTCGGGCATCGGGACCGAGCTGGCCCGCGAGCTCGCCCGCCGCGGCTACAACGTCACGCTCGTCGCCCGCCGTGAGCCGCTGCTGCGCGAGCTCGCCGACGAGCTGCACGGCGACCACGGCGTCCGCGCCGACATCCACGTCACCGACCTGATCGACCGCGACGACCGGGCGAAGCTCGTCAGCGCGCTGCTGGTCGGCCAGCTCGACGTGGTCGGGGTCTGCAACAACGCCGGCTACGGGTCGGTCGGCCGCTTCGCCGACCTGCCGCTCGAGCGCGAGCGCTCGATGGTCGAGCTCAACGTGGTCACGCTGCATGAGCTCACCCGGGCGTTCGTCGGGCCGATGGTCGAGCGCGGCGCCGGGGCGATCCTCAACCTCGCCTCCACGGCGTCCTTCCAGCCCGTCCCCGGACTCGCGACCTACGCGGCGACGAAGGCGTTCGTGGCGTCGTTCTCCGAAGCGATCCACGAGGAGCTGTCCGGGACCGGCGTGTCGGTCACCTCGCTGTGCCCCGGGCCGACCCACACGGAGTTCGGCGAGCGCGCGGGGGTCGGCGGGCTGGTCGAGTCCGCGCCGGAGTTCATCTACTCCCGCGCGCCCGACGTCGCGCGCCAGGGCGTCGACGCGATGGTCTCCGGCCGCCGCTCGGTCATCCCGGGGCTCAGCAACAAGGCCAGCGCGTTCGGCGGGCGCTTCGTCCCCCGCTCGCTGCTGCTGCCGGCGCTGGGCCGGCTCGGCGGCGCCCGCCTGGCGAGCGCCGCCTCCGAGAAGGCCGCCGGCTAGGCGCGCGCCGCGCCGCGCGCGCGGTCGAGCGTGGCCAGGCCGCGCAGCGCGGCGGCGACCACCGGGCGCGGCCGCGCGGCCAGGCGGATGTCGTCGCGGTACTCGGTCA
>DASVQH010000259.1:0-8687 GCA_036389195.1 Solirubrobacteraceae bacterium
CGTCGAAGCCGGCCAGCGCGTCCCAGTCGAGCGGATCGTCGCCGTGCGGCACGATCCGCTCGCCGACCACCGTGATGGTGCGCTCGCCGCCGTCGTCGAGGTGCGTGAACGCCCGCCGCTGGGGGCCGGGGCGCTCGGCGCCCTGCACCGCCACGTCCAGCTCGGCCATCCGCGCCCGCACCTGGCCGCCCGCGTGGTCGGCGCCGACCGCCGTGTAGAACGTCGCGCCGCCGGCGAGGCGGGCGAGCTGCACGACCGCGACGCCGCCCCCGCCCGCCGCGTCGTCGAACCCGGCGCGCGCCTCGAGGATCTCGCCGCGCTCCGGCAGGCGGGGCACCTCTGCGAACGTCACCCACTCGACGTGGCCGACGACAGCCACGCGCGGGGGCGCCACCTAGTGCGGGTCCGTGCCGGTCGCGGCCGGCGGCCGCGACTCCTCGGCCAGCGACGTGATCGCCAGCTGGCCGCGCGCGGCCTCCTCGAGGACCTGCGTGGCCTCCTCGGCCGAGCGCGCGTAGAGCTCGACCAGGAGGTGGACGACGATCTGCTCGTCGTCGTGCTTGTGGAAGCGGACGTGGGTGAAGAACTCGCGCGTCCCGAAGTCGCCGAACGCCGCGTAGGCCAGCGCGTCGGCGGCCTCGGGGCCCGAGCACGTCTCGACCGACTCGGCCTCGACGGTCACGGTGCAGGAGGCGACCCACGGCGTGCCGGCGATCATCCGCTCCCAGCGGTCCTCGATCGGCTCGATGCGGCTGTTGTGGAAGCCGAGGTGCGGCTGGTCGTGCATGCAGTCCAGGCACTGCACGACGGCCTCCTGGATCTCGTCGACGACCTCGGCGCGCTCGCCGGTCACCGGATCGATCCGGTGGATGCCCTCGTAGTGCACCTGGACCTCGAGCTCCTGCGACCAGCAGCGGTAGCAGCGCAGCCAGGCGCGCGTGGTCTGTTCTCCGGCTGACCCGTCCATCGGCACCCATTCTATTCTCCGGCCACCGTGGCCCTGTCTCACCGGTCGCTCGCCGGCGCTGCGCTGGCCACCGTCGCCCTCGCCGCGTGCGGCTCGAAGCCCGCTCCGACGCCCGAGGAGCAGGTCCGCGCGACCCTCTCCCAGCTGGCCGACGCGACCGCCAAGAAGGACTACAAGGCGCTCTGCACGCGGATCCTGGCGCCGGACCTCGTCGAGCAGGTCACGGCGATCGGGCTCCCGTGCGAGGTCGCGCTGCGGCGCGGCCTGGAGGGCGTCAACCAGCCGCGGCTGCGCGTCGGCCGCGTCCGCGTCACCAAGAAGGACCGCGCGTCCGCGGAGGTCAGCACGTCGGCGGCCGGGCAGGAGCCCTCGCGCGACGTCGTCGAGCTCGTGAAGGTGAAGGCGGGCTGGCGGGTCAGCTCGCTGGCCGGCCAGGGGCCGCCGTCGCCGACGCCCGCCCCGGACGAGCCGTAGCGCTCCGCGCCTTGTCGGCGTACATGCGGGCGTCGGCGACGCGCAGCGCGGCGCTCGTGCTCGCCGCGTCGGCGGGGAGCCGGGCCAGGCCGACCGAGCAGCCGACGCCGGAGCGCTCGAGCTCGGCGGCCAGCGCGCCGGCGCCGGCCAGCGCGAGCGCCGCGGCCTCGTCACCCGCGCCGCGCACGAGCACGCAGAACTCGTCGCCGCCGAGCCGGTAGGCGGCGCCGCCGGCCGCGACCGCGCGCGCAAGCCCGCCCGCCAGGTCGGCCAGCAGCGCGTCGCCCGCGAGGTGGCCGAAGCGGTCGTTGTAGGCCTTGAAGCCGTCGAGGTCGTAGAGCGCCAGGGTGTGCTCGCCGGCGTCCTCGAGCAGGGCGGCGTCGAGGTCCAGGAGCAGCCGCCGCCGGTTGGGCAGCCGGGTCAGGGCGTCGGTGAGCGCCTCGGCGCGGCGCTCGTCGGCCATCGCCTGCAGCGCGGCTTGCCCGGACTCCAGCCCCTCGCGCAGCCAGGCGACGACCGCGGCGCCCACGACGAGCGTCGGCCCCGCGACCAGCGCGCGGACGAGCGCGTCGGGGTCGGCGGCGCGCGTGATGACGGCGGCGGCGCAGAGGCCGCCGACGACCAGCAGGAGGTGCGCGGCCAGGGCCGCCCGCCGGCGCACCACGTAGCCGGCGAAGATCGCGATCAGCAGGAAGTACCACAGGAACACGCTCTGGTGCGGGCCGGCGACCGCCGCGCTCAGCGTCACCTCGGCGGTGGCGACGGCGGTGACGGCGTGCAGCGAGCGGTCCGTGAGCGCGCGCCACGGGATGGCCAGGCAGGCGAGGCCCGACACGAGCGCCAGAGCGTCGGTCCAGAACACCACCGCGGGCGCGTCGCGCAGCAGCAGGTCCGCGGGCAGCGACGCGGCCGCGCCGGCGAGGAAGAGCACCCCGGCGATCCGTCCCAGCTCGACCCGGCGCTCCGGGCCGTCGGCGACCTCGATCTGGCGCATATGCGCGTTCTCGGCACGGTGCGCCGGAACCTGTAGTGACGGATTCGAGTTGACGACGTGTCACGGCGCACGTACACCGTTGGCAGTTGCGCCGCCGGGCATTAGAGTCGCGACCGTCAGACGTTCTCGACTGGGAGGAGACGGGATGGCAAGCCGCGTGCACGTGCGCATGAACGTGAACGGGGTCCAACGCGAGGCCGAGGTGGAGCCGCGGCTCCTGCTCGTCCACTTCCTGCGCGACGAGCTCGGCCTCACCGGCACCCACGTCGGGTGCGACACCTCCAACTGCGGCGCGTGCACCTGCCACGTCGACGGCCAGGCGGTGAAGACGTGCACCCTGCTGGCCGTGCAGGCCGACGGCTCCGAGGTGACGACGATCGAGGGGCTCGGCCAGGAGGGCAGCCTGCACCCGATGCAGGAGGCCTTCTGGGAGGAGCACGGTCTGCAGTGCGGCTACTGCACGCCGGGGATGATCATGGCGGCGACCGACCTGCTCAACCGCACGCCGGACCCGTCCGAGTCCGAGATCCGCGAGGCGCTGGCCGGCAACCTGTGCCGCTGCACCGGCTACCACAACATCGTCAAGGCGGTCCAGCACGCCGCCCGCAGCGGCGAGCGCGGCGAGATCCCCGTGCCGGGGCCGTCGCAGCAGGGCCGCGAGAACATCCAGGAGCTCGCCGACCGGGGGATCGGAGCATGAGCACGACCGAGGCACCCACCACGAGCGGCAACGGGTTCGTCGGCCGCCGCATGAAGCGCAAGGAGGACCCGCGCCTGATCACCGGCCGGGCCTCCTACACCGACGACATCGTCCTGCCGGGCATGCTGCACGCCGCCGTCGTGCGCTCGCCCGAGGCGCACGCGCGGATCACGTCGATCGACGTCGAGGCCGCCAAGCAGCGCCCGGGCGTCCACGCGGTGCTCACCGCCGCCGACCTGCAGATGGAGTCCGGCCTGCCGATGGCCTGGGTCCCGCCGGGCGTCGACGTCAACGCGCCCGAGCACTGGCCGCTGGCCAAGGAGGTCGTCAAGCACGTCGGCGACGCCGTCGCGGTGGTGGTGGGCGACGACCGCTACGCGGTGGTCGACGCCGCCGAGGACGTGATCGTCGAGTACGAGCCGCTTCCCGTGGT
Source organism: Solirubrobacteraceae bacterium (assembly GCA_036389195.1). Lineage (GTDB taxonomy): Bacteria > Actinomycetota > Thermoleophilia > Solirubrobacterales > Solirubrobacteraceae > JACCYI01. The sequence continues at coordinate 3,569 of DASVQH010000259.1, forward strand.
CACCGACCCCGAGGCGGCCCTGCAGGAGGGCAGCCCGCTCGTCCACCCGGACTTCGGCTCCAACAAGGTCCACGAGTGGACGCTCGGCGGCGGCGACATCGAGGCCGGCTTCGCCGAGGCCGACGTGATCGTCGAGCGCCGGGTGGAGAACCACCGCACCTCCGGCGCGCCGATCGAGCCGCGCGCCGTGGTCGCCGACTACAAGGCCGGCGCGCTGACGATGTGGTCCTCGACCCAGGTCCCGCACTTCCTGCGGCTCTTTTTGGCGCTGATGCTGGGCCAGAACGAGGAGCGCATCCGGGTCATCGCGCCCGAGGTGGGCGGCGGCTTCGGGGCCAAGCTCCAGATCTACGCCGAGGAGCCGCTGCTGGCGCTGTGCTCGAAGGCGACCGGGCGGCCGGTCAAGTGGGTCGAGACGCGGTCGGAGCACATGATGGTCTCCCACCACGGGCGCGACCAGATCGCGACGATGCGCATGGGCTTCAAGCGCGACGGGACGCTGACGGCCATCCACGCGAAGATCGTCGCGGACTTCGGGGCCTACCTGATGCTGCTCACGCCGACGATCCCGTCGCTCGGCGCGTTCGTCATGAGCGGGGTCTACAGGTGCCCGGCGGTGCAGACCGACATCACCGGCGTCTTCACCAACAAGGTCTCCACGGACGCGATCCGCGGGGCCGGGCGGCCCGAGGCCAGCCACATGATCGAGGCGACGATGGACCAGGCCGCGCAGGAGCTGGGCATCGACCGGCTCGAGCTGCGCCGCAGGAACTTCATCCCCAAGGAGGACTTCCCGCACGAGACGGCGCTGGGCATCGTCTACGACTCCGGCGACTACGACGGCGCGCTGGACCTGCTGCTGCGGCGCTTCGACCACGACGCGTTCAAGCAGGAGCAGGAGGCCGCGCGGCGCGAAGGCCGCTACCTCGGCGTCGGGTTCTCCACCTACACGGAGATCTGCGGCCTGGCGCCGTCGCGCGTCACCGGCCCCAGCGGCTTCGGGCTGCAGACGGGCCTGTGGGAGTCGGCGATGGTGCGCGTCCACCTCAGCGGGGCGGTGACGGTCTACACCGGCACCTCGCCGCACGGGCAGGGCCACGAGACGGGCTTCGCCCAGATCGTCGCCGACCGCCTCGGGGTCGATCCCCAGCAGGTCGAGGTCATGCACGGCGACACGAGCACCGGCCCGCAGGGCCTCGGCACGTACGGCTCGCGCTCGCTGTCGGTGGGCGGCGAGGCGATCGTCAAGGCCACCGAGAAGGTGATCGACAAGATCAAGAAGGTGGTGGCCCACGAGCTCGAGGCCGCGCCCGAGGACGTCGAGCTGCAGGACGGGCGCTTCGCGATCAAGGGCTCGCCGGACAAGGGCATGACGCTCGCCGAGGCGTCGGGCGCCGCCTACATCCCGGAGAACCTGCCGGAGGGCATGGAGCCGGGTCTGGAGGAGACGGCGTTCTACGACCCGTCGAACTTCGTGTTCCCGTTCGGCGCGCACGCGTGCGTGGTCGAGGTGGACCCGGAGACCGGCAAGATCGACGTCCGCCGCTACGTGGCCATCGACGACTGCGGGCCGGCGATCAACCCGCTGCTGATCGACGGGCAGGTGCACGGCGGCATCGTCCACGCGATCGGCCAGGCGCTCTACGAGCGGATCGCCTACGACGAGAACGGTCAGCTGGTCACCGGCACGTTCGCCGACTACGCGCTGCCCAGCGCGGCGGACGTCCCGTCGTTCGAGACCGACCGGACCGAGACGCCGTCGCCGACCACGTCGATGGGCGTCAAGGGCGTCGGCGAGGCGGGGACGATCGCGGCGACGCCGGCCGTCCTCAACGCCGTCGTCGACGCGCTGCGCCCGCTCGGCGTCGACTACATCCAGATGCCGCTCTCGCCCATGCGGGTGTGGGAGACGATCCAGCAGGCCAAGGGCCAGACGACCGCGGGAGGTGCGGCGTGATCCCCGCCGAGTTCGAGTACGTCGCGCCCGCCTCGGTCGAGGAGGCGCTCAGCGCGCTGGCCGAGGGCGGGGAGGACGCGAAGATCCTCGCCGGCGGGCACTCGCTGATCCCGCTGATGAAGCTCCGGCTCGCGGCGCCCACGCTGCTGGTCGACCTGCGCAAGGTCGACGGGCTGCGCGGGATCCGGCGCGAGAACGGCGACTTCCGGATCGGCGCGATGACCACCCACTACGAGGTGCAGGGCGAGCAGGCGCTCGGCCTGGCCGCGGCGGCGGCCGGCACCATCGCCGACCCCCAGGTCCGCTACCGCGGGACGCTCGGGGGGACGCTGGCCCACGGCGATCCGGCCTCCGACCTGCCGGCGATCCTGCTGGCCGCGGAGGGGTCGGTGACGCTGCAGGGCGCCGGCGGCACGCGCGAGGTGGCGGCGGCCGACTTCTTCGTCGACTACCTGACGACGGCGGTCGGCGAGGACGAGATCCTGACGGAGATCCGGCTGCCGGCGCTGGAGGGCTACGGCTTCGGCTACGAGAAGTTCAACCGCCGCCAGGAGGACTGGGCGATGGTCGCGGTGGGCGCGCTCGTCCGCAAGGGGCCCGACGGGACCTGCGAGGACGTCCGCGTCGGGCTCACCCACATGGCGGGGACGCCGCTGCGGGCCACCGGCGTCGAGGACGCGCTGCGCGGGCAGCCGCTGGACGCCACGCGGATCGAGGCGGCGTCGGCGCTGGCGGCCGAGGGGACCTCGCCGCCGGCCGATCTCAACGCCAGCGCCGACTACAAGCGCCACCTGGCGCAGGTGCTCTGCCGGCGGGCGCTGGAGAAGGCCGCGGCCTGACCTTCTCGTCCGTCATCGATGTCGAGCGGGCGCTCGCCGGCCAGGACTACCTGGCCGACCGGGCGCTCGCCACGGCCGTCTTCCTCGCCGGCGACCTCGAGTCCCCGCTGCTGCTCGAGGGCGAGGCGGGGGTCGGGAAGACGGAGGTCGCCAAGGCGCTGGCGGGCGCGCTGGGGGCGCGACTGATCCGCCTGCAGTGCCACGAGGGCATCGACCTGCACCACGCCGTCTACGACTGGGACTACGGCCGGCAGCTGCTGGCCATCCGGGCGGCCGAGGCGGGCACCGACGCGCGCGAGCTGTTCGGGCGCGAGTTCCTGCTGGCGCGGCCGCTGCTGCAGGCGCTGGAGGCACCGGCGGATCGCCCGACGGTGCTGCTGATCGACGAGATCGACCGCGCCGACGACGAGTTCGAGGCCTTCCTCCTGGAGCTCCTGTCGGACTTCCAGGTCTCGATCCCCGAGCTGGGCACGGTGCGCGCCGAGCGCCGCCCGCTCGTGCTGCTGACCTCGAACCGCACCCGCGAGCTGCACGACGCGCTGAAGCGGCGGTGCCTCTACCACTGGATCGACTACCCGTCGCGCGAGCGCGAGGCGGCGATCGTGCGGGCGCGGCTGCCCGGCGTCCCCGAGGGCGTGGTCGCCCGGGTGTGCGCGGCGGTGGCGCGGCTGCGCGAGGAGGAGCTCTACAAGCTGCCGGGCGTGGGGGAGACGATCACCTGGGCGCGGGCGCTGCTCGCGCTGGGCGAGGACGCGTCGCTCGAGGAGACGCTGGGGGTGGCGCTGAAGGTGCGCGAGGACGTCGACCGCGTGCGGGCGCGGAAGGTGTTGAGCGGTGCCTGAGGCGGTCGTCGCGCCGGTGTCCGACCTCGCCGCCCGGCTGCGGGCGGGCGGCGTCCGCGTCGGGGTGGGGGAGGTGCTGGCCGCGCACCGCGCGCTGGCGGCGGTCGACCCGGCCTCGCGCTGGGACGCGTACTACGCGCTGCGGGCCGTGCTGTGCGCGGCGCACCGCGACTTCGAGGTCTTCGACGCGGCTTTCGCGGACACGTTCGGCGCCCCGTACGGGGACGCGGGGATCCCGCCCGAGCTGATGGAGGCGGCGCGGATGGTGCTGCCGCGGACAGGCGTGCCCGCCGCCTCGCCGCCGCCGCCCGAGCTGGCGCGCGCGGAGACGGTGCCGGTGGCGGCGGCGTGGAGCGAGGTCGAGCTGCTGCTCGCCAAGGACTTCGCGGACTACACCGACCGCGAGCGCGCCGCCGCGCGGCGCCTGCTGGCGCGGCTGGCCCGCCGCGGGCCGCGGCGGCTGTCGCGGCGGACGCGGGCCACGCGGCGGCGCGCCGAGGTGGCCGACGTGCGGGCGACGATCCGGGCCTCGCTGCGCCACGGCGGCGAGCTGGTCGAGCGCCGCTACCGCGCGCCGACCTTCCGCCAGCGCCCGGTCGTCCTGGTCTGCGACGTCTCCGGCTCCATGGCGCCGTACGCGCGGATGCTGCTCCAGTACCTGCAGGCCTCGGTGGCGGCGCGGCGGCGGGTGGAGGCGTTCGCCTTCGGCACGCGGCTGACCCGGATCACCCGCGAGCTGGCGGGCCGGGACCCCGACGCGGCGCTAGAGCGGGCGACGTCCGCCGTGGTCGACATGCGCGGCGGCACGCGGATCGGCGACGCCGTCGCCGAGCTCAACCGGGAGCACGGGCGACGCGTCGGCCGCGGCGCCGCGGTGATCGTGCTCTCCGACGGGTGGGACCGCGGGGACCCCGAGGTGCTGGCGCGCGAGATGGCGCGGCTGCGCCGCACCGCCCACTCGCTCGTGTGGCTGAACCCCCTCGCGGCCGATCCGCGCTACGAGCCGCTGACCCGCGGGATGCGCGCGGCGCTGCCGTCGGTCGACCACCTGCTCGCCGGCAATTCGATCGCCTCGCTGGAGGCGCTGGCGGCGCTGCTGGAGGACGCGACGTGACGGCGACCGGCGCGCTCGTGCTCGCGGCCGGCGAGGGGCGGCGCTTCGGCGGGCCGAAGCAGCTCGCGCTGGTCGGGGGCGTGCCGGTGCTCGAGCACGTGCTGCGCGCGGTTCGCGGCGTGCCCGCGCTCGGGCCGCGCGTGCTCGTCCTCGGCGCGCGCGCGGACGTCGTGCGCGAGGGCGTCGACACGGCCGGCTTCGCCGTGGTCGTCGCGCGCGACTGGGCCGAGGGCCAGTCGGCGTCGCTGCGCGCCGGCGTCGCCGCCCTCGGGGACGTGGACGCCGCGCTCGTCCTGCTCGGCGACCAGCCGTTCATCACGCCGCCCGTCGTCGCCGGCGTCCTCGACCTGGCCGACGGCGCCGACGC
>DASVQH010000260.1:0-2347 GCA_036389195.1 Solirubrobacteraceae bacterium
CCGGCGGCAACAAGCTCGTTCTTCGCTGCCGGCGGCCGGTCGCCGTTTTCTTCCAGCGGCACGGGCTCCCGGTCGGGAAGTCCCACGCCATGGAGGGCCAAGCCTACGCCTGCGGCTCGAGCCTGCGCCGCAGCAGCGAGCGCTCCGCGGGCGAGGGCGCGAGCTCGAGCGCCCGGGCGTCGGCCAGCCGGGCGCCGTCGGGGTCGCCCGCGCGGCGCAGCAGCTCGGCGCGGGTGGCGTGCAGCAGGTGGTAGCCGTCCAGCGCGCGCTCGAGGCCGGCGAGCTCGTCGAGCGCCGCGGCCGGGCCGTGCACCTCGGCGAGCGCGACCGCGCGGTTGAGGCGCACGACCGGCGTGTCCTGCACGCCGACCAGGCGGTCGTAGAAGGCGAGGACGGTGGGCCAGTCGGTGGGGCCGTCGGCCAGGTGGGTGGCGACGATCGCGGCCTGCAGGACGTAGGGGCCGGGCGGGCCCAGGCGCGCCGCGCGGTCGACCAGCCGGCGGCCCTGCGCGATGGCCGCCGCGTCCCACCGCGCGCGGTCCTGGTCGGCGAGCAGCACGAGCTCGCCGTCGGCGTCGGTGCGCGCCCCGCGCCGCGCGTCGTGGAGGGTCATGAGCGCCAGCAGGCCGAGCGCCTCGCGCTCGTCGGGCATGAGCGCGCAGAGGATCGACGCCAGGCGGATGGCCTCGGCGCACAGCTCCCGGCGCACCAGCGCGTCCCCGCTGGACGCGGCGTAGCCCTCGTTGAAGATCAGGTACATCGTGGCGAGGACCGCGGGCAGCCGGTCGGGCAGCGCGGCGTCGCGCGGGACGGCGAAGGCGATGCCCGCGTCGCGCAGCTTGCGCTTGGCGCGCACGATGCGCTGCTGCATCGTCGTCTCGGAGACCAGGAAGGCGCGGGCGACCTCCGGGGTCTGCAGGCCGCCGACGAGCCGCAGGGTCAGCCCCACCCGCGCCTCGAGGGCGAGCGCCGGGTGGCAGCAGGCGAAGATCAGCGCCAGGCGGTCGTCGGGGATGGGCATGGGGTCGTCGTCCTCCTCGCCGGGCACGGCCCGCTCGAGCTCGGCGGCCAGCACCGCCGCCTTGTCGGCGAAGCGCTTGGCGCGCCGCAGGCGGTCGATCGCCTTGTTGCGCGCCGTCCGGGCGATCCAGGCGGCCGGCTCGTCCGGCACGCCGTCGCGCGGCCAGCGCTCGAGCGCGACGACGAAGGCCTCCTGGACCGCCTCCTCGGCCAGGTCGACGTCGCGCAGCACGCGGGCCAGCACCGCGACCGCCCGTCCCGCGCCGTCGCGGAACAGGCGGTCGACCTCGGGCGCGGCGCTGCCGTTCAGGATGCGGCCGTCCCGGCGGCGTCGCTGTTCTCGGCGATGTCGGTGCCGCCGGCCGTCGGGCGCACCTCGATGGCGGCGCCCCAGAGGACGGCCGGCACCTTCTTGGCCCAGGCGATCGCCTCGTCGAGGTCGGCGCAGTCGACCACGTAGTAGCCCGCGAGCTGCTCCTTGGTCTCCACGAACGGGCCGTCGGTCAGCACGACCTCGCCGCCACCGCGGACGGTGGTCGCCGTCGTCGACGGCTGCAGGCCCGAGCCGCCGCGCAGCACGCCGGCGGCGGCGGCCTCGTTGTTGAACGCCGCCCACGGCGCCATCGCCTCGGGCGTCGGCTCGAAGTCCATCTCCTCCATCCAGATCGTCAGCAGGTACTGCATCGTCATGTCCCTCCTCGGGCTGTGGTGCGCCGGCCCCCATGACCGCCGCGGTTCGACCCATGGACGAACGACAGCCGACCGGATCGACCGGCGCCAGAACGCCAACGCGCCAGCTCTGCCGGGTGCGCCCGGTCACATGTCGCGGTAGGGTCGAGGAGCCTGAGCCGTTCCCCCGACGAGGAGAGCCCCGTGGCCCAGCAGCACTTCGACCGCCTGATCGCCCTGGACGCCTCGTTCCTGGCGCAGGAGGGCGGCAGGTCGCGCGCCGTGCCGGCCATGCCCGCTGCGAGGTAGCGGAACTCCTGCTCGACGGGTTCGAGGTCGTCCTGCTCCGAGGCCCACTCGAAGACCGGCTTGGTCAGCGGGTTATCGCGGTCGATGTAGCGCGACACGCCCTTGAACCCGGTCTGGAGGGCGTCCTTCTTCCCCGCGATGTTGAGGCCCCGGCAGGAGGTCGTCCGCGACGTACTGCGCGACGGCTCGGCCGCCGGGGAACTTGCCCACGGCGCGGAAGTCGATGGGGTCGCCGTTGGCGACGACGTACCCGAGCAGGGTCAGCATCCCGTCGCGCATGGTGGACGGCTTCTCCAGGATCTCGTCGAGGAGCGGACTGACCTCATCCGGCGGTCGTCCACCGGGTCGG
>DASVQH010000261.1:0-2241 GCA_036389195.1 Solirubrobacteraceae bacterium
GACCGGCACCGCCCCGGCGATCGCCAGCGCGAGGACCCCGGCCAGCGCGGCGACGGCGCGCGCGGCGGCGCTCACGCGCGGATCCGGCGCGCGCCGCAGCGCCGGTCGAGCCGGGCGTCGGGGGCGAGGCCCTGGCGGACGAGCCCGCCGACGCAGTAGACGAGCAGGTCGCGCCGGTGGAGCCGCCGGATCGCCCGGAAGCGCAGCGTCGCGCGGTAGCTCCCGCGCCGGCCGTGGAGACGCGCCTTCGCGATCCGACGGTAGTGGCGCCCCTTGGCGCGGCGCAGGTACAGCCCGAGGACGTGGCGGCGGACGCGCGCATCGCGCGGCACCCGGACGCGGACGCGCGAGGTGATCGCGTTGCGGTCCCCGCGGCCCCGGCGGGTCCGCTCGCGGAAGTCCGGCACGACCAGCACCGCGACGGCGGGGCGGTCGGCCGCGCCCGGCACCGCGATCTCGTAGCGGGTCAGGCGCTCCGGACGGGTCTCGATCGCGAAGGTGCCGTCCGGCCGCGTCGAGGCGGGCGGGAGCGTCCGGGAGCCCCGCCGGCCGGTCTGCCGGGCCTGCACCGTCACGGGCGCGACGGTGCCGAGGTCCCGGCCCAGCCGGCCGGACAGCGTCACCTTGCGCCCGTAGGGGATCACGGCCTTCGACGCGCGGGCGGTGAGGGGAGGCGCGGCCACGCGACCCGCCGGCGCCAGCGCGAACAGCTCGCGCCCGAAGGTGAAGACGACCACGCCGGCGCCCGCGACCGGGGACCCGCCGCCGATCCCCTCGCTCGTGTCCTCGCCCAGCGGGCGCCGCGTCCCCGCCCAGCGGACCGCCCCGGTGGCGCTGTCGCGGACCTGCAGCTGGTCCCGCGTGGCGAGCAGGAGGGAGTCGTTGAGGGCGGAGGGGACGAAGAGCGTGCCGGCCGTGTAGGCGTCGCCGAACCCGACGGTCCACCGCGGCCGCCCCGCGAGGTCGATCGCGGCGAGCTCCGGGGTCTGGTAGCGCTGGCCGATCATGACGTCGCCGGCGAGCGCGTGGCTCTCCTCCCAGGGGACCTGCGCGACCTCGGCGCCGTCGGCGAGCGAGATCACCCGCGGCCCCACGGCGATGCGCGTTCCCCCGATGCGGCCGATGCCGGTGCTGCCGCCGCTGCACCCGTACTCGCGCCGCCACAGGCGCGTGCCGTCGCGCCGGTCGTGCGCCTCCGCCTGGCACGGCGCCGCCGCGATCACCCGGTCGCCGGCGACCGCGGGGACGAGGCTCGGCGTGTCGACCTCCATGGGACGCGTCCAGCGGACCTTGCCGGTCGCCGCCTCGAGCGCCACGAGCGCGTTCTCGCCGCCCTCGCCCTTGAAGAACACGTCCGGGCCGGACACCGTCAGCGGCCCCGCGGAGAGCTTGTCGTGCGTCCAGGCGATCGCGCCCGTGGCGGCGTCGAGCCCGCGGACCACGCCGTCCACCGCCGCGACGACCCGGTCGGCGGTCGCGGCGATCTGCGGCGGCGAGCCCGTCCCGAGCGGGCGGGTCCACAGCAGCCGGCCGCCGGCGGCCTCGTACGCGCTCACGCCCGCCTGGGCCTCGGTGGTCGTGTAGGTGCCGTGGGCCGCGTAGACGCGGCCGTTGGCGGCGAGGACCGTCTCGACATCGGCCGGCGCCTGCACCCGCCAGGCGAAGCCGAAGGGCGCGTCGAGCGCCGGGTCGACCGTCCAGTGGCGGTTGGCCGCGTCGCCCTGGTCCGACGGCGAGTCGGGGCCGGGCTCCGCCGGCGGCACCGTCGGCGGGGCGGGCCGCGGTGTGGGCGTCGGGGTGGGCGTGGGCGTCGGGGTGGGCAGCTGCGCGGCGGCCGGCGCGGCGAGGCCGAGCGCGGCGGCGCACACGAGCGCGGGCAGGAGGCGGACCGGGATCACGCCGCTCACCATAGGCACCGCCTGAGCGGCGCACGCCGATCGGTTCGCCGGAAGACGGAGCGACAGCTCCGCTACAGCGACGCGCGCAGGATCCGCTCGAGATCCTCGGCCGCCGGCTCGCGCGGCGCGACGTCGAGCAGCCGCCGCTGCTTGAGCGCGCCCTCGACCAGCGCGCCGAGGTCGTCCTCGCCGTACCCCAGCTCGCCGACGGTCATGGGCGCGCCGACGCCGCGCATGAGCGCCCGCAGCGCGTCGGGCAGCGACTCGGGGCCGGGATCCTCCAGCGGGGCCCCGGTCAGCAGCTGCGCGACGTGGTGATGGCGCTCCGGCGCGGCCTCGTAGG
>DASVQH010000262.1:0-2902 GCA_036389195.1 Solirubrobacteraceae bacterium
CAGCGCGCGCAGCCCGAGCTCGGCGGCGCGGCCGGCGTCGAGGTCCTCGATCGCGGCGCGCCAGGCCAGCGCGGCGGCCGCCGACAGGCCCGCGGCGTCGAAGGGGGGCGGGCCCGGGTCGGCCAGCGCCTGCAGCGTCGCCGCCAGGCGGGCGCGGACCGGCGCGTTCGTGTGGGCCACGCCGACGGCCTGACGCCCGATGCGCTGCCCGCCGGGCGACCCGGCGCCCAGCGCTTCCACGCCGGCTTCGAGCACGTCGGCGGCGCGGTCGGCTTCGCCGCTGAACATCAGGAGGTCCACGAGCGTCGTGGTGGCGCGCTCGACGGCCGCGGGCGCCGGCCGGCCGGCCAGCGCACGGTGGAGGTGCTCGACGGCCGCGGGATCGCCGGCCAGCGCCTCGTCCTCGCCCAGCTCCAGCAGGACCACGGACTCCTCGGCGCCCGCCGGCTCCTGCAGCGCGCGCCGCCGCAGGCGGGCGGCGCCGGCGGCGTCGCCGACCGCGCGGGCGCGGTCCGCGGCCTCGCGGAGCACCGCCACGCGGGCGGGATCGCCGGCCGGCGGGGCCGCCATGAGCTGTGCCGCGACCTCCTCGGCGGGCGCGCCGCGGCCGGCGAGCCGCGCGGCCGCTTCGGCGTGCAGCCCGGCCCGGGTGGCGGCGGGCAGGTCGTGCAGCACCGCCTGGCGGACGATCGGATGGACGAAGCCGCCGTCGTCGCCGACCAGCTCGGCCGCCTGGAGCGCGGCGAGGCCGCGCAGGGCGGCGGCGTCGGGCAGCTCGGCGAGCGCGGCCAGGTCCGCCGACAGCGTCCGGTCGCCCAGGACGGCGATCCACCGCGCCAACGTCCTGGCGTCGTCGCCGAGGCGCTCCAGCCGCAGCCGCGTCACCGCGGCGACGCCGCGCGGCCCGAGCGCGCGGATCCGCTCGGAGGCGGTCGCCTCCGGCGCGACGCCCTCCGCACCGAGCTCGCGCAGCAGCTCCTCGAGCAGGAACGGGTTGCCGCCGGTCACCTCGGCGCAGGCGCGCACGAAGCCGTCGTCGCCGGCGCGGCCGGTCCGCTCGCGCACCCGCCGGGCGACCCCGTCGAGCGACAGCGCGGACGGGCGCAGGATCCCCGCCTCCGGGTCCACCAGCAGCGGCGCGACGCCCGGCTCGGCCGTCGGGTCGTCCGCGGGCCGGGAGGCGACGAGGAGCGCGACCGGGAGGTCGCGGACGCGACGGGCCAGGAAGCCGAGGAACGCGAGCGTCGGCGCGTCGAGCCACTGGGCGTCGTCGACGAGCAGCAGCACCGGCCCGGCGGCGGCCAGGTTCGCGATCAGCCAGTAGAGGCCGTGCAGCAGCGCGAACTCCGCGTCGGGGGAGGCCGGCGCGGCCGGGGCGGCGCCGGGCTCGACGACCGCCCGAGCGAGGCCGGCGGCGCCGGCGAACAGGTCGTCCGGGTCGGTGCGCGCGCCGGGGAGCACGAGCGGCGCCAGCAGCTGGCGAGCGCCGCCGAACGGGAAGGCGCGCTCGAGCTCCGAGCCCCGCGCGGAGAGCACCCGGATGGTCTCCGTCGCGGCGCGGGCGCGCGCGTGCGCGAGGAGGCTGGTCTTCCCGATCCCGGCCGGGCCGGTCAGGACCACGAAGCCGCCCTCGCCGTCGGCGAGGCGGGCGAGCACCCGCTCGAGCGCTTCCAGCTCGGTCTCGCGCTCGATCAGCGGCTGGCGGTCCGGCACGGGGCGATGCTACCGGCGTCCCTGACCGGGCAGGTTAGGGGTGCGGTGTAGGGATCGCACCCGACGCGCGGGGCGCGCCGCGGCGGGAGGCTGCGACGCATGAGACCGCACCTGCCTTCACCACTTCGCGCCGCCCTCCTGGCGGCGGCGCTCTGCGCCGGCCTGCCCGCGACGCCCGCCGGCGCCGACGCCTTCCACGGCACCTGGCACAAGGACAGCGCCCGCGGCGACATCGCTTCGGGCCCGTTCAACTGCGACACGGGCGCCATGGACGGCCACAGCTACTGGACGGTCATCCCCGCCATCCAGACCGCGGCGGCCCTCTTCGACGAAGCTGCTCCGCCGCCCATCGGCGACGTCGAGTACGTATCCGTCGCGTGGTCGGCGGGGCTCGGGGACGGCTGCGAGCAGACCGGCGGGCGCACCGGGGTGACCATCGAGGTCATCCCGCCCGAGGGGACGCACTTCGCGGCCGACGCGCCCGCCTACTGCAGCATCGGCTTCGGCAACGGCTCGTTCGTCTGCCCGGTCGGCGTGGCTCCCGGCGACTACGGCGGGACGAAGCTGCTCGACGGCCGCGGCGGCGACCCGATCACCTGGTCGCTGCCCGACGGCCACAACATGCTCGGCCTGGCGATCCCGCTGCGGGTCGACCGGCAGATCAGCGCCTTCGGGTCCACGGCCGAGAAGGACTGCGGCGGGCCGTGCGCGCCGAGCGCGATGCCGGGGCGGGCGCAGATCGCCGCACGCTTCGACGCCGGCGGACACGGCAACTGGTCGCCGCCGGTGGTCACGAGCGTCGGGCTCCTGACCGGCGGTGCGGCGCCCGGGCCGGTTCAGCCGGTCGGGCCGGTCGGCCCCACCAAGCTGGACCAGCCGGTGAAGCCGGACGGGCCGCCGCCGCCGGCGAGCTCCAGCCTGTTCGCCGGCCGGGTCCCGGCTCGGCTCACCCGGTCGGCGCTGCGCCGCGGCGTGCCGGTCGGCGTCGCGGTCGACACCGCCCGCACCCGCGTGACGGTGCGGCTGACGTCCGGCGGGCGCACGCTCGCCCGGGCGACGTCGGTCGCGAGCCGGGCGGGACGCCTGTCGCTGCGGCTGCACGCCAGCCGTCGCGCGCTGCGCCGGCTCGGCGCCGGCCGACGGAGCGCGCGGATCGTGATCACCGAGCGCGCCCCGGGTGCCAAGGCCG
>DASVQH010000263.1:0-9764 GCA_036389195.1 Solirubrobacteraceae bacterium
CCGAACCCGCCGCTGCTGTTCGCGGGCGGCGCGTTCGCGCTCGCAGCGGCGACCGACGGTGCCGTCCACGACTCCGCCCGCGCGGCCTTCTACGCCGGGCTCTCGGCGTGGGCCTGGCTGGAGCTGGCCGACGGCACGAACGCGGCGCGCCGCGCGATGGGCGCCGCGGGACTCGCCTACGTCGTCGTCCGGCTCGGCGCGGCGCTGTGACGGCCGCGGACGCGCACGCCGACGCGATCGTCGTCGGCGCGGGCCTCGCCGGCCTCGTCGCCACCGCCGAGCTGGCCGACGCCGGCCGCCGGGTGATCCTCGTCGACCAGGAGCCCGAGGCGTCGCTGGGCGGCCAGGCGTTCTGGTCCTTCGGCGGGCTGTTCCTCGTCGACAGCCCGGAGCAGCGGCGGATGCGGATCCGCGACTCGCACGAGCTGGCCTGGCAGGACTGGCTGGGCACCGCGGGCTTCGACCGCCCGGACGACGCCTGGCCGCGGCGCTGGGCCGAGGCCTACGTGGACTTCGCGGCCGGCGAGAAGCGCGCGTGGCTCGCCGGGCAGGGCCTGAAGTTCGTCCCCAACGTCGGCTGGGCGGAGCGCGGCGGTTACGGCGCGATCGGGCACGGCAACTCGGTGCCGCGCTTCCACGTGACCTGGGGCACCGGCCCGGGGGTGATCGAGCCCTTCGTCAACCGCGTCCGCGAAGCGGCGGCGCGCGGCCGCGTCGAGCTGCGCTTCCGCCACCGCGTCGACGCCCTGACCACCACCGACGGCGCCGTCGACGGGGTGGCCGGCACGGTCCTGGCCCCGGACGCGTGCCGGCGCGGCCAGTCGTCCAACCGCGACGCGACCGGCGAGTTCGCGCTGCGCGCGCCGGCCGTCGTGGTCGCCTCGGGCGGGATCGGCGGCAACCACGAGCTCGTCCGCCGCAACTGGCCGGCGCGCCTTGGCGACCCGCCGAAGCACATGATCTCCGGCGTCCCCGCGCACGTCGACGGACGGGGCATCGAGATCGCGCAGCAGGCCGGCGGCGAGGTCATCCATCCCGACCGGATGTGGCACTACACCGAGGGGATCCGCAACTGGGACCCGATCTGGCCGATGCACGGCATCCGCATCCTCCCCGGTCCGTCCTCGCTGTGGCTCGACGCGACCGGCCGGCGGCTGCCCGTCCCGCTGTTCCCCGGCTTCGACACCCTGGGGACGCTCGCCCACATCATGCAGACGGGCCACGAGCACACGTGGTTCGTGCTCACCCAGAAGATCATCGAGAAGGAGTTCGCGCTCTCGGGCTCCGAGCAGAACCCGGACCTGACGGGACGCAGCGTGCGCGAGGTCGTCAAGGCGCGGGTCTCCAAGGGCGCGCCGGGACCCGTGGAGGCGTTCAAGCGCCACGGCCCGGACTTCGTCGTCGAGCGCGACCTGCGCGCGCTCGTGGCGGGGATGAACCGGCTGACCGACGCGCCGCTGCTCGACGCCGACCAGGTCGAGCGCGAGGTGCTCGCGCGCGACCGCGAGCTGGCCAACCCGTTCAGCAAGGACGCGCAGGTCACGGCGATCCACGGCGCGCGGCGCTACCTGGCCGACCGGATCACCCGGGTCGCCGCGCCGCACCGGCTGCTCGACCCGGACGCCGGCCCGCTGATCGCCGTCAAGCTCCACATCCTCACCCGCAAGACGCTCGGCGGCCTGCACACGGACCTGGCGGGCCGGGTCCTGCGGGCGGACGGCGAGCCGCTGCCCGGGCTCTACGCCGCGGGCGAGGCCGCCGGGTTCGGCGGCGGCGGGATGCACGGCTACCGGGCGCTGGAGGGGACCTTCCTCGGCGGCTGCCTGTTCAGCGGCCGCTGCGCCGGGCGGGCGCTCGCCGCCGAGCTCGCCTGAGCTCCCCAATGTTCGTTGCGTGACAGAAAGCGGCGCCCCGGCCCGTTGTGTCGGTGGACGAGCCCCTGCGCCCGCCCGCCACCCGACCGGACGGAGAGCCTCGATGCGCCCATACTGCCGGTCCCTCGCCCTTCTCACGGCGACCCTCGCGCTCGGCGCGACGGGGGCCGGGACGGCCGGCGCCCACGCCGGCCATGCGCACGCGCTCGGCGCGCCGGCCCTCGCGCCCGCCTCCGCCTACGCCGGCCTGACCAAGCGCCCCGGCGGGCGCTGCGGCAGCCTCTACGAGGTCCGCACGAAGGACAAGCAGGGTCACGAGCGGATCGGCTGCACGCACGGGCCGGACCCCGCGCCCGCCGGCGCGCGGCCCGCCGGCCGGACGCCGTCGATCGCCGACCTGCGCGCGGACGCCGCGCTCGCCGGCGACGCGACCGGCGGCAGCGGCATCGCCTGCGACAGCGAGAACTCGGCCGGCATGCGCGTCACGCTCGTCTACGCCTACACGACCGACCAGGCCGACCGCTACGCGGAGGTCGCTCCGCTGATGCGCCAGTGGGCCGCGGAGATGGAGGACATCTACTACGAGAGCGCGCGCGAGACCGGCGGCACCCGGAGCATCCGCTGGCTCACCGAGCCCACCCCGACCGGCGCGTGCCGGCTGAAGGTCGAGAAGGTCGCGCTGACCCCGACGGGCGACGACTCGTTCTCCAACACGATGACCGAGATCCGCAACGACCACGGCATGACCAGCCTCGACCGCCGCTTCCAGGTCTGGATGGACGGCAGCAACTCCGCCGGGATCTGCGGCATCGGCGAGTTCAACGGCGATGACTCCCCGGGGGCGGGCAACACCAGCAACGGCGGCGTCGCGACCGGCTACTACGGGCTCGTGTCGCGCGTCGACGCCGATTGCTGGGGCGCGTTCGTCGGCGTCCACGAGCTCGGCCACACCCTCGGCGCCGTGTCGATGACCGCCCCCCACACCACCGGCGGCGCCCACTGCTTCGACGAGTGGGACGTCATGTGCTACTTCGACTCGGCCCAGAGCCCGGCGATGACCTACGTCTGCGGGACGAAGGACGGAGACAGCTCGCACGCCTCCCTCCTGGACTGCAACCACGACGACTACTACTCCACCTCGCCGCCGGCCGGCAGCTACCTGGCGACGCACTGGAACGTCGCCAACAACAACTTCCTGCGCCAGGGGCAGGTCTTCCACGACGCCACGGCGATCGTCTCGACGGAGGACGGCGACGCGATCCCCGAGCCGGGTGAGACCGTCGCCTTCACCGAGCGCGTGAAGAACCGCTCGACGGTCGCCGCGACCGGCGTCAGCGGGATGGTGCTGAGCGCCGACGCCACCTCGACGCCGGTGGCCGGGACGAAGGCGTACCCGGACATCCCCGGCCTGGGGACGGGGACGAACGTCGCGCCCCACCAGGTGACGATCAAGAGCACGACGCCGTGCGGGGCCGTCGTGCCGTTGACCGTCCGGATCACCGCGAGCGACGGCAAGCACGACGTCCCGGTCGCGATCCCCACCGGCGCGCCGGGCGCCCCGTCCACCACCAGCGCGAGCCCGGGGATCGCCATCCCCGACGGCGATGCGACCGGCGTCACCACGAGCATGACGCTCCCCGCCGGCGGCCGGGTCGCCGACGTCGACATCAAGCTCAACATCACCCACACCTATGACGGGGACGTCCAGGCGTTCCTGATCCATCCCGACGGGACCACGGTCAAGCTGTTCGCCGGCGTCGGCGACAGCGGCCACAACTTCACCGACACGGTGCTCGACGACGAGGCGGCGACGTCGATCGTGAGCGGCACCGCGCCGTTCACCGGCAGCTTCCGCCCCGAGGGCTCGCTCGCCGCGCTCGACGGCAAGCCGATCGGCGGCGTCTGGGAGCTCAAGCTCGTCGACACCGCCGCGCAGGACACCGGCACGCTGACTTCCTGGGGCATCACCCGCCGCGCGCCCGCCTGCTCGCCGCCGCCGGCGACCACGCCCGACCCGAGCGGCTGGTCGGCCGCGCCGGCCACGGCGAAGGGCGACCTCGACGGCGACGGGCGCAGCGACCTGGTGGTCGGCGCGCCGGGCGAGAACGCCGGCCGCGGCGCGGTGCACGTGCTCTACGGCACGGCGAACGGCCTCGCCGCCACCGGCTCGCAGCAGTGGACGCAGGACAGCGCCGGGATCGCCGAGACCGCCGAGCCCGACGACCGCTTCGGCGCGTCGGTGGCGGTCGGCGACCTCAACGGCGACGGGCGCGCGGACGTGGCGATCGGCGCGCCCGGCGAGGACGCCGGCGCCACCAACGCGGGCGCGGTGCACGTCCTCTACGGGAGCAGCGGCGGGCTGACCGCGACCGGCTCGCAGCTCTGGCAGCAGGGCGGCGGCGGTGCGGGCGAGACGCCGGAGGCCGGCGACCGCTTCGGATCGGCGCTGGCCATCGGCGACCTCGGCAAGAGCGCCCACGCGGACCTGGCCGTCGGCGTGCCCGACGAGGACCTCGCCGGCGCGGACGCCGGCGTCGTCCAGGTCCGCTACGGCAGCGCCGGCGGGCTGACCGCCACCGGCGCGCAGCTGTGGTCGCAGGGCAGCGGGGGTCTGGGCGAGACCGCTGAGGCGGGCGACCGGTTCGGCGCCGCGCTGGCGATCGGCGCCCTCGGGCGCACCGCGCAGCGCGACCTGGCCATCGGCGCCCCGTGGGAGGACTTGAACGGCGTGCCCGACGCGGGCGCCGTCCACGTCGTCTTCGGCAGCACCACCGGCCTGGCCGCGGCCGACGCCCAGGTGTGGTCGCAGAACAGCGCCGGGGTCGACGACGCCGCCGAGGCGGCCGACCACTTCGGCGCCTCGCTGGCGGCCGGGGATCTCGGCCAGACCACGGTCGGGGACCTGGCGATCGGCGTGCCCGACGAGAACCTCGCCGTCACCGACGCCGGCCTCGTGCACGTGCTCTACGGGACCAGCACCGGGCCGGCCGCCGCGGGCTCGCAGCTCTGGTCTCAGGAGAGCGCCGGCATCGCGGACGCCGCGGAGGCGGGCGACCGGTTCGGCGCCGCGCTGGCGGTCGGCAACTACGGCCGCACCGCCCAGGCCGACCTGGCGATCGGCGTGCCCAGCGAGGACCTCGGCGTCGCCGACGCCGGCCTGGTGCACGCGGTGTACGGCACGGCCGCCGGCCTGGTGTCCGACGGCTCCCAGCTGTGGTCGCAGGCGACCGCCGGCATCGACGACGAGCCGGAGAGCGGGGACCGCTTCGGCTCGCGGCTCGCCACGGGCCAGTACGGGCGCGGCACGCAGGACGACCTGGTGGTGGGCGTCCCGGGCGAGGACGCCGGCGGCGTGGACGCCGGCCTCGCCCACGCGCTCTACGGCACGGCGACCGGCCTGTCCGCGGCCAACTCGCAGCTGTGGTCCCAGGCCAGTGCCGACGTCGCCGGCACGCCGGGAGCCGGTGACGCGTTCGGCAGCGGGGTCGGGCGCTAGCCGGAGCGCCCGGCGGGCTTGCGCGCGCAGCTGCGGCGCTCGCACTCCATGGTCTGGAGCAGCCCGACCGTCCAGCAGGTCGGGCACCCGCGCCAGGCGACCACGGTGACCACGAGGAGCGCCAGCGCCGCCGGGCTGCCGAGCCCGGCGCCGGCGAACGCGGCCACCAGCGCCAGCAGGCCGACGAGGCCGCGGGCGAGGTGGCGTGGGACGGAGGCGCTGGCGAACGGCATGGGATCTGATGCGCGGCGGGCCGCGGGGCGGATCAGTCGCGGACCTGCACGGCCATCCGGTGCTCCGCCTGGGGCGCGACGTCCTGCTCCCACGGCCGGCGCTGCACGAGCCGCACCGCCGCCTCCCCCGGGCCCAGCGCGCGCACCGTCGCGGTCTCCGGGGCGCTGACGCCCACCGCGGCGGGCTCCGTGCCCGGGGCGAAGCCGCGCTCCCAGCTCACCTCGACCGTTCCCGGATCGCCCTCGACGACGTCCTGCCACATGTAGCCCGCGGTGCCGAGCCCCGGCAGCTGGAAGGAGCGGGTCTCGCCGGGCGCCAGCTCGATGCGGTCGGGGATGTCCGTCATCGTCCCAGTGTGCCACAGCCCGCAACGGTGTCATTTCGCGCGTGTTCTGCGGTGACGTCACGTCAGCAAATTGTTTCCCGCGGGGAGCGGGAAACGCTGTAGGTTCGGCGTGCGTAATTCACAAGCCCGGAGGGGGCGCGCATGGCACTGGAACTTGCTCAGCTGCGGCAGGAGATCGCTCGTCTCGACCTCGGCTGGCACGCCGCCGAGACTGCGAATTCCGGTCACTCGGATTTCGAGGCGCGCAACCGCCTCGGCTATGTCCCCGGCCCGGAGGACCCGTCACTCGACGAGGCTGAGCAGCAGGCGGCCGCGATGGCCCCGCAGCTCGCCGAGGAGGTGGCCGGCGCCCCGGCGTCCTTCGACTGGCGCAACGCCGGCGGGAACTACGTCACGCCCGTCGTGAGCCAGGGCGGCTGCGGGTCGTGCGTCGCGTTCGGCTCGATCGCGGCGATGGAGTCGCTGGTCATGATCTCCCGCAGGAGCACCGCACCCGTCGACCTCTCCGAGGCCGACCTGTGGTTCTGCTGGGGCCCGGGGCACGGCGCGGGCAAGTGCCCAGGCGGCGGCTGGTGGCCCAACGCCGCCTACGACGGGATGCAGGCCGGCGTGGTCGACGCGGCGTGCTTCCCCTACACGGACGCCGACCAGGGCTGCAGCCGCTGCGGCGACTGGCAGAACCGCATCACGAAGATCAGCGGCTGGAAGACGCTGACGACCGCCGCCGACATGAAGACGCACCTGTCGACGGTCGGCCCCGTCACCGCGTGCTTCACCGTCTACGAGGACTTCTACTACCACTACGCCGGCGGCGTCTACACGTACAACGCCGGCACCGCCGGCAAGGTCATCGGCGGCCACTGCATCTGCATCGTCGGCTACGACGACGCGCAGGGCTGCTGGATCGCCAAGAACTCCTGGGGCACGGGCTGGGGCGAGAGCGGCTACTTCCGCATGGCCTACGGCAGCTGCGGCATCGACAACTCGATGTGGGCGGCCACCGGGATCGTCCAGGACCGGCCGACCGGCGGCCGCCTGGAGGTCTTCGCGCGCGGCTCCGACAAGGCGCTGTGGCACATCTGGCAGACCGCGCCGAGCAACGGCTGGAGCGGCTGGGCGTCGATGGGCGGGATCATCGACCAGCCGGTGATCGCCCGCAACGCGGACGGCCGGCTCGAGGTCTTCGTGATCGGCGCCGACCACGCGCTGTGGCACATCTGGCAGACGGCTCCCAACAACGGCTGGAGCGGCTGGGCCTCGATGGGCGGGTGGATCGACGAGCTCGCGGTCGGCCAGAACGCCGACGGGCGCCTGGAGATCTTCGCCCGCGGCTCCGACAAGGCGCTCTGGCACATCTGGCAGACCCGGCCGAGCAACGGCTGGAGCGGCTGGGCCTCGATGGGCGGGGTGATCGATCAGCCCGTGACCGCGCGCAACGCCGACGGCCGCCTGGAGATCTTCGTGATCGGCGGCGACCACGCGCTCTGGCACATCTGGCAGACCGCCCCGAGCAACGGCTGGAGCGGCTGGGCCTCGCTCGGCGGCTGGGTCGACCGGCCCGTGGTGGCCAACAACGCCGACGGGCGGCTGGAGATCATGGTCATCGGGTCCGACCACGCCCTCTGGCACATGTGGCAGACCGCCCCGTCGAACGGCTGGAGCGGGTGGGCGTCGATGGGCGGCTGGATCGACGAGCTGGCCATCGGCCAGAACGCGGCGGCGGGCGTCGCGGGCGCGGCGGGCGGCGGCGGCGACGGCGCGGCCGGCATGCCGGTCCCGCAGATGGTCGCCGCGGTGGGTGGCGGGGGCGGGAGCGCGATGCCCGACCCGGCCATGACGGACACGCCGGCGGGCGGCGAGATGCCGATCCCGTCCAGCGGCGCGTCGGACGCGGGCGGCGCCGGCATGCCCGTGCCGGGCATGGACGCCGCGTAGGAGAAACCGTCGAAGCCCGGGCGCCGGCTGCCGGTCCGGCGCCCGGGACTCAGACGGACGGACCGGCTAGGCCGGCAGCTCCTGGCAGCCGACCTGGTTGACGACCTGGGTGCCGCCGGCGTTGACCTGGACGTCGTAGCAGAACTTCCCGGCGGCGTTCGCGCTACCAGCGAACAGGCCGAGGGTGGAGAGGGCGGTGACGGCGAGGAAGGACAGGCGCTTGGCCATGGTGACGAGCCTTTCTTGGGACGGGGTTCCTGACTGGGCATGAGTGTGCGCGAGCCCCGCCGCAGGCGCATGAGTAGTGGCCACTCATCTTTCAGGCGGGCGCCGCGGCGAGCGCCTCGGCGAGCTCGCGCCGGGAGCTCAGGTCCAGCTTGAAGTACACCTGGCGAAGCTGGTTCTCGACGGTGCGGACGCTGATGAACAGCGTCTGGGCGATCTCCCGGTTCGACAGCCCGTCGGCGGCGATGCGGGCGATCCGCAGCTGCGCCGGCGTCAGCGCGTCATGGCCCGACACCGCGCGCCGGCGGGGCCGCGCGCCGCTCGCGGCCAGCTCCTGCTCGGCGTGGTCGGCCAGCTGCGTGGCGCCGCAGCCGTGCGCGAGGTCGAGGCCGGTGCGCAGCTCGTCGCGCGCCGCCGAGCGCTCGCCCGCCCGCCGCAGCGCCGCCCCGAGATCGACGTGCGCGCGCGCCCGGATCAGCCGCGACGGCGAGTCCGCGAGCACGTCGACCGCCTCGCGCAGCCGGTCGAGGCCGGCGTCGCCGCCCTCGGCGAGGCCGAGCACCCGCAGCGACGCGCCGATCGCGTGCCGGGCGGCGAACGGGCGCCCCAGCCCGAGCTCCTCGGCGGCGAGGGCCCGCGCCTCGTCGCGCGAGCCGAGCCGCAGCAGCGCCTCGGCCGCGCCGCTGCGCCACCCCTGCACGGCCGGGTTGTCGACGCCGTAGCGCACCATCACCGCGCCGGCCGCGCGGAAGTCGTCGAGCGCCTCGGGCGCGCGCCCCTGGGCCAGCCGCAGCCGTCCGCGGGCGTGGAGGTAGAGCGCGGCGCGCGCGGTCCCCTGCTGCCAGGCGCTGAGCTCCCGCGCGGCGAGGACCGCGTCGGCCTCCTCGCCGCGGCCCTGCTCGCCGAGCGACTCCACGAGCGTGGCGATCGCCACCGGCTCGGCCCAGGCGAGCGTGTGGCGCTCGGCCATCGCCAGCGCCTCGCGCGACTCGGCTTCGGCGGCGGCGAGCGCGCCCTGGCGGAACGCCACGTCGGCGTGCAGGGTCAGCGCGAGCGCCGCGCCGGAGACGTCGCCGGCGTCCTGGGCGGCGTCGAGCGCGTCGCGCGCGACCGCCGCCGCGCCGTCGAGCTCGTCGGCGTTCATGAGCGCGGCCAGCACGAGGGTCGCGCCGGTCCCGCGGATGCCCTCGGCGCGCAGGCCGCCCCCGAGCGCGAGCTCCGCGAGCTCGGCGGCGTCGGCGGCGGTGCCGTGGTCGGTGGCCTTGTAGGCCAGCGCGGCGAGCAGGTAGCGCTGCGCGGGCGTCGCGGCGGCCGCCGCCTCGGCACGCCGAGCACGCGCCTGCTCGGCGTCGACCACGCCGCGGATCGTCTCCAGCGCATGCAGCGCGAAGCGCACCTCCCGCACCTGCGCGTCCTCGGCCGCGGCCGCGCCGGCGAGCGCGGCGAGCTCCTCGCGCACCCAGGTCAGCGCCGCCTCCGGCCGGGGGTCGAGCGTCCACGCCCGGGCGAGCGCCTGCGTGGCGGTGAGCCGCTCGGCCGGGTCCTCGCTCAGCGTGCGGCCGGCCGTCAGGTGCTCGATCGCCTGCGAGTCGTACGCGCGCATCTCGGCCTGCCCGAGGGCCAGCAGCAGCCCCGGGCGCTGGTCCGGGGCGGG
>DASVQH010000264.1:0-2022 GCA_036389195.1 Solirubrobacteraceae bacterium
CCGGCCCCTCCGGGCAGCTGGCTGGGCGTCTTGCCGTTCAGGACGCCGAAGATGTCGGTCTGGTCGATCGTCCCCTGGATGTTGGCCGCCTGCGGGCCGCTCGCCCACACGGGCACCTCGGCGCCCGTGTGGTGCTGGGAACCGCTCGTGGTGGCGTCCACGCCGGTGTCGGCGGTGCCGTACGAGATCCGGATCGGGGCGGCGTCGACCGTCTCAAGGGTCGCGTAGCTGGCGCCGGTCGCGGGCTTGCCCGTCACGTACGTCATCTGCGACGTGTGCGCGTGGTCGGCGGTCGCGATGACGAGCGTGTCGGGATGGTCGCGCTGGTAGTCGAGCGCGACGCCGACGGCCTCGTCGAAGGCGAGCGTCTCGCCGATCTGGCCGCACGGGTCGGCGGCGTGGTCGCGCTTGTCGATCGAGGCGCCCTCGACCTGCAGCGTGAAGCCGTCGGGGTCCTGCTCGAGCAGCTGGATCGCCTTGCTGGTCATCTCGGGCAGCGAGGGCTGGTCGCCACGAGCCTGCGGCTGGCAGCGGGTCGTCTCGCTGCCGCCCTGGACCTGCACGTCGCGGTTCGGGTTCGCCGTGTAGTAGGCGTCCGTGCGGGCGTAGAGCGGCGCGTACTCCGTCGTCATGTTCCCCGGCGAGAAGAGCCCGAGGACCTTCGTCCGCTTGCCGCCCTCCTCGAGCGAGTCGACCGCGGCGAGCTCCTGCTTCGTGCCCACGACGGTGTAGCCCTTGTCGCGCGCCGCGGCGATCACGTCGGCGTCGCCGCCGTCGGTCAGCTTCTGCTCGTAGCGGTTGCGCCCGCCGCCGAGGTAGAGGTCGAAGCCCTGGTCGACCTGCTGCTCGGCGACCGAGCCGAGCCCGGGGGGATCGGCGGTCTTCGCCTCGGTCGGGCACGTCGTCCGCGCGTCCGCGGGGCCCTGGCAGGCGCGCTGGGAGATGTGGGCGCTTGGCGCGGCCGGGGTGGCGTCGGTGATCTCCGCCGTCGAGACGTCGCCGGTCGCCTTGCCGCGGTCGCGGGCGATCTCGAGGTAGGTGCGGTACCCGGCGTTCGAGCCGGGGACGTTGTCGGCGCTGGACGGTCCCTGCGACAGCCGCGAGTCCTGCGTGCGCTTGCCCGTCGACCAGGCGGTCGCGGTGGGCGCCGAGTCGCCGACGTAGTTGGGCTGGAAGTTCGGCCCGGGCCCGGGGCGCAGCACGTAGTGGATGGAGCTGCCGCGGAACGCCAGGCGATCCATGTTGAGCCGCCCGTTGGCGCCCTTGCCGTAGTAGCGGGCGAGCGTGACCTCCGAGTCGCCCATCCCGTCGCCCACCAGGAGGATGACGTTCTTCGGGCGCTGCGGGTCGATCTTGCCGGCGAGCGCCGCCGAATAGTCGTCGTCGCCCGCCGCGCCGATCGCGATGCCCGTCGCCGAGAGCACCGCCCCGGCGCTGAGCACGCCGATGACCGCGTTTCTGCTGACCTTCACTTCGCCTCCTTGGTGGGGAACCTGACGGGCGTCACCCTCACGGCCCGGCGGCGCTCCGGTGTGTCGAGGCGGTGAACGGTCAGCGCCATGCCAGCGCGCGAAGCGGTGCGCGGGCGCCGAGCAGGTCGAGCACCTGCGTGGCTTCGACGGCCTCGCTCCCGATCGTCGCGGAGACGATCTCGCGCTCGCCGATCTCCTGCTCGCCGATGCGCGCGCGGCGCCCGCCGAAGCGCCGCTCCAGCGCCGCCTCCATGGCGTGGACGTGCCGCACCAGGCGGGGCGCGCCGCAGACCCGCAGCTGGATCCCGGCGGGCGGATCGCCGCTCTCGGCGAGCCCGGCGCCGACCGCGGCGTCCGCACCCATCGTCGCCGGGCCGAGGATCGTCTGGGCGACGGTGTCGCCGAGGCAGGACTGCACCGCGCTGACGGCGGCCGGCGTGATCGCGCTGGTCTCCGGAGCGCCGACCGGGTCGAACACCACCGCGCGATCTGCCCGCTTGACCGCCGTCCGGCGGCCGGCCGGCGCGGCCGTGCGCCCGAGCACGGCGCG
>DASVQH010000265.1:0-4066 GCA_036389195.1 Solirubrobacteraceae bacterium
CAGGGCTTCCGCGCGCGCGTGCGCGAGCGCGTATGCGGTCGCGCCGGCGCCGATCGTCGCGGTGACGCCCTCGGGGCCGCGCTCCAGCCGGATGTCGAGGCGGCCGAGCGCCGGGGTCTCGTACGCGAGGCTGACGCCGGCCCGGCCGCCGCCGCCGCGGCGGTCGCCCTCGCCGCCGCGCGCGTCGGGGTCGGCATCGGGCCGGGGCGCGAGCGCCGGCGGCGGGCCGGGGGCGAAGGTGGGCGGGAGCGGCTGGACGGCCGGCGCGGCGGGATCGGCCCGGACGGGCGCCGGCGCGGCGGCGGCGCTGTGGGCGCCGGGCTCCGGGGTGGTGCTCT
Organism: Solirubrobacteraceae bacterium; assembly: GCA_036389195.1. Classification (GTDB taxonomy): domain Bacteria; phylum Actinomycetota; class Thermoleophilia; order Solirubrobacterales; family Solirubrobacteraceae; genus JACCYI01. The sequence goes on from DASVQH010000265.1 coordinate 339, forward strand.
CGAGCTTGAGCACGACGCGCTCGGCGGTGACCTCGGCGACCGACAGCCGCAGGACGTCCCCCGTCCTGACCTCCTGGGGAACCGTCGCGCGGATGAGCTGCCCGCCGAGGATCAGCGCCCCGACGGCGCCGGCGCCGCGCGACGCGACCCGCGCCACGACGCTCATCCCCGGCCGCAGGATCAGCTCCGGGAGCTGGCGGCGGAGGAGCGCTGGGTCGATCTGGACCGGATGCACCTCAAGAAGGATGCCGCAGCGCCGATACCAGGGCGAGCATGGACCGCGGTCTCTACATCGCCGCCTCCGGCATGCTTGCCGAGCAGGTGCGCCAGGAGCAGATCGCCAACGACCTGGCGAACGCGTCGACGCCCGGCTACAAGGCCGACCGCACCGCCCAGCGCGCGTTCGGCGACATGATGCTCGCCAACAGCGCCACCGGCCAGGTCGTCGGGCCGCAGAGCACGGCCGTCCAGGTCGACGCCGTGCAGACCGACTGGGCGCCGATGCCCGCCTGCGACACCGGCGAGCCGCTCGACTTCGCGATCACCGGCGACGGCTTCTTCGCCGTCCGCACGCCGCAGGGCACGCGCTACACGCGCAACGGCCAGTTCACCGTCTCCCCCACCGGCACGCTGGCCACCGCGCAGGGCGCCGAGGTCCTCGGCCGCGACGGCGCGCCCGTGCGCGTCGGCGCCGACGGCCGCGTCGACCCCCGCCGCCTCGGCGTGGTCACGCTGACCGGCGCGCGCAAGGACGGCGACTCGCTCGTCGCCGGCACCCCCGGCGGCGGCGCCCCGGCCGGCCAGGTCCGCGCGGGCGCGCTGGAGGGCTCCGGCGCCGACCCCGCCCGCTCCATGGTCGACATGATCGCCTCGCTGCGCGCCTTCGAGGCCGGCCAGCGCGTCATCACGACGATCGACGAGACGCTCGGCAAGGCGTCCTCGCAGGTCGGCACGCTGTCATAGCGCGACCTGCACCTAGCTCTCTGCCCCGAACGCCATAGCGCGCCTACGCCGCCGTGCGTCCTGGTGCGGCCTCACTCCGCGTCACGGCGGGATCGAGACTCATCCGCAGGACCTCGATCTGTGGGCCCACGCGCCGGTCGTTGCACGTGGCGCGCCAGTCCCAGGAGGGTTCGTCGAGCGCCGCCGCAAGCCATCTTCGAAGGTACTGGGACCTAACTGCCGCTTCGTACCGGAGAAGCCATCGACCGTCGTCCAGGCCGACGACTAAGTACTCCCGGCTCGCATCGATGGTCAAGGCCAGGGGGCCATCCGACGATTCGGTCCACGACCCATCCGGGGCCGAGATCCGCAAAGACGGCGCGACACCTACCACGTGAACGTGCGCGTGGTCCACCCCGCACCCATGGCCGCTCGACGGCGGAAGCCCATGTTCGAAGACGACCGAGTTCAGGCCGAGTTGCCGATACGTCGCCCGCACCTGCTCCGCGACCTCCCAGATCTCCGTCTGGCGGTCGACCGCCATCGATGCGGTGCCTCGGTGGTGCGCCGTTGGGAGGATCAACGCATGATGGGCGGTCAGTCCACCGAGCGACGGCATCGCCGCCATGTGGTCTGAGACGGCGATAACCCTCGGGGGGCCACCGCAGCGCCGCTCGAACTCGCGGTCCGCTCCCAGCCGCACTACGTCGCAGAGCTCACAGCTCGCCATCATCGGCCCCCCGCAGGTCTGCCTCGCTCACGCTCGGTACGTCGTCGAGCTGCCTCAACTGATCTTGAAGTGCCGCGAAACGTTCGGGAGAGATGGTCGTCGACTTGGCGGGGCTGGCAATCTCGCGGTAGTTCCTGATGTAGATATCGGTCAGCGGCGCCGGCGGCTCGGAGCCTGATACCGGCCGGAGCACCCCCTGGAGCATCGGGCGTCCCGAGCGGAGAAGGATCCCGGGCGAACCCAAGTTGTTCCGTCCGGCGAGGTAGTGAGTCACCAGGAGCGTGTCGTCGGCCCAGGTGATTCCGCACGACGGCGTGACCTCGTATTCCTTGAGAAGCAAGCGGCGACGGGCGTCCTCGGGCAACGACTCGCGAAACAGCCAGAACTGCTCGATCGAGGCCAGGGCGTCCTTCCGCGTGTCGCGCTGTTCTTCCTTGCCACGACGCCCGCAGAGATCCCCGTCAGGACGTAGAAACAGGAACTCGACCTCCACCTGCCGCTTGACTATTGCGTCTCGAAGAGTTCGCTTCGTGTCTTCGCGGGCTTGCTCGTCGTGCCAGTACCCGTGATTCGCCGTGCCCAGCACTCGGTAATGGGACCTCGCTCGCTCGACCATTCGGGTCCAGAAATCGTCGTCGAACTCCCGCTTCCTGTCGCGGAACAGCGCGTCGACGCCCAGGTCCATGATCAGCTGCGCGAACGCCTCGCGTTCGAGTGCGAACGCGGCGACGATCACCGAGGCGGCGAGTGAGGTGCCGACGCTCACCAGCACGGCGCCGGCCGCCGTAGTCGGGCCGACATTGACGCCGAAGGCGATCGCGATCACCGCGATGACTCCGAGCAGCTGAAGGCTTCGGCGCTCGAAGGCGCGTACGACACCGCGGAGCCGCGAGCGCTTCAACATCTACTAGAGCCAGCCGTGCCGCTCTAGGAGATCCCTGACCGCCGGGGTGAAGTCGAGGTCGTGCAGTTCGTCGGCAGCGAAGAATCGAGCGCCTGAGAGGTCGGAGGCGGCGGTCATGCGCCCGCCGATGGGACGAGCGAGCGTGTAGACGATGATCCGGTGCTCATGAGGGGGATCGATGATCTGGACGACGTCCATGGTGCGGTCGACCTCGATCTCGAGACCGGTCTCCTCACGAATCTCGCGACGCGCCGCATCTTCAATCGACTCAAACGGCTCAACGCCGCCACCGGGGAGGATCCATTTCCCGCGGTGCGGGTCCTTGTTGCGCACGCCGAGAAGTAGACGGCCGTCTTCGTCGACGACCAGTACCGCGCTTCCGACCCTGGGGGCTGTCATCGTGGTCGACATCGGGCTCCTTGCCTGGGTGCTCTCTTCTAGCGGAGTCATGCGCCGCCAGACACCGCTGATCTCGCTCTTGGGGTCTTTTTTCTCGAACCCGTCGTCGACGCGTCGCAGATCGGCGCGCGTCTGCGAGGATTCAGGGAGACGTTCAAAATCGAACGCTTCCTTGAAACATGCCACCGGCAGCGGACGGAACCACGGCCAGCGAGGCCCTTATCTGTGAGGTGACTGGCGTCAGCCCGTCCCTCCGCCATAGCTGGATCAGCAGACACGGGCTTCGACGCCAACCGAAGGGGCAGTATGAACTGCGCGACGCGCGCGAGCTCGCCGCGTTGAAGACCATGATGGACACGCTCGGTCCAGCCGACGCGGCGATCGCGTGGACTCTGATCAGATCGGCTGTGATCGATCGGGACGAGAGGCCGTTCGTGCTGCTCTTCGACCTGCAAGACAAGGAAGCGACGGTCGCAACAGACTTCGACGGCGTGCTTGAGGCGCTGCCGTACGGTCGCCGGGTGATCGTGCTTCGGCTCGACTTGCCGATGGCGCGCGCGACACGGGCCCTCGCAAGAGCCGTTGGAGGATGAGCAAGCCGCAGAGAGTCGTACCCGCCCGGCGGGCCGCGTCGCCGCCCGCACCTCAGAAGGCTTGCCGGCCTCGCCGGTGGTCCTGGGTCGCCCAGGCGACCACGGTGGCGGCGCGGCGAGACGGCGGCGTCGATGGTGTCGCGTCCTGCGGAGGGGCCGG
>DASVQH010000266.1:0-16958 GCA_036389195.1 Solirubrobacteraceae bacterium
GCCGACGCGCTGCTCGCCGGCGGCGGGCGCGCGCGCCCGGAGGCGGTCATCGCCGCCACGGGCTACCGGCGCGGGCTGGAGGACCTGGTCGGGCACCTCGGCGTCCTGCGGCCCGACGGCGAGCCGCTGATCGAGTCGGGCGGCGCTGACGCCCGCTGGCCCGGCCTGCGCTTCGTGGGGTACCGCGTGCCGCTGCACGGCCAGCTGTTCGTCACCGCGCGCGACGCGCGGCGGCTCGCTCAGAAGCCGCCGAGCCGCTTGACGACCGCGCGGCTGTCGCGGAACGGCCGGCGCGCGTCGTAGAAGGCGCGGACGCGCCAGTACCCCGACCGCCGGACGGTCGCGGTGAACCGGAACGGCCTCATGTCCTTCGTGAAGCGCGAGTACGTCTTCCAGCCCCTCCCGCGCCGGACCTGCAGCCGCATCCGCACCTTGCCCGTGGGCTTGACGGGCGACCCCGGCGCGCGCACGCGGCCCGAGAGGCGGATCCGCGACCCGCCGACGCGCTTGACCTTCAGCCGCAGATGGGCCGCCGGCACCGTGAGGCTGCGCTCGTCGACGCGGGTGACGGCCAACGACTGCTCGCCGATGTTGCCGGCGCTGTCGCGCGCCTTGATCGTCACGACGTGGCGGCCGAGCGGGAGCCGCTTGGCGCCCTGCCAGGTGCGCACGAGCTTGCCGCCCGGCTGGCTGCCCGGCACCTTGGCGCCGTCGATCCACAGCTCCATCCGCCGCACGCCCTGGTCGTCGGAGGCGCGCGCGGAGACCCGCAGCGGCCCCGCGAAGACGCCGTCGGCGGCGGGGGCGAGGATGCGGACGACGGGCGCCGCCGCGTCCACCGCGGCGCCGCACCGCGACGCCGGGCGGTCGGCGCCCGCGCGGGCGAAGGCCTCGAAGCGGCCGTAGGCGGGCTTCTTGGAGCCGTCGTCGCGCAGCAGCCCGAGCCGGTGGTCGTAGCGGCTGGGGGACTTGTCGACGTCCTGGACGGAGAACCACAGCGCCAGCGCGACGTACGGGTCGTTCTGCAGGCAGCGGTAGGCGCGGGTGAGGAAGTCGGCCTGCTGGTCCTCGGAGACGCCGCTCAGCTTCGTGCCGGCGCGGCCCCCGACCGCGCAGGTCTCGCGCAGCGTCGACCAGCCGAGCTCGGTCATCCAGATCGGCTTGTCGTCGCCGCGGTCGAGCATCGTGCGACGGACCTCGCGGTAGCCGGTGAACGAGAACCGGCCGATCCGGCCGTCGGGCTCGCGGTACTGCTCCTCGGGGGGCGAGGTCAGGCAGGCGGTGTCGGTGTGCACGCCGACCGCGTCGAAGGAGCCCTTGCCGCCCGCCGCGTAGACGCCCTCCAGGTAGCGGTAGTCGTTGCCCACGAGGCCGCCGAGCACGACCCTCGCGCCCGGGTCGGCCGCCTTGACCGCGGCATGGGCGGGGCCGAGCAGCCGCGCGTAGGCGGCGGGGTCCGGCGCGGGCGACCACGTCGCGGCCTCGTCGGGCTCGTTCCAGATCTCCCAGGCGTCGACCTTGCCCGCGAAGTGCTGCGCGTAGCGGCGCAGGAAGCTCGCGTACGTCGCCGGATCGGCGGGCGGGCGGTTCAGATCGCCGGTCCCGGTCGCCCAGCCGGGGCTGCGGGTGACCACCATGATCACCTTCAGCCCGTCCGCCTGGGCCTTCGCGACGCGCGCGTCGAAGTACTTCAGCCAGAAGTCCGAGAGCGTGCCGCGGGCCGGCTCGGCGCTCGACCAGTCGACGAACGTCCGCACCCACTCGGCGCCGCCCCGCGCGGCGCGGTCGACCTGGTCTGAGTTCTCGCCGGTGGTGCGCGGCCCGATGACCATGCCCGGCACGACGGCGTGCGCGGCGGGCGCGGCGGCGAGCAGGGCGGCGAAGGCGAGCAGGCAGGCGGGCAGGCGGAAGCGCATCGGTCCCTCCTGAGTACCGACACGGCGTCAGACCTCACACGGCGGGGTTCGACGGCTGACATTCGCGCCCGCCTTGACTTCCCCTCCGGCGCTCCATACCTTCGAGCAATCGACCGAAGGAGCGAGCGTTGCCCCAGCGAGCGGACATCGTCAAGAAGGCGGCGAGCTACGAGGGCTACCTCGCCGGCAAGGGCTACGACCAGGCGAACCAGTTCAGCACCCTCCTCGGCCACCCCGGCGAGGCCTGGTGCGGGGACTTCGTCACGGCGATCTACAAGCTGTGCGGGCTGCCGCTCCCGTCGATGCAGCCCCACCTGCCGACCGGCTTCTCCTACGTCCCGGACGGCTGGGCCTACGGGCACGCGCACCACGCCACCAAGTCCTCCTGGGAGGCGCAGCCCGGCGACATCGTCTGCTTCGACTGGACCGGGGCCGGCACGTGCACGTCCGGCGCGCAGACGCACACCGGCCTCGTCGCCGAATGGCTCGCGGGGACGATCACCACGATCGAGGGCAACAGCGGGCCGGCCGGCGGCGTGAACCGCCATCAGCGGCCGGCGGCGGTCGGCGTGGGCAACCCGGACATCTGCGGGGTGATCGACGCCGGGCAGCTCGTCCGCTTCTCGCAGGACCCGGCGCCCGCGCCGGCGCACGTCGAGCACCCGCCCCCGTTCGAGGGGCGCACGCTGATGCTCAAGACCCCGCCGATGAGCGGCGACGACGTCCACGCCTGGCAGGCGCAGATGAGCAGGCGCGGCTGGAAGCTCGACAGCGCCCACGCCTTCGACGCCCGCGCGCGCCAGGTGTGCGAGCAGTTCCAGCAGCAGAAGGGGCTGCCGGTGACCGGCAGCGTCGACGCGCGGACCTGGGCGGCCGCGTGGGCCGACCCGGTCACGCCCGCCTAGCCGCCCGCCCCCTACAGCCCGTAGGACCGCCCGATCACGTCGAGCATGATCTCGTCGGTCCCGGCGCCGATCCGGTTGAGCCGCAGGTCGCGCCACGCGCGCTCGACCCCGTACTCCTTCATGTAGCCGGCGCCGCCGTGGATCTGGATGCACTCGTCGGCGACCTCGACCGCGATGCGCGCCGCGTGGAGCTTGGCCATCGAGATCTCGCGCACGGGGTACTCGCCGTTGTTGAAGCGCCAGGCCGTCGTGTAGACCATCTGGCGGGCGGACTCGATCTTCGTGGCCATCTCGGCGAACTTGTGCCGGATGACCTGGAACTTGCCGATCTGGCGACCGAACGCCTTGCGCTCCAGCGCGTACTGGAGGGTCTTCTCGAACGTCCGCTGCGCGGCCGCCACGCAGCCCGCGGCGCCGATCAGCCGCTCGCCCTGGAGCTCCCACATGATGTGGTAGAAGCCCTTGCCGATCTGGCCGAGCACCGCGGTCTCGGGGACGCGCACGTCCTGGAAGGCCAGCAGCGCGGTGTCGGAGGCGTGCATCCCGAGCTTCTGGAGCTTCTTCTCGCGGATGACGCCGGGCGAGTCCATGTCGACGATGAACAGCGTGAACCCGTCGTAGCCGGCGTCGGGGTCGGTCTTGGTCACCAGCACGATGAAGTCGGCGCGGTGGCCGTTGGTGATGTACGTCTTCGAGCCGTTGATGACGTACTCGTCGCCGTCGCGGACGGCGCGGGTCTTGATCCCGGACACGTCGGAGCCGGCGTCGGGCTCGGTGATGCCCAGCGAGGAGATCTTCTTGCCCTGGATCGCCGGCACCAGGTACTGCTGCTTCTGCTCCTCGGTGCCGAACAGGAAGACGGGCGGCGTCGCCATGTCGGTGTGGACGGCGACGCCCATGTTCAGCCCGCCGGAGTTCGAGCGGGTCAGCTCCTCGGCCAGCACCAGGTTGCAGAAGTAGTCGCCGCCCTGGCCGCCGTACTCCTCGGGGTAGGAGAGCCCGAGGAAGCCGAGCTCGCCCATCCGCTCGAAGACCGAGTCCGGGAAGGTCGTCTCCTCCCACTCCTCGGCGTGCGGCGCGAGCTCCTTGGTGACGAACGAGCCGATGGACTCCCGCAGCTGATCGTGGAAGTCGTTGAAGATGAAGTGCTTGCGCCGGGCGGCGAAGTCGGGCTTGAGGACGTCGGAGGGGGCGGACGCGTCCGCGGGTGCCGAGACGGGGCTGCTCATGGCCGGGGACGCTACCGGCTTGCGATAGTCGGGGAGCGTGCACCTGGACCTGGTGATCCTCCTCCTGCTGGTCGCGATCGCCGGGCTGGCGGCGGTCGCGCGCGTCCTGCAGGTCCCGTACCCGATCCTGCTGGTGCTGGGCGGCCTGGGCCTCGGGCTGATCCCGGGCGCCGACGGGATCCGGCTCGACCCGGACCTCGTCCTGCTGATCTTCCTTCCGCCGCTGCTCTACGGCGCGGCGTTCTTCAACAACCCGCGCGAGCTGGCCCGCAACGCGCGGCCGATCGGCCTGCTGGCGATCGGGCTGGTGATCGCCACGGTCGCCGGGGTGGCGATCGTCGGCCACGGCCTGGTCGGGCTCCCGTGGCCGGTCGCCTTCACGCTCGGGGCGATCGTCTCGCCCACCGACGCCGTCGCGCCCGGCGAGATCATCCGGCGCCTCGGCGTTCCCCGCCGCGTCGTCACGATCGTCGAGGGCGAGAACCTCACGAACGACTGGACGGCGCTGACCGTCTACAGGTTCGCGCTCGCCGCGGTCGCCAGCGGCACGTTCTCGATCGTCGAGGCCGCGCCCAAGTTCCTCCTCACGGGCCTCGGCGGCGTGGCGGTCGGCCTGGTCGCCGGCGTCGCGCTGCGGTGGGTCCGCCGCCGCCTGGACGACCCGCCGACGGAGATCACGCTCTCGCTGATCTCCGGCTACGTCGCCTACCTCCCGGCCGAGGAGCTCGGGCTCTCCGGCGTCATCGCGGCGGTCACCGTCGGGCTCTACATGGGCTGGTACACGTCCGAGCTGACGACGGCGGCCACGCGGCTGCAGCTCGACGGCGTCTGGTCGACGCTGCAGTTCCTGCTCAACGCGGTCCTGTTCGTCCTCGTCGGCCTGCAGCTGCGCCCGATCGTCGGGCGTCTCGACGGCGTGACGGTGGCGCAGGTCCTGGGCTACGCGGCGGCGGTCGCGGCGACGGTCATCCTCACGCGGCTCGTCTGGGTCTACGTGCTCACCTACCTGCCGCGCCGGCTGTCGGCGCGGCTGCGCGCGCGCGATCCGCTGCCGCCGTGGCGCAACGTCACGGTCATCGCCTACAGCTCGATGCGCGGCGCCGTCGCGCTGGCCGCGGCGCTGGCGCTGCCGCCGGACTTCCCGCGCCGCGACCTCGTGGTCTTCCTCACCTACGCGGTCATCCTCGCGACGCTGGTTCTGCAGGGGCTGACGCTGCCGTGGGTGATCCGCCGGCTCGGCGTCGAGAACGACGGCCTCGACGAGCGCGAGGAGCTCGAAGCGCGGATGCGGGCCGCGGAGGCGGCGATCGAGCGCATCGACGCGCTGGCCGGCGAGGAGTGGGTGTTCGACGACACCGCCGAGCGCACCCGCGGGCTCTACGACTTCCGCCGCCGTCGCTTCGCCGCGCGCATGGACGGGACCGACGGCACGATCGACGAGCGCTCCGCCCGCTACCAGCGCCTGCTGCGCGAGGTGATCGCCGCCGAGCGCGAGGCGATCGTCGACCTGCGCAACCGGGGCGCGATCACCGACGACGTCAAGCGCCGGGTGGAGCGCGACCTCGACCTCGAGGAGACGCGGCTGGACGCCTGAGCATCCGGCATCATCCCGCGCCCATGACCTTCGCCACCGTCCGCTACGAGGTCGCCGAGACCGGCGTGGCGACCATCGCGCTCGACCAGCCCGACACCCGCAACGCGCTCTCCGACGAGGTCCTCGACGACCTCATCGCCGCCTTCACGGCGGCGCGCGACGACCCGGCGGTGCGCTGCGCGGTCCTCACCTCGACGCACGAGAAGGTCTTCTCCTCGGGCGGCAACCTGTCCGGGTTCGCCGCCGACGTCCCGCTCGTGCACAAGCACTTCGGTACCGAGCGCTTCCCGCGGCTGTTCCGCCTCATCGGCGAGCTCGGCAAGCCGAGCATCTGCGCCGCCAACGGCCACGTGCTGGCCGGCGCGCTCGGCCTCGCGCTGGCCTGCGACCTGATCGTGGCCAAGGAGACCGCGCGCTTCGGGACCCCCGAGATCAACGTCGGGGTGTTCCCGTTCATGATCATGGCGCTGATCTACCGCAACGTGCCGCGCAAGAAGACGACCGAGCTGCTGCTGCTGGGCGAGCAGATCACGGCTGCCGAGGCGGCGGCGCTGGGGATCGTCAACAAGGTGGTGGCGCCCGAGGCCTTCGACGCGGCGGTCGACGAGTGGGCCGTCAAGCTCGCCGCCAAGTCGCCGGTGCTGATGAAGCTCGGCAAGGACGCCATGTTCCGCCAGCAGGACATGGCCTTCGCCGACGCGCTGGAGTTCCTGCACGCCCAGCTGACCATCGCCTTCGCGACCGAGGACATCCAGGAGGGCGTCAAGGCGTTCTTCGAGAAGCGCGCGCCGGTCTGGACGGGGCGCTAGGCAACCTCGCGGCAAGGGCGCGGCAAGGGGCGCCCGGCACCTTGCGATCATGCCCAGTCACCGCAGTCCCCTCATCCCCGCGCTGGCCGCCGGCCTCGGCGTGCTGATCGCCGCCGGCGCGGCGGCCCAGCCCGCCTCCGCGGCCGCCACCTGCGCCTTCGACAGCGCCACGGCGACCATGACCGTGGCGCTGCCCGCCTCCGGCGACGGTGGCACGATCTCCCGCACGGGCGGCGGCGTGCTGCTGTTCAGCGGCGCGACCTGCAACGGCGCGTCCGTGACCACGGTCAACACCATCAAGGTCACCGGCGGCGCCGGGAACCAGTCGATCTCGCTCGATGTCGGCAACGGGCCGTTCGGGCCCGGCAAGACCGCGGAGGCGACCGGCACGTCGGACATCGAGGTCGACGTCAACCTCGGCTCCGGCTCGGGCGACCGGCTCTCCGTGGCCGGCCAGGACGTCGCCGACACGCTGAGGATCGGCACGCTCGGCGTCGCCCTGAACTCCGACGCCGACCCGGACGTCACCTACTCCGGCGTCGACGGCTTCGGCCTGCGCGGGCGCGACGGCGCGGACGTGCTCTCGGTCGCGGGCGGCGGCGGGCTCGGCGATCCCGTCTCCCAGCCCGCGGAGATCTTCGGCGGCGAGGACGGCGACACGCTGACCGGCGGACGCGGCAACGACACCCTCGGCGGCGACTCCGAGGTGGACTCCAACGCGGGCGTCGGCCTGGGCAACGACAAGCTCTACGGCGGCCAGGGCAGCGACTACCTGCGCGGCCACGCCGGCAACGACACGCTCGAGGGCCAGGACGGCTACGACGACCTCTACCTCGAGCCGGGCGTCGACACGCTGAAGGGCGGCGCGGGCGGCGACGAGTTCTACGCCGACTCGCGCCAGGCCTCCGAGCCGGACGGCGCCGACGTCATCTCCGGCGGGTCGGGCGCCGACCGCCTCGACCTCGACGGCCGCGTCAAGGGCCTCGTGATCACGCTCGACGGCGTCGCCAACGACGGCGCGGACACCAGCGCGGTCCCCGACGGCGTCGCCGACGAGGGCGACAACGTCGGCGCCGACGTCGAGTTCATCGTCGCGGGCGACGGCAACGACAAGGTCTCGGCCGACACCGCGGCGGCCAACGCCGCCGAGGCGAGCAACACGCTCTACGGCGGCCCGGGCAACGACGTCCTGGCCGGCGGCGCGGGCGACGACCTGCTCGACAGCCGCGCCGGCACCGACACGCTGACCGGCGGCCCGGGCAACGACGACCTCTACGGCGGCGTCGACGCCGACAAGCTCGCCGGCGGCGACGACCAGGACGACCTCACCGGCGGCACCGGCGCCGACATCCAGGCCGGCGACGAGGGCGACGACCGCTTCTGGGAGGAGTCGGCCAACGACGGCGCCGACTCGCTGGCCGGCGGCGGCGGCCGGGACACCGTCACCTACAGCCGCACCAGCAACACGCGGATCTCCTTCGACAACGTCGCCAACGACGGCGAGGACGCCGACCAGAACGGCACGGCCGAGGAGGCCGACAACGTCCGCGCCGACATGGAGGACGTCCGCACGGGCTCCGGCAACGACACCATCACCGCCGCGACCACCGCGCAGAACGCGCTGGGCACCGCCAACTACGTCGACACCGGCAACGGCGACGACGTGATCCTGGGCGGCGCCGGCGAGGACGAGCTGCACGGCAGCGGCGGGATCGACCGCATCGTCGGCGGCCTCGGCGAGGACCGCCTCTTCGGCGAGGCCGGCGCCGACAGGTTCGAGGCGCTGGACGGCTACTTCGACTCGATCGACGGCGGCTTCGACTCCGACACCGACGTGATCACGAACGCCGACGCGGCCGACGAGCGGGTGCGGGTGCCGTAGCGGCCCAACCCCTCCGCGCAACTCCCCGGGCCGGCGCGCGAGCGCCGGCCCGGGCGCGCGGACGGAACGCGCGTGGAATAGTCCCGCGCCCATGCCCGGTCCGCCCGCCCTCGTCGAGCTGCGCTGCCGCACCTCCGACCGCACCGCGGGCGGCGGGCGGGGCGCCGCGGCGCTGGCCGAGGAGCTCGGCGAGCGGCTCGGCGTCGACGCGCGGCGGATCGGCTCCCCGCAGCCGCCGCGCGCGGCCGCGTGGGAAGCCGACCTGCGCGACTCGCGGGGCTGCCTGCTGGAGGCCGGCGGCCAGGTCGACGACGCGCTGGAGGCGGGCCGGCTGCCGATCCTGCTGGCCGGCGACTGCTCGATCTGCATGACGACGCTGCCCGCGGTGGCGCGCCACCATCCCGGCGCGCGGGTGCTGTGGCTCGACGCCCACGGCGACTTCAACACGCCGCGGTCGACGGCGAGCGGCTTCCTGGGCGGCATGTGCCTGGCCGCCGCCTGCGGCCGCTGGCCGAGCGGCCTGATCCAGGACGCCGAGGCGTTCGACCCCGCGCGCGTGACGCTGTGCGGCGTGCGCGACCTCGACCCGGGCGAGCGCGCGGAGCTCGAGCTCGCCGGGGTCCCCGGGGTGGCACGGGCGAGCGAGGTGCCGGCCCTGCTCGACGGCGCGCCGGTCTACGTCCACCTCGACCTCGACGTCCTCGACCCGGACTTCTTCCCGGCGCAGTTCCCGGTCGCGCACGGCATGTCGCCGGCCGGCCTGCGCACGCTGCTGGCCGAGGTCGCGCGCGCGACGACGATCGTCGGCGTCGAGATCACCGCCTTCGAGGCGCCCGAGGACCCCGAGGTCCAGTCGGATCTCGCCCGCCTGGTGGCCGACGCCGCGCAGCCGCTGTTCGCGCAGGGGGCGCACGCCTAGATGTCGCTCCTGCGCCCGCTGGTCGAGGACCTCGAGGCCCGGCGCGCCCAGGCGCGCCTGGGCGGCGGCGAGGAGCGCATCGCGCGCCAGCACGCCGCCGGCAAGCTGACCGCGCGCGAGCGCATCGCGCTGCTGGTCGACGAGGGGACGTTCACCGAGCTCGGCCTGCACGCCGGCATCCACCACTCGGTCCGGGGGCTGGAGGGCAAGGAGGCGCCCGCCGACGGCGTCATCACCGGCTACGGGCGCGTGGACGGGCGGATGGTCGCCGTCGCCGCCTACGACTTCACCGTGATGGCGGGCTCGATGGGGATGACGGGGGAGACCAAGGTGGCGCGCCTGCGCGAGCTCGCGCTGACCAAGCGCTTCCCGTTCGTGTGGCTGCTCGACAGCGCCGGGGCGCGGATCCAGGAGGCGGTCGGCTCGCTGTTCGCCGGCTCGGGCCACCTGTTCCGCGAGGAGGTCGTGGCCAGCGGCGTCATCCCGCAGGTCGCCGCGCTGATGGGCCCGTGCGCCGCCGGCACCGCCTACATCCCCGGCCTCGCCGACTTCGTCCCGATGGTCAAGGGCCGCGGCTCGATGGCGCTGGCCGGCCCGCACCTCGTGCGCGCGGCGATCGGCGAGGACGTCAGCCAGGAGGAGCTCGGCGGCTCGCGCGTGCACTGCCGCAAGTCGGGCGTCGGCGACCTCGAGGTGGCCGACGACGAGGAGTGCATCGCGCGCATCAAGCAGTACCTGAGCTTCTTCCCGTCGCACTGCGAGGAGCGCCCGCCGATCCGTGCCACGCCGACCGACCCGGTCGACCGCCGCGACGAGGCGCTGCTCGACGTCCTGCCGGACTCCAACCGCCAGCCGTACGACATGTACGAGGTCATCCGCCGCATCGTCGACGACGGCGAGTGGCTCGACCTCAAGCCGCAGTGGGCGCGGACCGTCATCACCTGCCTGGCGCGGATGGGCGGGCGGCCGGTGGGCATCGTCGCCAACCAGCCGCGCCAGCTCGGCGGGATCCTCGACAACGACTCCGCCGACAAGGCGGCTCGGTTCGTCAACCTGTGCAACGCCTTTCAGATCCCGCTGGTCTTCCTGATGGACGTCCCCGGCTTCATGGTCGGGACCAAGGTCGAGGCCGCCGGGATAATCCGCCACGGGGCGAAGATGCTGCACGCGGTGGCCAACGCGACCGTCCCCAAGATCACCGTCGTGCTGCGCAAGGCCTACGGGGCCGGCTACTACGTGATGAACGGCCGCGCCTACGAGCCCGACCTGATCGTCGCGTGGCCGAGCGCGGAGATCTCGGTGATGGGCGCCGAGGGCGCGGTGGAGATCGTCTTCCGCAAGCAGGTCGAGGAGGCCGAGGACCCCGCGGCCAAGCGGCGCGAGCTGATCGACGCCTACCGCTCGATCATCGACGTCTACATCGCCGCCCGCAACGACATGATCGACGACGTGATCGACCCGCGCGAGACGCGCCCGACGATCGTCCGCGCGCTGGAGATGGCCGAGGGCAAGCGCGTCGAGCGGCCGTGGAAGCGCCACGGCGTCGTGCCCGTCTAGCCCGTGCGCACGCGGTAGCGGTACTCCCACGGGACGTGGGTGATCACGCCGTCGAACTCGCCCTCCTCGTCGTCGGTGCCGTCGAAGGCGACGTCGAGCACGCCGCGGGCCGGGAGCGGCCGGCGCAGCCGGACGGTGAACCAGGTCCGCTCGGCGCTGACGCGACGCAGACGGCTGCGGGCGATCTGGTGACCGCGGATGCGCAGGGTCACGCGCCGGCGGATGTGGCGCGAGTCGGCGTCGCCCGGGGCCGGCACCTCGACGCGGACGCGGCCGGGCCCGGCCGGCCGCGGGTGGACGCGCAGCGGCACGCGCTCGAGGTCGCCGAACTCGACCTCGTCGATGCGCTCGCAGTCGGCGCCGATGACCTGCAGGCCCGCGTCGGACACGCCGTCGCGCCCGGCGCCGCAGCGGAGGCGGTCCGGGGCGCCGTCGGGGTCGCCGCTGACACCCGGCCCGCGATCGCCCGCGTCGAGCAGGTCCGGTCCGCCGCGGCCGTCGAGCCGGTCGGCGCCGCGGCCGCCGTAGAGGACGTTGCGCCGGCCGTCCCCGCGCAGCCGGTCGTTCGCGCGGCCGCCCGCCAGGCTCTCGATCGAGCGGAGGCGGTCGCCTTCGCCGGGCGCGCCGGCCGGGCCGCCCTTCGCGAGGTCGGCGGCGACGGGCCGCCGGCGCGCGGCCCAGCTGGCCATGTCGCGCCCGCGGCCGCCGTCGAGCCGGTCGGCGGAGGCGGTGCGCGACGGCGCCGCCCGGGCGTCGACGGTGAACGGCGCCTCCCAGCCGTCCCCGTCGAGGACGTCGCGCCCGTCGCCGCCGTGCAGGGTGTCGCGGCCTGGGCCGCCGAACAGCTGGTCGCGCCGTGCGCCGCCACGGAGCGTGTCCCGGCCGGCGCCGCCGTTCACCAGCGCGCCGACGCCCTCCACGGCGAGGTCGTCGTTTCCCGGCCCGCCGTCGAGCTCGACCGCCTCCTCGTGGTAGCCGGAGCGGTAGCGCACGCGGTCGTCCCCGCTCCCGGTGGCGATCCCGATCTCGCCGGGGCCGCCCTTCGGGCAGACCGCGACGCCGGCGCTCCGGGCGTGACATTCGCCGGAGGCCTTCACGGCGCGGCCGCGCCGGTCGCGGACCACCAGGGTCCGGCCGAGCGTGACCACGACGTCGTCGTCGACCCCCGCCTCGTCGACGATCGTGATCGACAGGCCCTCGCGGTCGTCGTCGCTGCCCTCCACGGTCAGGGCGTGGGCGGCGGGGGCCGGGAGCAGGGCGAGGGCGGCGGGCAGCAGCCGGAGGAGGAGGATCGAGCGGTTCACGAAGGCTTCAACGGCCTCCGCGCGCCGTTGTTGCGCAGTGATGGCCGCAACGTCTCGGGGTGCCGACCGTTGGGGTGCTCTCAGTGGTGCTCCGCGACCCCGTCATCACTCCGACTTTCAGCGCAATAGGCATGGCAAGCCCGGGAGTCCGGGTACGCCCGAGCGGATGCGCGACGACCTGACCGAATCCGAGCTGCCTGCCGCGCCCGCGCCGCCCCCGGCTCTGCCACACCCGGAGCTGACCGCGCGCACGGTCCTCGACGCGCTCCAGGAGGGCGTCGTGGTGGTCGACGCGGCCGGCGTCGTCGCCCGGGTCAACGAGGCGGTCTCGCGCCTCTGCCGCGCGGATGCCCGCGGGCTGGTCGGGCACCCGATCACCCAGCTTCCGGTCGCCATGGTCCGCGATCCGGCCGGCGAGCCGCTGCGCCTGGAGGAGGCGCCGCTGACCCGGGCCCTGCGCGGGGAGGTGGTGCGCGGGCACCTGTCGGAGATCGAGCGGCTCGACGGGACGCGCGCGTGGATCGAGGTCAACTCCAACCCGCTCGTCGGGCCGGAGACCGCCGTGCCCTACGGCGCGGTGTCCACCTACGTCGACGTCACCGAGCGGGTCGAGCGCGAGCGGCGCTTCCGCCACGAGGCCGATCACGACCCGCTGACCGGCGTGGCCAACCGCCGCCGGCTCGTGCGCACGCTCGACGCCGCCGTCGCCCGCGCGCGCCGCCACGAGCACGGCGTCGCCGCGCTGGCCGTCGACCTCGACGGGTTCAAGGCCGTCAACGACCGCCACGGCCACGCCGCGGGCGACGAGGTCCTGCGCGAGGTCGCGCGGCGGCTCGTCGGCGCGGTCCGCGAGCGCGACCTCGTCAGCCGGCCCGGCGGCGACGAGTTCGTGCTGCTGCTGGTCGACCTGGGCGGGCCGGCCGGGATGGCCGAGCGCCTGCGCGACCGCGTCGAGCGGGTGCTGCAGGAGCCGATCCAGGTGGGCGAGGACCGGATCGCGCTGGAGGCCGCCGTCGGGCTCGCCTGCTTCCCGGCCGACGCCGCCGACGCCGCCGGACTGCTGCGCGCCGCCGACGCCGCGATGTACGCGCGCAAGCGCGCCGCCTGAGCCGCTGTAGCTACTCGCGCAGCCAGCGCAGCATGTGCGGGTAGGGCGCGACGCCCAGCGCCGCCGCCCGCGCGCCGGTCGCGGTGAGGCCGAAGCCCTCCAGCAGCGCCGCGCCGGGGTACACGCCGAGCGAGTAGGTCGCCAGCAGTCCGGCTCCGTGGCCGCGGTAGCCGCCGTCGTGGAACACCGCCGCCGGGTGCACGCCCGCGGCCAGCGCGGCCGCGTAGCTCCAGGGCAGCACGGCGGTCTCGACGGTCGCCATGTCGACGCCGGGGACGTCGGCCTCCCCGCTGAGGCGGGGGCGCAGCGCGGCGGGGACGAGGGCGACGTGGCCGGCTTCGTGCAGCAGATCGCCCGGGTAGGCCAGGCGCACCTCGTCGACCAGCAGCCGGCCGCCCTGCAGGGTGACGCCGGGCAGGAACGTCCCGTCGTCCAGCGTGGCGCGTTCGACTTCGATGCCGATGCCCGCGAGGAACTCCGTGATGCGCTGGATCACATGCGGATCCTCGCCGATCGGCGAGGACGGCGCCCATGGCCACCGCATCCGTCGAAGCGACCAACCGGCGAGATCGCCGCCTACTTCGAGGACGCCTTCGCCGGCCTGCCCGACTTCCACATGACGATCCGCAACCTGGCGGCGCAGGGCGACGACGTCTACGTCCACTGGCACCTGACCGGCACGCACACCGGGCCGCTGCTGGGGATCGCGCCGACGGGCCGGCCGATCGCGGTCGACGGCATCGACCGCTTCGTCATGCGCGACGGCGAGGTGGCGTCGAACTTCGTCGTCTTCGACCAGATGCAGTACGCCCGCGGCATCGGGATGATGCCGCCGGACGGCTCGGCCGGCGACAAGGCGCTGAAGGCGGCGTGCACCGCGAAGACGGCGGTGATCGGGCGGCTGAAGCGCGGTCAGGGCCCCGCGGGGTCGGCAGCACCCAGGATCCCCGGCCCGCGGCGCTGCTCGTAGATGAGGTTGGTCTCCGCGTGGGCGACGGCCGGGTGGGTGGCCAGGTGGTCGACGACGAACTCGCGCAGGTCGTGGGTGTCGGCCGCGGCGACCCACAGCAGGTAGTCGTTGACGCCCGTCATGTGGAAGACGGAGATCACGCCGGGCAGCGTCCGCACCGCGCGCGTGAAGTCCTCGATCTGCTCGCGGGCGTGGACGGCGAGGCGGATGGCGACGATCGCCTGCAGCGGGCGCCCGAGGGCCGCGAGGTCGATCTCGGCGTGGAAGCCGAGCAGGACGCCGGACTCGCGCAGCGCGTTCACGCGCGCCAGGCAGGTCGACGGCGCGACGCCGGCGCGCTCGGCCAGGCGCGCGTTGGGGATGCGGGCGTTCTCCGAGAGCGCTTCGAGGATGGCGCGGTCGACGGCGTCGAGCGCGGCCGGTCGGTCGTTCGGCATGACCGCAGTATCGCACCGGTCCACCGAATGACACGGCGTCATGCGGCGCACCGACCGAACGATCTTCGGGGGCCTTCCGATTCCTCCGCAGGACTGCCAGACTGAGGGGCATGAGCACGACCGGCACCGCCACCTCCACCGCCATCCTCGAGACGATCCTCGACGCGATCGGCGACACGCCGCTCGTCCGCCTCTCGCGCATCGGCGCCGGCCTGCGCCCGCAGCTGCTGGCCAAGGTCGAGTACCTGAACCCCGGGGGCTCGATCAAGGACCGCGCCGCGATGTCGCTGATCGAGGCGGCCGAGCGCGACGGCCACCTGCGCCCCGGCGGCACGATCGTCGAGCCGACCTCGGGCAACACCGGCACGGGCCTCGCCATCGCCGCGCGGCTGAAGGGCTACCGGATGATCGCCGTCATGCCCGACAAGGTCGCGCGCGAGAAGATCGACCTCCTGCGCGCCTACGGGGCCGAGGTCGTGATGACGTCGGCGAAGGCCGCGCGCGGCTCCGGCGAGTCCTACTACGAGGTCGCCGACCGGCTGGCCGCCGAGATCCCCGGCGGCTATCAGCCCAACCAGTACGAGAACCCGGCCAACCCCGACGCCCACTACCGGACCACCGGCCCGGAGCTGTGGGAGCAGACGGGCGGGACGATCACCCACCTGGTCGCCGGCGTCGGCACGGGCGGCACGATCACCGGCGCCGGCCGCTACCTCAAGGAGCGCAACCCGGCGATCCAGGTCATCGGCGTGGACCCCGTCGGCTCGATCTACACGAGCCCGGACGGCGAGCTGAAGCCGTACCTGGTCGAGGGCGTCGGCAAGGAGTCCTGGCCGGCCGCGCTCGACCCGTCGGTGATCGACCGCTGGGTGACGGTCGGCGATCGCGAGTCGATGCTCATGACGCGCCGCCTGGCGCTGGAGGAGGCGCTGCTCACCGGCGGCTCCTGCGGGATGGCGGTGCACGGGGCGCTCGAGGTCGCGCGCGGCATCGAGGACCCGGAGGCGGTCGTCGTCGTGCTGCTGCCCGACGGCGGGCGGTCCTACCTGTCGAAGGTCTTCAACGACGCGTGGATGACCCAGTACGGCTTCCTGGAGCGCACGGGCGACCTCAGTGTCGGTCAGGTGCTGCGCCGCAAGCACGACGGCGCGGAGATGCCGCCGCTCGTCACGGTCCGCAGCCACGACCGCGTCGGCGACGCCGTCGCGCTGCTTCACGAGCACCGCGTCTCCCAGCTGCCCGTGGTCAGCGCGCACGACCCGCACGCCGTGGTCGGCGCCGTCTCCGAGCGCGGGCTGCTCAAGCACGCGGTGTCCGATCCGGGCGTGCTCGGGGCCGAGGTCGTCGACGTCATGGAGCCGCCGTTCCCCGCCGTGTCGGCGACGGACTCGGTCGCCGAGGCGGTCGAGCTCCTGGCCGGCGAGCGCCAGGCGCTGATGGTCACCGAGGACGGCCGGGCGACGGGGCTCGTCACCCGCGCCGACCTGCTCGAGGCGCTGGCCCGATGAGCGCCCGCAAGCCCGCCTTCGCCACCCGCGCGGTCCACGCCGGCCTGGAGCCGGACCCGCACTACGGCTCGGTGATCCCGCCGATCCACCAGACGTCCACGTTCGCCCAGCCTGCGCCGGGCGAGTTCGTGGAGGACTTCGACTACGCTCGCTCCGCCAACCCGACGCGCGCCGCGCTCGAGCGCGCGCTCGGCGAGCTCGAGGGCGGGCACGCCAGCGCGTTCTCCAGCGGCATGGCGGCCACGCACGCCCTGCTCACCGCCGCGGCGCGGGCCGGCGCGCACGTGATCCTGCCGGGCGACCTCTACGGCGGCACCTATCGGCTCGTCGACAAGGTGCTCTCGCGCTGGGGCCTGCAGCACGACCTCGTCGACCAGACCGATCCCGACGCGGTCGCCGCGCTGATCCGCCCGGAGACCGCGCTGATCTGGGTCGAGACGCCGACCAACCCGCTGCTCAACGTCGTCGACATCGCGGCCATCGTGGCGCGCAAGCGCCACGCGCTCGTGGCGGTCGACAACACGTTCGCCACGCCGGTGATTCAGCGGCCGCTCGAGCTGGGCGCCGACGCCGTCGTGCACTCGACCACGAAGTACCTCGGCGGGCACTCCGACACGGTGGGCGGCGCGGTGATCGTCCGCGACGCCGCGCTGCACGAGCAGGTCCGCTTCGTGCAGAACTCGGTCGGCGCGGTGCCCGGGCCGTTCGACTGCTTCCTCGTCCACCGTGGGCTGCGGACGCTGCACCTGCGGGTGGCGGCCCACACGGAGAACGGCCGCGCGGTGAGCGCGTGGCTGGCCGATCAGCCCGGGGTCTCCGA
>DASVQH010000267.1:0-1530 GCA_036389195.1 Solirubrobacteraceae bacterium
CAGCAGCGCCGCGCCGCGCTGCTCCTCCAGCGCCGACCGCCGCTCGCCCTGCTCCTCGGGGAGCAGCCGCAGGGCGGCGGCGAGCCACGCGGCGGCGGCGGCCGGCGCCCGGCCGGCCACCCGGTCGGCCGCGGCGACGAGCAGGTCGATCGCCTCCTCGTCGCCGAGGGTCGCCGACTGCTCGACGTGGTGGGCGAGCAACGTGGCGTCGGCGCCGAGGTCGGCGAGGGCGCGCCGCACCCGGCCGTGCGCGCCGATCCGCCACCCGCGCCCCGCCCGCTCGTAGACCGCCCGGCGGACGAGCGGGTGCCGGAACGAGACGGCCGCGCCGGCCGGCGCCTCGCGCAGCAGCCCGGCGGCCAGGGTCTCGTCGAGCACGCCGAGGGCTTCGTCGTAGTCCAGGCCGGCGGCGACGCTCGCCAGCCGCAGGTCCGCCGGCTCGCCGGCCACGGCGACGCCCTGCAGCAGCCGCTGGGCGGCGGCCGGGAGCTGCTCGACCTGCTGCTGGATCGACATCGCGATGGCCGCGGGCAGCTGCCGCGCGGCGGCCGGGCTGCGCGCCAGCTGCTCCAGGTAGAAGGGATTGCCCGCGGCCTGGGCGACGAGCGCCTTGCGCGCCGGCTCGGGAACCCGGTCGGCGATCAGCGCCGCGGCGTGCTCGCCCGAGAGCGGCTCGAGCGTCCGCCGCGGGAAGCCCTGGCGATCGAGCTGGTGGGCGAGGTCGTCGAGCGCCTGCGACGGCCGGTGCGCGAGCGCGAGCAGGACGCGGCCGCGCGGCGGCCGGCGCACGAGCGCGGCCAGCGTCTCGAGCGTCGCCTCGTCGCTCCACTGGAGGTCGTCGAGCAGCAGGACGACGGGGCGGGCGGCGCCCAGCGCGGCGAGCAGGTCGCTGACGGCGCGGTGGAGCTGGTAGCGCTCGAAGTGACCGCCGCCGCCGGCCAGCGACGGGAAGACCGCCGCGAGCTCGTCGGCGCACTCCAGCCCCATCCGCGCCAGCCGGGCGGGTTCCAGCTGCGCCAGGTGGTCGTCGAGGGCGTCCACGAGCACGCTGAACGGCATGGCCCGCTCGAACTCCGTGGCGCGGCCGCCGAACGTCGGCCACCCCCGCTCGGCGGCGCGCTCCGCCAGCGCGCCGAGCAGCGCCGACTTGCCGAGCCCGGAGTCGCCGGTGAAGCAGAGGAAGCCGCCGCGCCCGTCTCCGAGCCCCGCGAGCGCGGCCTCGACGACCCCGAGCTCCGCGTCCCGACCTAGCAGCACGCGGCCATCGTCGCACGGGCGGGCGCGCCGCGGGGAAAAATCCCGCGGCGGGCCCGGGCCCTGCCCTCAGCCGGCGGCGAGGTCGCGGATCGGCGACAGCGTCCCGTCCGGCGCCACGGTCCGGGCGACGCGCGCCGGCGGGGCGAGCCACACCACCGTCGCGCGGCCGCTGCCGTCCACGGCGAGCTGGGGGTTGTACGCCAGCGCCGACTCGTCGGACAGGACACGCGGCGCGCCGAGCTCGCCCGCGACGGTGCGGCGCCGCAGCTCGAC
>DASVQH010000268.1:0-9115 GCA_036389195.1 Solirubrobacteraceae bacterium
CACGCCCGCGCGCACGCCGCCCGAGAAATCCGCCTTGATGCGCGCGAGGACGGCCTCGGAGCGGCGGTCGGCGTCGAAGCGCTCGACGTCGAGCCCGAGCCGCTCGGCCCGCGCCCACAGGTGCGGGTCCTCCAGCCGCCCCTGGTCGGCGTAGAGCGCGTCGTGCATCGGCCAGAACGCGCCCTGCAGCGCGGCCGCCTCGGCGGCGGCCGACGCGGGCCACGCCCGCGGGTGCTTGGAGCGGACCGGGAAGTGGCGGAAGACCAGCCGCACGCCGCCCGCGCCGAGCTTGCGATCGACCGCCGCGCAGAACGGGCACTCGAAGTCGGCGTACACGATCACCACCCGCCCGTCCTCCGGGCCCCGCACGTGGTCCTGCGGGCCCAGCGGCGGCGGCGGTGCGCTGGTGAGCGGCGTCAGACCTTCTCGAGGCCGTCGAAGATGAGGTTCGCGCCGGGCAGGTCCCCCGGCGACGGCGCCTCGTAGCTCCAGCGCACGACCCCGTCGGACCCGACGATCACCAGCGCGCGCTGCGGGAAGCCGCCCGGGTGCAGGACGCCGAAGGCGCGGCAGGTCTCGCCCTTGGGCTCGAAGTCGGAGAGCTGCTCGATCGTGATGCCGAGCTTCTCCTTGAAGGCCTGCTGGGACCAGGTCGCGTCGCAGGAGACGCCGTAGAGCGTCGCGCCGCGCTCGGCGAACTCGGCGAGGACCTCCTCGTAGACGTTCAGCTGGTCCGTGCAGACCGGCGAGAACGCGAACGGGTAGAAGACGAGGACGCTCGTCTGGCCCTCGAGGTTGGCCCGCGTGAACGCGTCGCCGTCGTAGCGCGCCAAGGAGAACTCGGGCGCGGGGCGCCCGGCCTCGATGACGGCCATCAGCGCCGGAGGCCGAGCTCGCGGATCAGCGACCGGTAGCCCTCGAGGTCCTTCTTCTGAAGGTAGTCGAGGAACCGGCGGCGTCGGCCGACGAGCATCAGCAGCCCGCGGCGGGAGTGGTGGTCGTGCTTGTGCTCGCGCAGGTGCCCGGTCAGCTCGTTGATGCGCTGGGTGAGCATGGCGATCTGCACCTCGGTGCGCCCGGTGTCCTCCGGGGAACGCCCGAAACGGGTGGTGATCTCCTGCTTCTGCTCGGCGGTGAGGCTCATATGCGACGCCGCAGGGTAGCAGCCCCGCGCGTCGCGTTCCGGCCCGAGTGCTTGGCGGCGTAGAGCGCGTCGTCGACGCGCCGCAGGAGCTCGTCGGGCCCCTCGCCGGGCTCGAGCGTCGCCCAGCCGACGCTCGCGGTGACGCGCATGTCCAGGTCCTCGTACGGGACGACCAGCCGCTCGATCGCCGCGCGCAGCGTCTCGGCGACCGTGGCGGCGCCGGCCGCGTCGTCGTCGGGCAGCAGCGCGAGGAACTCCTCGCCGCCGAGCCGCCCGACCCAGTCCTCGGCGCGCAGCCGGTCGCGCATCACGCCGGCCACCGCCGAGAGGACCGCGTCCCCCGCCGCGTGCCCGTGCTCGTCGTTGACCGACTTGAAGTGGTCGATGTCGAGCATCACGACCGACAGCGGCCGCTCGTGGCGCCGGGCGCCCGAGACGAGGGCGCCGAGCTGGGTGAGCAGGAAGCGGCGGTTGAAGATCCCGGTCAGCTCGTCGCCGTAGATCAGCGACTCCAAGCGGCGGCTCTGGTGGGTGAGCTCCTCCTGCAGCGTCTTCGTGCGGGCCGCCGACTGGACGCGCGCGACGAGCTCGGCCGGCTCGATCGGCATCCGCAGCACGTCGTGCGCGCCGCGGCGCAGCAGCGCCAGCGCCGGCTCGAGCTTCAGCTCGCCGGCCACCACGGCGATCACCGCGATGCCGAACAGGTCGACGTCGCGCTTGATCGCGTCGAGCACCGCCAGGCCCTCCCCGTCGGGCACGAGCACGACGTCGGGCCGCCCGGCGCGGCAGGCCTCCACGGCCCCCGTGGGCCCGTCGAGCTCGAAGACGCGGTAGCCGAGCGGCTCGAGCAGGACGCGAGCGCAGCGGCGGACCTCCGGGTCGGGATGAGCGGCGAGGACGGACAAGGGCACCCGTAGGCATACCCGTCGACACGCTCGTCAAGGCGCGATATCCCTGCGTCTGGCGCTCGTACGATCGTCCAGAAACCAACCGGAAAGGGGTCAGACCCCTCGCTGCACGAACTGAAGCGAGGGGTCTGACCCCTTGCTATACGAAGTGAAGCGAGGGGTCTGACCCCTTGCTATACGAAGTGAAGCGAGGGGTCAGACCCCTCTGGCGGCCTCCACGTCGGCGTGCATCTGCTCGACGAGCTCCTCCACCGAGTCGAAGCGACGCTCCCCGCGCAGGCGCTGCAGGAACGCGAGCCGCAGCTCGCGCCCGTAGAGGTCGCCGTCGAACCCGATCAGGTAGGCCTCGACCAGCACGCCGCGGCCGGTCACGAAGGTCGGGCGCACGCCCACGTTGGTCGCGGCCGGCCACCAGCGCCAGCCCGCGCCGTCGCCGCCGCCCTCGTCCTGGACCGCCGCGCGGCAGGCGTAGACGCCGTGGCCCGGGTAGATCAGCGCGTTGTCGGGGACGAGGTTGGCGGTCGGGTAGCCGAGCGTGCGGCCGCGCTCGTCGCCGTGGACCACCGGCCCGCGCAGCTGGTAGGGCGAGCCCAGGAAGCGGTTGGCCTGCTCGACGTCGCCGGCCAGCACCAGGCCGCGGATGTGGGTCGAGGAGACGATCTCGCCGGCCACCTCGACGAGCGGGACGACGCGGGTCTCGAACGCCGTCTGGGACCGCAGCAGCGCGGCGTCGCCCTGGGCCTTGTGGCCGAAGCGGAAGTTCTCGCCCACCGAGACGCGCGTGGCCCCGAGCTTCGCGACGAGCACGCTGTCGACGAACTCCTGCGCCGACTGCGCGGCGAAGCGCTCGTCGAACGGGATGACCACGAGCTCCTGCACCCCGAGCCCGGCGATCAGGTCGACCTTGGTCTCCAGCGAGGTCAGCAGCTTGGGCGCCGCGTCCGGCGCCACGACGGCGCGCGGGTGCGGCTCGAAGGTCAGCACGGTGTCCGCGCCGCGGATGACCTCGCGGTGGCCGAGGTGCACGCCGTCGAACTCGCCGACCGCGACGCGGCGCGGGCGGGGCTCGGCATCGGCCAGGAGCGTCGTCCTCATCCGCGGAACCCTACGACGGGCTTCAGGCTGCCGTCCGGCCGGGGCTCGGCCAGCGCGATCAGCCCGTCCGCGTCGCGCAGGCGGACCGTGTCCGCGGCCGGCGCGGGCGCCTCGGCCACCGTCACCGCCACGCCGTGGGCGGCGCGCCGGGCGTCCTCGCCGGCCAGGTCGACGGCGGGCAGGTGGGCCAGCGCGTCGTCGAGCCCGATCGGGCGCTCCGGGTCGGCGGCGGCGACGTCGAAGCGACCGATGCGCGTCCGGCGCAGCTCGAGGCAGTAGGCGTCGCCCAGGTCGGCGATCAGCGCCCGCACGTAGGTGCCCGACGAGCACTCGATCGCGAACGCCGCGCGCTCGCCGTCGCGCCACAGCAGCTCGAAGCGCGTCACGTCGACCTCGCGCTCCGGGAGGTCGAGCGGCTCGCCGCGCCGGGCCGCGGCGTAGGCGCGCACGCCGCCGACCTTCACCGCGCTGTAAGCCGGCGGGCGCTGGCGCAGCCGCCCCGTCGGCAGGACGAGCGGCTCGGCCGGCGGCTCGCCGGGCTCGACGTCGCCCTCCGGGTCGCCGGTGGAGGAGCGCCAGCCGAGCCGCGCCACCGTCTCGTACGCCTTGGGCAGCGCCATCAGGTACCGCTGGACGCGCGTGGCGCGCCCGACGAGCACCAGCAGCAGCCCGGTCGCGAACGGGTCGAGGGTCCCGGCGTGCCCGACGCGCGTCCCCCGGGGCAGCCCGCGGCGGACGGCGGCGACCACGTCGTGGGAGGTCTTGCCGGCCGGCTTGTCGATCAGCAGGACGCCGTCGCCGGTCACGACACCGGCGCGAGCGCGGTGCTGACCGCCCCGCGGAGGAACGTCACGAGCTCCTCCCATTCCAGCGCGGTGGTGAAGCCCGCGGCGCGGCGATGCCCCCCGCCGCCCTGCGCGCGGGCGATCGCGGAGACGTCGACGCGGTCGTCGACGGCACGCAGCGAGACCTTGCGCGCCCCGGCGCCGCCCGAGCCGAGCCGGTCGCGCACGAGCGCCGCCACGGCGGTCCCCTCGAGCGCCCGCAGGTGGTCGACGACGCCCTCGGAGTAGGCCTCCTCGGCGCCGACCGCCTCGTAGTCGCCGCGGGACAGCTGGGTCACGGTCAGCAGGCCGCCCTCGTAGCGCTCCACGTTGGCCAGGCCGCGGGCCAGCAGGTCGAGCTTGGCCTGCGGGACGCCCTCGTAGAGCCGTCGGTACACGCCCTGCACGTCGACGCCGGCGTCGATCAGGTCGGCGGCCATCACGTGGGCGCGGCGGCCGGTGTTCTCGTACATGAACCGCCCGGTGTCGGTGACCAGGCCCATGTAGAGCGCCTCGGCCATCTCGGGCGACGGGCGCACGCCGAGCTCGCCGGCCAGGTCCCAGACGATCTCCGCCGTGCACGACGCGTCCGGCACGACGTGGTCGATCGTCCCGAAGTGCGTGTTGTCGTGGTGGTGGTCGATGTTGAGCACCGGCCCGCCGGAGGCCTTGAGCTCGTCGGCGGGGTTGCGGTCGATGTTGCCGCAGTCGAGGAACACCACGGTCCGGTCGCCGAGGTCCGCCGGCGGCGCGGTGACCAGCCCGTCGAGCTCGAGCGAGCGGTACTCGTAGGGCAGCGGGAACTCGTCGGGCGCCATGAACATCACCGAGTCCTTGCCCAGCGCGCGCAGCAGCGAATGCATGCCGACCAGCGACCCCAGCGCGTCGCCGTCGGGGCCCTCGTGGGTGACCAGCAGGAAGCGTTCGCCGTCGCGCAGGGCGCCGAGGACGGCGTCACGCGCGCTCACGCGAGCACCGCCTCAGCAGACGAGGCGTCCCGTGCGGAGGACCCGCGGGGTCTCACGCCGGCCCCTCCCCCAGCAGCTCGTTGATGCGCAGGCTGCGGTCGAGCGAGTCGTCGTACGCGAACTCCAGCGTCGGCGTGTGCTTGATGCGCAGCTCGGTGGCCACGCGCCGCTGCAGGTAGCCGTGGGCAGAGCGCAAGCCGGCCAGCGAGCGCTCGCGGACGGCCTCGTCGCCCAGCACCGACACGTAGACGCGGGCATGCCGAAGGTCGGGGGCTGTCTCGACGGCGGTCACGGTGACGAAGCCGACACGCGGATCCTTGAGGTCGGAGGCGATGGCGTCGGAGAGGACTTCCCGGACGGCCTCGTCGACCCGCCGCATGCGGTCGCCGGTCATGCTACTGACTCCAGGTCGTCCCACGACGCCAGGCGCCGCTCGATCCGCGCGCCCTGCTCCAGGCGCGCGTCGAGGTAGCGCCCGACGTCGTCGGCGCGCTCGGCGGCGATCGTCGCCGAGCGCCCGACGAGGCTGACCGCGAGCGTCGAGCGCTGCCAGGTGTCCTGGTGGGCCACCTCCGCGACCGACGCCCCGTGGCGCTGGCGCAGGTGGGCCTTGATCGAGTTGAGCTCCGAGCGCTTGGCCTTCAGCGAGCCGGCGTCGGGGAAGTGCAGGTGCACGCGCAGGATCGCGACGAACACGCGGCTAGGCCAGCGTGCGCTCGACCTGCTTGGTCTCGTAGATCTCCAGGACGTCGCCCTCCTTGACGTCCATGTAGTCCTTGAGCACGATGCCGCACTCGTAGCCGGCGGCGACCTCGCGCACGTCCTCGTTGAAGCGCCGCAGGGACGCGATCTCGCCGTCGTACACCACGGTGCCGTCGCGCACGAGGCGCGCCTTCGCGCCGCGCGTGACCTTGCCGTCGGTGACGTAGGAGCCGGCGATGACGCCGACGCGCGAGGCGCGGAACGTCGCGCGGATCTCCACCGTGCCGACGGTCTCCTCGACGTCCTCGGGAGCCAGCAGGCCCTCCATGGCGTCGCGCAGCTCGTCGATCGCGCGGTAGATGACCGCGTAGGTGCGGATCTCGACGCCCTCGCGGTCGGCCACCTGGCGGGCGTCGCCGACCGGGCGGACGTTGAAGCCGAGCACCACCGCGTCGGAGGCCGCCGCCAGCATCACGTCGGACTCGGTGATGCCGCCGACGCCGGTGTGGATGACGTTGACGCTCACCTCCTGCTGCGGAAGCTTGGCGATCTCGTCCTCGAAGGCCTCCAGCGAGCCGGACACGTCCGCCTTGAGCACGAGGTTGAGCTCGGGGATCAGGGCGGCGCCGCGGGCGCGGTCGAAGATGCCCTCGAGCGAGACCTTCTTGCCGGAGCGGCGGGCCAGCGACTCGGTCTTCAGGCGGTTGGCCTTCTCGCCCGCGAGCTGGCGGGCCTTGCGGTCGTTCTCGACGACCTGCACGAACTCGCCGGCCTCGGGGACCGTGTCGAAGCCGAGGATCTCCACCGGCTCGCCGGGGCGGGCCTTCTTGACCTTCTCGCCCTTGTAGTCCTGCATCGCGCGGACGCGGCCCCAGTGGGCGCCGGCCACCAGCGCGTCGCCGACCTTCAGCGTGCCGCGCTGGACGAGGATCGTCACCACGGCGCCGCGGCCGGGATCCAGGCGCGACTCGACGACCGCGCCGGAGGCGGAGGCGTCGGGGTTGGCGCGCAGCTCCTCGACCTCGGCCAGCAGCGTGATCGACTCGAGCAGATCGTCGAGGCCGACGTGGGTCTTGGCCGACACGTCGACGAAGATCGTGTCGCCGCCCCACTCCTCGGGCTGCAGGCCCAGGCCGGTCATCTCGGTGCGGGTGCGCTCGGGCTGCGCGCCCTCCTTGTCGATCTTGTTGACCGCGACGATGATCGGCACCTCGGCGGCCTTCGCGTGGTCGATCGCCTCGCGGGTCTGCGGCTTGACGCCGTCGTCGGCGGCCACCACGACCACCACGATGTCGGTGACCTGGGCGCCGCGGGCGCGCATGGCGGTGAACGCCTCGTGGCCCGGCGTGTCCAGGAACGTGACGAGCTTCTCGCCCACGTGGACCTGGTAGGCGCCGATGTGCTGGGTGATGCCGCCGGCCTCGCCCGCGGCGACCTCGGTCTCGCGGATCGCGTCGAGCAGCGACGTCTTGCCGTGGTCGACGTGGCCCATGATCGTGACGACCGGCGGGCGCTCGACCAGCTCGTCGTCGGCGTCCTCGAAGACGGGGTCGGCGTCGACGTCGTCGGCGGCGTGGACGACCTCCACCTTCTTGTCGAACTCGTCGGCGATGACCTGGATCGCGTCGTCGGACAGCGTCTGCGTGAGCGTCGCCATCTCGCCGAGCTGCATCAGCTTCTTGATGATGTCGGGCACCGGGACGCCGAGGTACTCCGAGACCTCCTTGACGGTCGAGCCGGAGTTGACCCTGAAGGTCCCGACCTCGAGCGTCGACTTGTCCTGGGCCTGCGGCTCGACGTAGGTGCCGCGACGGCGCCGCCCGCGGCGCGGGGGCCGGCGCGGCGGGCCGCCGCCGGGGCCGCCGGGGCCGCCCGGGCCGCCCGGGCCGCGGCGCGCGGCCTGGGAGTCGATGACGACGCGGCGCATGCCGCCGCTCGCGCCCGGGGTGCGCTCGCCCTGCAGCGAGGAGCGCGTCGGCCGCTTGGCGGCGCCGTTGCCGCCGGCCGCACGCTGCTGCTGGGCCTGCTTCTCCTGCTCGGCCTTGCGCTGCTCCTCGGCCTGCTGCTGGGCCATCAGGCGGCTCGGGCGGATCGGGCGCGCGGGCTCCGCGGGCGCCTCGGGCTCCTTCTTGGCCTTGCCGTTCGTCGCGGCGCCGTTGACGCCCTTGCCGGTGATCGCCGCCTCGGCGATGCGCTCGTCCACGGCGGACGCCGCGGCCTTGACCTCGATGCCGGCGGCGGTCAGGCGCTTGAGGTCCTCCGCGGTCGGCAGGTCGTACAGCTTGGCTAGCTCGTGGACGCGCTTCTTGGCCATGTCTGAATGAAGTCTAGGGTGTCCTGAGGGATGTCAACGGGGGCTTTGAGCGCCCGCTGGAAACCGCGGCGCTTGTGCGCAGCGGAAAAGCAGTCCTGCGACTCGTGCAGCCATGCCCCGCGGCCGGGGAGAGCAGCGGCCGGGTCCGGCACGAGTCGACCATCCAATCTAGCGAAGCGACGCAGCTCCGCCCGGCTCCCGCGCCGGCCGCAGCCGGCGCAGGTGCGCTCCGGCGCCGTCAGGCCGCCCCGACGACGTCGGAGTCCTGGTTGGCCAGCGCCTGGTGGGCGTCGAGCCCGCAGTAGCGCGAGCTCGGCAGCGCCGCGTTCGGGCAGCGGCGGCCGTTGGACATGATCGCCGCGCAGCGGCCGCCCAGCTCCTCCTCGGCCTCGCCGTAGCCGGCCTCGGACTCCTCGCGGGCGAACTCCGTCTCGGACCGGATGTCGACGCGCCACCCGGTCAGCCGGGCGGCCAGCCGGGCGTTCTGGCCCTCGCGCCCGATGGCCAGCGAGAGCTGGTCGTCGGGGACGATGACCGTCGCGCGGCGCCCGTCGTCGTCGACGAGCACCTCGCGCACACGCGCCGGCGAGAGCGCCTTGGCGACGAACCGGGCGGGCTCGTCGTTGTAGGGGATGATGTCGATCTTCTCGCCGCGCAGCTCGGTGACGACCATGCGCACGCGCGAGCCGCGGGGCCCGACGCACGCGCCGACCGGATCCACGCCGTCGGCGTAGGAGACCACCGCGATCTTCGAGCGGTAGCCCGGCTCGCGCGCGACGTTGGTGATCTCCACCAGGCCGTCGGCGATCTCGGGGACCTCGAGCTCGAAGAGCTTCTTGATCAGCTCCGGGTCGCGGCGCGAGACGATGATGCTCGGCCCCCGCGTCGAGGCCGAGACCTCCTTGATGACCGCCTTGATGCGCTGCGAGTGGTCGTAGCGCTCGCCGTCGACCTGCTCGGACTTCGGCAGCAGCGCCTCGACGCGCTCGCGCAGCTGGACGAGCGTGTAGCGCGAGTCGGACTGCTGGACGATGCCGGTGATCAGCTCGCCGATGCGGTCCTGGTACTCCTCGAGCGTCATGTCGCGCTCGGCCTCGCGGATGCGCTGCAGGATGACCTGCTTGGCGGTCTGCGCCGCGATGCGACCGAAGTCGGCCGGC
>DASVQH010000269.1:0-8252 GCA_036389195.1 Solirubrobacteraceae bacterium
CTCGGCCTCGGCGACCGGCTCGAAGCTGCCCTCGCGGCCGGTGAACTGCAGCGACTCGCGCGCCCCGAGCCCGAGCACCCCGAACGGCGCCAGCGAGGCGTGCATCAGCTCGTGGACGCGGTCCTGGAGCGGCTTGGCGAAGTAGATGAGGACGTTCCGGCAGAGCACGACGTGGAATTCGTTGAAGGAGCCATCCGAGACGAGGTTGTGCTGGGCCCAGACCACGTTGTCCGACAGCGAGCGGCGGAACCGCGCCGAGTCGTACCCGGCCACGTAGTAGTCCGAGAAGGCACGGGTGCCTCCGGCGCGGATGTAGTTGTTCGTTGCTTCCCGCATCCGCGCCAGCGGGAACATGCCCGAGCGCGCGTGGGCCAGGACGGTGGCGTTGACGTCCGTCGCGTAGATCCGCGTCCGCTCGAGCAGGCCCTCCTCCTCCAGCAGGATGGCCATGGAGTACGTCTCCTGCCCGGTCGAGCAGCCGGCGGTCCAGATCCGCAGGAACGGGTGCGTCCGCAGCACGGGGACGACGTGACGGCGGAAGGCCTTCCAGAACGACGGATCGCGGAACATCGACGTCGTGGTGACCGACAGGTCGAGCAGCAGCCGCTCCATGACCGCCGGGTCGTGCAGCACGCGATCCTGCAGCGCCGAGAGCGTCGGCAGCCCCTCGGCGCGCGCCCGGCGCCACAGGCGCCGGCGCACCGAGTGCGGCGCGTAGTCGCGGAAGTCGTACTGGTAGCGGCGGTGGATCCCCTCGAGGAGCAGCTCGATCTCCAGCAGCTCGAGCTCCAGCTGCTCCTCGTCCCCGCCCAGCGTCGCCCCCGGGCGTCGCGGCTCGCGTTCCGTCGACGCCGTCGCGATCACCGGTAGAGCCAGACCCGCATCAGCGAGAGCAGCTGATCGGTCTCGACGGGCTTGGTGATGTAGTCCGAGGCGCCGGCCGCGATCGACTTCTCGCGGTCGCCCTTCATGGCCTTCGCCGTCAGGGCGATCATCGGCAGCGCCGTGAACCGCTCGTCCTGACGGATCCGGCCCATCGCCTCGTAGCCGTCCATCCCCGGCATCATCACGTCCATCAGCACCAGGTCGACGTCGGGGTTCTCGTCGAGCAGGGCGATCCCGTCGGCGCCGTTCTCGGCGAACAGGACCTCCATCCCCCGGACCTCGAGCGCGTTGGTGAGCGCGAACACGTTGCGGACGTCGTCGTCGACGATGAGGATCCGCTTGCCCTGCAGCGTGGCGTCGGAGTCGTGCAGCTGCTCGAGCATGCGGCGCTTGTCGGCGGGCAGCCGGGCCTCGACGCGGTGCAGGAACAGCGACGTCTCGTCGAGCAGCCGCTCCGGCGAGTGGACGTCCTTGACGATGATCGACTCCGCGTGGCGGCGCAGCCGCGTCTCCTCCTCGCGCGAGAGCGCGCGGCCCGTGTGGACGATCACCGGCAGGTCGGCCCAGCGGCCGTCGGAGCCGAGCCGCTCGAGCAGCTCGAAGCCGCTGCCCTCGCCTTCGCCCTCGCTCGGGAGGTTGAGGTCGAGCACGACGCAGTCGAAGCGCCCGCTCTCGAGCTCGGCGATCGCCTCCTCGGAGGTGGCGACGCAGGTCACGTCGACGTCGTCGCCGGCCCCGATCAGCTCGCCGATCGCGTGCCGGGCGGTCTCGTCGTCCTCGACGAGCAGGATCGAGCGGACGTCGCGGTCGACGAACGCCGCGATCTCGCCCAGCGCGCCGCCGAGCGCCTCGTGCGTGACCGGCTTCTCCAGGTAGGCGACCGCGCCGGCGCGCATCGCGTGGCGGCGGTGGTCGTGGCCGGAGATGACGTGCACGGGCACGTGGCGGGTGTCGGGGTGGCCCTTGAGGTGGTCGAGGACGTCGAGCCCGTCGGTGCCCGGCAGCTCGACGTCGAGCACGATCGCGTCGGGCACGAGCCGGTGGGCGAGCGCGAGGCCGGAGTCGCCGCGCAGCGCGACGACGCCCTTGAAGCCCCGCTCGCGCGCCGTGTCGAGCACGATGCGGGCGAAGTCCGGGTCGTCCTCGATGATCAGCAGGACGCGGTCGCCCTGCTCGAGCGAGTCGCGGTCGTCGGCGACCGTGTGCTGCTCGGCGATCTCCGGGTCCAGGCGGTCGGCCAGCGCCGCGGCGGCGCCGCTCATCTGGGGCGGCGCCACGGTGGTCACGCCGGCCTCGAGGGCCGCCGGCACCGCATGGGCGGCGCCGTGGCCGTTGCCGTACGCCGCCGGCAGCGGCGCGGGCGAGATCTGCCCGGTGATGCCGACGCGGCCGTTGCCGTCGCCGTCCTCGGGGAGGTCGAGCCCCTCGCCGCTGTAGCGCAGCGGGATGACGATCGTGAACGTCGAGCCGGCGCCGGCCTCGGAGTCCACGCGCAGCTCGCCGCCGAGCAGGCGGGCGATCTCGCGGGAGATCGTCAGCCCGAGCCCCGTGCCGCCGTACTTGCGGCTGGTGGTCCCGTCGGCCTGCTGGAAGGCCTCGAAGATGACCCGCAGCTTGTCCTCGGCGATGCCGATGCCGGTGTCCGACACCGAGAAGGCCAGGCCCTCGGCCACCGGGGCGACGCTCAGCGTGACCGCCCCGTCGTCGGTGAACTTGAACGCGTTGGACAGCAGGTTCTTCATGACCTGCTGCAGGCGCTGGTCGTCGGTGTAGACGGTGGCCGGCGCGGCCTCGTCGATCGCCACCTCGAAGCGCAGCCCCTTCTCGGCCGCGATCACCGAGAAGCCGCGGCGCAGCTCCTCGACGACGCGGGCCAGCGGGACCTCGGTCGGGTTGACGTCCATCTTGCCCGCCTCGACCTTGGAGAGGTCGAGGATGTCGTTGATCAGCGCGAGCAGGTCGGAGCCGGCGCCGTGGATCGTCTGGGCGAACTCGCGCTGCTTGGGCGTCAGGTTGCCCTCGGGGTTCTCCGAGAGCAGCTTGGCCAGGATCAGCAGCGAGTTCAGCGGCGTGCGCAGCTCGTGGCTCATGTTGGCCAGGAACTCCGACTTGTACTTCGAGGAGAGCGCGAGCTGGGCGGCGCGCTCCTCCAGCGTGATCCGCGCCTTCTCGATCTCCGTGTTCTTGAGCTCGATCGACTGGTTGCGCTCGGCGAGCTGGGCGGCCTTCTCCTCGAGCTCGTCGTTGGTCTGGCGCAGCTCCTCCTGCTGCGCCTGCAGCAGCTCCTCGGACGCCTTCAGCGAGCGCGCCTGGGACTCGAGCTCCTGGTTCGATCGCTTGAGCTCCTCCTGCTGGGCCTGCAGCTCCTCGGACTGGCTCTGCAGCTCGTGCGCCAGCGACTGGGACTGCTCGAGCAGCTCCTCGGTGCGCATCGTCGCGGTGATCGTGTTGAGCACGACGCCGAGCGACTCGACGAGCTGCTCCAGGAAGGTCTGGTTGACCTCCGAGAACGCCCGGAACGAGGCGAGCTCGATCACCGCGAGGACCTGGTCCTCGAAGACGATCGGCAGCACCATGATGTTGACCGGCGCGGCCTCGCCGAGCCCGGAGCCGATGCGGATGTAGTCGCCGGGGGCCTCGGTGATGAGGATCGGCGTCTTCTCCAGCGCCGCCTGCCCGACCAGGCTCTCGCCCGGGTGGAAGACGTTGGAGAGGCCCTTGCGCTCGCGGTAGCCGTAGGAGGCGATCAGCCGCAGGCGGTAATCGTCGGTGGCGCCGCCGACCGGCGTGGCGACCCCGTCGCCGTTGGCGCCCTCGGCGAGGAAGAACGCGCCGTGCTGCGCGGACACCGTCGGGGTCAGCTCCGACATGATCAGGCGGCTGACCGCCTGCAGGTCGCGCTGGCCCTGCATCAGGCCCGAGATCCGCGCGAGGTTGGTCTTCAGCCAGTCCTGCTCCGCGTTCTGCTGCGTCGTGTCGCGCAGGTTGCGGATCATCTCGTTGATGTTGTCCTTGAGCTCGGCGAGCTCGCCGGCGGCCTCGACGGTGATCTCCCGCGTCAGATCGCCGGACGTCACCGCGGTGGACACCTCCGCGATCGCGCGGACCTGGGTGGTGAGGTTGCCGGCCAGCTGGTTGACGTTCTCGGTCAGCCGCTTCCAGGTGCCCGAGACGCCCTCGACCTCGGCCTGGCCGCCCAGCTTGCCCTCCGTGCCGACCTCCTTGGCCACGCGGGTGACCTCGTCGGCGAACGAGGAGAGCTGGTCGACCATCACGTTGATGACGTCCTTGAGCTCGAGGATCTCCCCGCGGGCGTCGACGGTGATCTTCTGCGTCAGGTCGCCGCGCGCGACCGCGGTGGCGACCTGGGCGATGTTGCGGACCTGGCTCGTCAGGTTGGAGGCCATGCCGTTGACGTTCTCGGTCAGGCCGCGCCACACGCCGGCCACGCCGGGCACGTCGGCCTGGCCGCCGAGCTGGCCCTCGGTGCCGACCTCGCGGGCCACTCGCGTGACCTCGTCGGCGAAGGAGGAGAGCTGGTCGACCATCGTGTTGATGGTCTTCTTGAGCTCGAGCATCTCGCCCTCGACGTTCACGGTGATCTTCTGGCTCAGGTCGCCCTGGGCCACCGCGGTCGTCACCTGGGCGATGTCGCGGACCTGATCGGTCAGGTTCGACGCCATCGAGTTCACGCTGTCGGTCAGGTCCTTCCAGGTGCCGGCCACGCCGGGCACCTCGGCCTGGCCGCCCAGGCGGCCCTGGGTCCCGACCTCGCGGGCCACGCCGGTCACCTGATCGGCGAACAGCGCGAGCGTGTCGGTCATCGAGTTGATCGTGTCGGCCAGCGCGGCGACCTCGCCCTTGGCCTCCACGGTGATCTTCTGCGTCAGGTCGCCGCGCGCGACCGCCGTGGCGACCTGGGCGATGTTGCGCACCTGGGTCGTCAGGTTCGACGCCATGAAGTTCACGTTGTCGGTGAGGTCCTTCCACGTGCCGGCCACGCCGGGCACCTCGGCCTGGCCGCCGAGGATGCCCTCGGTGCCGACCTCGCGCGCCACGCCGGTCACCTGATCGGCGAACAGCGCCAGCGTGTCGGTCATGCCGTTGATGGTCTCGGCCAGCGCGGCGACCTCGCCCTTGGCCTCGACGGTGATCTTCTGCGTCAGGTCGCCGCGGGCGACCGCGGTGGTCACCTGGGCGATGTTGCGGACCTGGGTCGTCAGGTTCGACGCCATGCCGTTGACGTTGTCCGTGAGGTCCTTCCAGGTGCCGCCGACGCCGGCCACCTCGGCCTGGCCGCCGAGGATGCCCTCGGTGCCGACCTCGCGCGCCACGCGCGTCACCTCGTCGGCGAAGGAGCTCAGCTGGTCGACCATCGTGTTGATGGTGTCCGCGAGCGCGGCCACCTCGCCCTTGGCCTCGACGGAGATCTTCTGGCTCAGGTCGCCCTCGGCCACCGCCGTCGTCACCTGGGCGATGTTGCGCACCTGGCTCGTCAGGTTGCCGGCCATGAAGTTCACGGAGTCCGTCAGGTCGCGCCAGGTGCCGCTGACGCCCTCGACCCGCGCCTGGCCGCCGAGGATGCCCTCGGTGCCGACCTCGCGCGCCACGCGCGTGACCTCGTCGGCGAAGCTCGACAGCTGATCGACCATCGTGTTGATGGTGTCCGCGAGCGCGGCCACCTCGCCCTTGGCCTCGCCGGAGATCTTCTGGCTCAGGTCGCCCTCGGCCACCGCCGTGGTGACCTGGGCGATGTTGCGCACCTGGCTCGTCAGGTTGCCGGCCATGAAGTTGACGGAGTCGGTCAGGTCGCGCCACGTCCCCGCGACCCCCTCCACCCGCGCCTGGCCGCCGAGGATGCCCTCCGTGCCGACCTCGCGCGCCACGCGCGTCACCTCGTCGGCGAAGCTCGACAGCTGGTCGACCATCGTGTTGATGGTCTCGGCGAGCTGGGCGACCTCGCCCTTGGCCTCGACGGAGATCTTCTGCGAGAGGTCGCCGTCGGCGACCGCGGTGGCGACCTGGGCGATGTTGCGCACCTGGCTGGTCAGGTTGCCGGCCATGAAGTTCACGGAGTCGGTCAGGTCGCGCCAGGTGCCGCTGACGCCCTCGACCTTGGCCTGCCCGCCCAGGATGCCCTCGGTGCCGACCTCGCGCGCCACGCGCGTGACCTCGTCGGCGAAGCTCGACAGCTGATCGACCATCGTGTTGATCGTGTCGGCGAGCGCCGCGACCTCGCCCTTGGCCTCGACGGCGATCTTCTGGGAGAGGTCGCCCTCGGCCACCGCGGTCGTCACGGTGGCGATCGTCCGCACCTGCGTCGTCAGGTTCGACGCCATGAAGTTCACGTTCTCGGTCAGGTCGCGCCAGGTGCCGCTGACGCCCTTGACCTCGGCCTGCCCGCCCAGCTTGCCCTCGGTGCCGACCTCGCGCGCCACACGCGTGACCTCGTCGGCGAAGCTCGAGAGCTGGTCGACCATGGTGTTCACGGTCGTGCCCATGCGCAGGAACTCGCCGCGCACCGACTGGCCCTCGATCTCCAGCGCCATCTTCTGGGAGAGGTCGCCGTCGGCCACCGCGGTGAGCACGCGGCCGACCTCGATGGTCGGCCGGACCAGGTCGTCGATCAGGGAGTTGACCGACTCCATGCTCTCCCGGTAGGAGCCCTCCAGCAGGCCGACGCCCGCCCGCTCGTTGAGGCGGCCCTCGCGGCCGATCGTCGCCGCCACGCGCGAGATCTCGCGCGACATCGACTCGTTGTTCTCGGCCATCCGGTTGTAGGCCTCGGCGATCTGGCCCATCACCCCGCCCGCGCGCGTGGACAGGCGCTCGGAGAAGTCACCGGAGCCGGCCCGGCGCAGCGCCTCGAGCAGGTCGCGAAGCGCGACGTCGTCGTCGGGTGCGGCGGACTCGGGTTCCTTGACGGCTGGCACGTGGGGATCTCCTGTGGCGAAAGCGAGGACTGCGTGGGTCCTATCGGCAGGGAGGCCGAGAACTTGAGGGCACAGGGTGCCCCGCGATTCCCGGTCCGTCTACCCTTCGCCGCCTCATGCAAGAGATCGCTCCGGGCCTGTACGACTGGACCACGTTCCACGAGGGGATTCGCTCGCCGGTGCACTCCCACCTGCACGTTCCGAGCGGCACGCTGATCGACCCCCGGGTGCCCGAGGGCGGCGTCGCGGTCATCGGCGAGGTGACGCGCCCGGCGCGCATCGTGCTCACCAACCGCCATCACCTGCGCCACGCGCAGGCGTTCGTCGACGCGTTCCGGTGCGAGGTGCTCTGCGAGGAGCGCGGCCTGCACGAGTTCGCGGGCGGCGCCGTCGGCGTCCGCGGCTTCGCGGCCGGCGACGTGCTGGCGCCCGGCGTGCAGTCGGTCGAGGTCGGGGCGATCACGCCGGAGGAGGTCGGGCTGCTGCTGGACGCGGGGCCGGGCTTCCTGGCGCTGGCCGACATCCTCATCCGGCCCGGCGGCGGCGAGCTGAGCTTCGTGCCGGACTTCCTGCTCGGCGACGACCCGGCGGCCGTCAAGCTCGACATGCACGCGGCGCTGGTGCGGCTGCTCGACGAGCAGCGCTTCGACGGCCTGCTGCTCGCCCACGGCGAGCCGTACGCGTCCGGCGGCCGCGATGCGCTCGCCGCGTTCGTGGCCGCTTGGACGCCGACGTCCTGA
Source organism: Solirubrobacteraceae bacterium (assembly GCA_036389195.1). Taxonomy (GTDB): domain Bacteria; phylum Actinomycetota; class Thermoleophilia; order Solirubrobacterales; family Solirubrobacteraceae; genus JACCYI01. The sequence continues at coordinate 7,559 of DASVQH010000269.1, forward strand.
TCGCCGGGCTCGGCCCGGTCGGCCAGCTGCTGGCGAACCTGCTGGGCGCGCGGGGCGTGCGCGTGCTGGCCGTCGACCCGGCCGCGGGGCCGTCGGCGCTGCCGCGCGCCGCGACCGCCGACGACACCGTGCTGCGCGCACTGCAGTCCGTGGGGCTCGACTCCGCGGTGGCGCCGCTGCTGTCGGTGATGGAGCGGGTGAGCTTCGTGGCCGCCGACGGGCGGCGGCTGACGCTGCTCGAGCCCGGCGCGGAGCCGTCGGCGCTCGGCCACCCGCCGCTGGCCGGGTGGCACCAGCCGGCCGTCGAGCGCGTGCTCTGCGCGGGGATGGCGCGGTTCGCGAGCGTCGACGCGCGCTGGGGCTGCGGCGTCGAGCGCCTCCACGCCTCCCCTTCCTCCGTCTTCGCCCGGCTGAGCACGGGGCAGAACGTCCAGGTGGGATGGGTGGTGGGGTGCGACGGTGCCCGGTCGGCGGTTCGGCGCCTGTGCGGGATCGGCTTCGGCGGCTCGACGTTCGCCCAGCCGTGGCTGGTGGTGGACGCGGAGGTCGACGCGGGCGTGGACCTGCCCCGGTGGGTCCACTTCCTCGGCGACGCGGCGCGGCCGGCCGTGACCCTGCCGATGGGGCCCGGCCGCCACCGGTGGGAGCTCATGGGCGGGGGCGACGACGTGGAGCTCCCGGAGGGCGTCCGGGT